>JACQST010000065.1 GCA_016211185.1 Candidatus Woesearchaeota archaeon | reverse complement strand
TAAACACTTTTCTGGTCTTGGACATATGTGAAAAACTCGGACCAGTCAATGCAGGAACAACTCCTGCATTGATTTTTCTAAACACTTTCAAGTGAAGAATCATCCAATCGGAGATACTGAAGAAACCAAAAAATATTTATACCGAACAGGCAAATAAAAGCCCAATGGACGACCCTACAGAAACAACAGAAGACACAGTAACACTGGGCGGCAACATACAGCTTGCGGGCTTCAACGAAGTCGACGGAGGCTCCAAGGTCATTCTAAAAAAAATAATAGGCAACCATGCAAGAAGGTTCACAGAGATATGCAACAGGTTTGAGCTGCTCAGGCTACAGATGAAAAAAATCCATGAAAGGGAGAAATCAACAAAGTTCGAGCTGCACGGAATGGTCATAGACAACGGCAAGCACTACAACGCATCAATGTCAGACATGAACCTGTTCTTTGCGCTGGACAAAGTCCTCAAGAAACTGGAAAGCGAGATAGGCGGGAAATAGAAAGCGCCAAAAACATTTAAAAACAGCACAGCCTGAACCAGCAGGATGCAAAGCCTCAGAGAAGACATTCTGAAATACGCTCTCCAGAACGCAATAAGCTTCAACGGAAAGGCAAGCCAGGGCCCGGTGCTTGGGAAGATACTCAAGGAAAAACCCGAGCTGAAGAAAAACGTCAAGGAACTCACAGCAGAGATAAGCAGGATAGTGAACGAAGTCAACAAACTGGAACCGGAGCAGCAAAAGGAAAGGCTTGAGCAGATAGCGCCAGAACTTCTCGAGAAAAAAAAGCATGCGAAAAGAGACCTGCCGGAACTGAAAAACGCCGAGCATGGAAAAGTGGTGACAAGGATACCACCCGAGCCATCAAAATACCTGCACATAGGACACGCCATAAGCTTCATGATAAACTACCTCTACGCAAAAAAATACAACGGGACATGCATACTCAGGTTCGAGGACACAAACCCTTCGACAGCAAAACAAGAATACATAGAATCAATGCAGAACGAGATAACAGGCTACCTCCAGATAACGCCCGACAAAACAATAATAGTCAGCAACGACATGCCGAAGTTCTATGAATACGCAGAAAAGCTGATTTCAGAACGCCACGCGTACTCCTGCCAATGCGACAAGGACAGCATAAGGGAGATGAGGCAAAAAGGCCATGAATGCCCCTGCAGGGAGAAAAGCTCGAAACAAAACATGAGCGAATGGAAGGAGATGCTTGCGGGCAAGTGTGGAGAAGGCGAAAGGATACTCAGGCTAAAGGCAGACATGCAAAGCCCAAACCACGCAATGCGAGACCCAGCCCTGTTCAGGATAACCTACGAGGAACACTACCTGCACAGGAAAAAATACTGTGTCTGGCCGCTATACGACTTTGAAAACGCCGTTGAGGACGGAATGCACAAGGTAACCCACATAATGAGAAGCATAGAATTCGGAAACATGAGGGTGGAGCTGCAAGATACCATAAAACAGCTCCTCGGGCTGCCAAACCAGACAGTCATACAGTACGGAAGGTTCAGCATAACAGGCTCAACAACAAAAGGAAGAGAAATACGGGAACTAATACAGACAAAGAGATACATAGGCTGGCACGACCCAAGGCTTTCGACACTCGCGGCACTAAGAAAAAGATGCATACAGCCAGAGACATACAGGGAGCTCGCAATCGAAGTAGGCCTGTCAACAACACAGACAAACCTTGACTTCTCAATCATAGCCGCAATAAACAGGAAGCTGCTTGACGCAAAGGCTGACAGGTACTTCCTCATAAGGGCGCCTGAAAAAGCTACAATAGAAGGCGCACCCAGCCAGACAGCAACCCTCAGCAACCACCCAACACAACCGGAAAGGGGAACAAGACAATACCACACAGAAACAGAATTCTACCTTGAAAAGAAAGACCTCGAAAGCTTCCAGGAAAACGAGTTGATAAGGCTAATGGACTGCCTCAACTTCAGGAAAAAAGGCAAAAGGCTCGAATACGAAAGCGCAACCTACGAGGAATTCAAGGGCAGGGGAAAAAGGATAATACACTGGCTGCCCGCAGAGCATGTGATAAAAGCACAGGTAATGATGCCCAACGCAGAAAAAATAACCGTGCTGGCAGAAACCGAAACAAAAAACCTCAACGAAGGCGAAATAGTGCAATTCACAAGATTCGGTTTCTGCAGGCTTGAGAACAAGGAAAAAATGCTGTTCTGGTACGGGCACGAATAAAATGGAGACACGAGTCACAATCGAAGAACTGATGCGACTCGTCATGCAGGGGGAACGAAACCTCAACTGCATAGCACCTCCACCTCACTCAGACCTGAGCAACCATCCGGACTACCCCCATTTCCAGAGCTACCTTATACACCACCTGAGAAAAGAAAACCCGATAACCCTCCACCAAGCACAACTCCAAGGCCTAACAGCAAAAGGGCTTTACCTGCCGTACGCAATAGCAACAGAAGCAAACCTGTGGCAGGCAGACCTTGAAGGAGCAATACTGCAGGAGGCAGACCTCACACATGCAAACCTCGCAGGAGCCTGCCTCCGAAAAACTATAGTGTAGGACATTAATATCCGTTTGTTTTTAGTAACAAATCTCTCTTTCTGAATGCTATTCTTAATTGCTTTTCGAGTTCCTGTATCGAAAAC
>JACQST010000068.1 GCA_016211185.1 Candidatus Woesearchaeota archaeon | reverse complement strand
TAAAGTTTTTGACAGCACGCAGGCCAATCCTGAAGATTGCAGTTTCAAACGAAAACGATTTAAAGAAGAAAAATAAAGGCACCTATCGAGGTGATAGAAGATGTGCACCACTTGCGCAAAGCACAAGAAGCCGAAGTAAAGGGATGTTAAGCAGTAATGACCTTGTATCGCCTTCCGGGCTCAACAATTTCAACCATCATTCTGCCTTGCTCCCAAAGCTCAGGATGGCGCTTATGAAGCTCACCCATCATAGAAGTAAAATATGTGCCCGCCTTGGCGCCCACAGGCGTGCCCTTCTTGGCAGACGCCACATGAGTCTCAATGCTTGAATCATCGAATTCCAAAGTGAAAGGCACCTTGTACCCGGGAAACTTATCCCTGATATCAGCAGTTAAACGAGCAAGCTTGTAACCATTAGGCTTTTCCTTTGAAGCCCCAAGCCTCAGTTCAAACCTATCACCGGCAGACCCAGAGGGCTGGTATCCGCAAGCAGAAAGGCCGGCAAAGGGGCGCATATCCGTTACGTGAACGAAGATGTTAAGCCATCCTGCAGACAAGCCAAACTCGGTTGGCAGGCTTTGCACTGCCCTCTGACTCAACCCATAGGCAACCTTTCCCAACCACTCCCTCCTCTTGACGTGATAAGGATGCAAAGCATCTTCAAAGCCCTCTGCAATTGCCAACGTCAAGGTATCTTTGCCTCCCTTCGGCAGAGGCGTAATCAGCATAGGCTTGCGATCGGCATCCTCCAGAAGCAAACAATCAATGGAATCCAAGCGTCCAATCGCATTTGCAGCGTCGCTAATTTGCCGCTGCTGACCGGAAATCCGGCTAATGGCAGCATCAAAGGCAGCCTTTTCCTGAGCCTCCATTATTATTTCACTCAACGGCTTAGACGCCATATGCGGTGGGAATAAAAGCCAAGATAAAAAGCTTACTAATTGTAACTACTTAAAAATAATCACTTAATTGATGCAAGTATGCGCTGCGCGTCAGCAGGACTATGCTGAAATCTGGTATTACGCATGACATAATTTGCGACCCGCTGCGCAACTGTTGCCCTTGCCTCAGCCAGGGACATTATTCCGAGCTCACTTAAGAGTTCAACCATCAGGGGAGCACCGGAGACCACGTATCCATCAAGGTTAACAGCCGGACTGGGAAGACTTTTTATCCCCAAGCTCAATTTCGGGACCGAAGCCCAAACCCTTCCAGGAACGAGCCTTGCCTGCTCAGCTACCCGGCTTGCAAGGCCACTTTGACTCAGGTCGAAGATTAATCCCGAATAGTCTTGCACAAAACTGCTGATTTCAGTATGCGCAACTGCAAAGTTTCCGTCATTCCAGTAATCAGACGGATTGTGCAATTCATCTGGCGACTTCTTTGAAAAAAGTTCCAACATCCTTTGAACAAAAGGACGGTAATCAAACTTCTTATTTGGACTCAAGGCAAAATCAGGAGTTTTTGCCATAGCACCAATCCATGAAGGAGTTACACCGTTCATGAAAGGCTCGTTTGGCGCGTTAATCACTTCGCAAGAGCCCAACGCAAAAAGACCAGGTGACGGCTGCTCAACAGTCGTCTCAGCAATATCAGTATGCTCAACCAGATTTTTCCCCACAATAAAATTATGATGCCACGAAATTGTAACACGAACATTACCAGCGTACTCGCCAAAAACAGACAAGCTTGGAAGCCTGAATCCAACCAAAGTATCCTCTCCGCGCTCCCTAAAAGGAGAAAAAAAGCTGCGAAGGCCATCCGGCAGCAGTCTTTCCGAATACTTTTCTCCAGGACCATTTGGCAGGTACTGAAGCAAAATCATCAATGGCGCGCCAGCACCCTCTACTCGCGGAGGTCTTGCAGCCATTCCCAAAAAACCATCATCACCCGTTATGTCATAAGGCCAGTACTCAAACGACATACTGCTGCGCCTAACTTTGGAAAGCGTTTGCCGAAAAAATTCAACAGGATCCCTCCTGACGCCAAAAACAACGCCATCAGAGGCCTGCGTGTTTTGCACAATCCCATCAAGTGCCATTTGCAGCCCCCCTTAAACCAGCCAAAATACGCGAGGCAGCAACTGGATTGCGCTGAAAGTCCGTATGGTGCATTACATAGTTTACCACTCTTTGGCCGACATATTGCCTTGCCTCCTGAGGAGTCATGATGCCCAGGACGTGCAACGATTCAACAAGAAATTCTGAGCCAGAAGCCACATAGGCAAGAAGATTTGGGGCTGGATTTGGAAGCTGTTTCATCCCCAAATTCAATCTCGGCACTGAACTCCAATTGTCACGCAAACGCAGCCTGGCATCCTCCATTTTGCCCTTCAACATTGCAGCTTCCCTCTCCGGAAAAACCAGCTCCAGATAGTCAAATACCTGTGGCAGTCGCCTGTCAATCAGATAAACCCGAGGATTATGCCATTCAGCTGCAGGAACACCAGCATAAAGCTCAAGCATGCGGTAAAGAAAAGGACGGTAATCAGGAACAGGACCTTCATAAGTTTCAGGACCAATGCCCATGTCGGAAAGCCTTGCCACGTCAAAATTGTCTGTGCCAAATTCGGCGCAGAAAACGCCAGGCTTTGGCTGGGCTATGTCCATGCTGAGTAATTCGAGATCATAAGACTCAAATTTCAAGGTCAAACAGAAATAAATTCCAACATTGCCAGAGTATTGTCCAAAAAAATCCACAGTATGCCGCGCTAAGCTGAACTTACCGGTATCTCTTGAAAAATAACGAAGCGCTTCATCTGGCATGGGCGAATAAGGGGGATGCCTCTTGAAAACGCCATCAGAATAATCAAAAATTACGCCTATCTCTGAATCAGTCTGAGCGTTTCTCACGGAGGCCATATGCAAGATTTCAAGCTCTCCATTCGGAATTAGCTTTTCACTTTTCCCAGCAAGCTTAACTTGCAAGCCCTTTGCCGTTTTCTTAAAAAAACTCACAGGGTCCTCTACAATCCCTTCAAGACCAGTGTCAATCATCTCAGCGCCTCCAGAATCCTCAAAGCCTCAGAAGGGCTTCGCTGAAATCCAGTATGGTGCAGCACGTAATTTGCAACTTTTTGAGCAACAACAGCACGAGCCTCCACAGGCGACAGTATGCCAAACGAGCTAAGATACTCAACCAGCAAGGGAGCTCCGGCAGCTATGTAACCAGCCAGGTTGGCTCCAGGATCAGGCAGCTGCTTGATTCCAAGGCTTAATTTTGGCACCGAAGCCCAACGGCCGCGGGTTTTCAGATAAACCTCGTCCATCTGTCCCTTAAGTTTCACAGCCTCGCTCTCAGGGAAAACAAGCGCAACATAGCTTTTCAGGTTGTCAAATTCACACATCCTGTCAACGGCCTCTTCCAGACGACTTGATGATTTGACTAAATCGGCAATCTGAAAAAGTTCAATGGTCCTCCTGACGAATGGCCTGTAATCAAGAGAGTTTGCATCTTCCAAAAATCCTTCGCAATTAAGCAGCCTTCCTCCGATTGAGTGAGGTGAGAAAATACCTGGCTTTGGCTGCTTAACAATTACCTCCAGAAGGGGGTAAGCTTTAAATGCGTCACAATTCGGCCATTCAAGAAGCCTAAAATCAACGACCAAATTGGGCGCGTATTGCCCAAAAAAGTCCAGATCATGCCTACTAGGGTTGAAATTCCTGAGAGAATTTCCGTTAGGGAGAGGCGTTCCAGCAAGGAAACGTTTGAATTCTGGGGGCATTGACCTTGCCTTTTCTCCAGTGTTTTGCAGAGTTCCAGGGGTTGAATACGAAATTTCAACATTCAAATTCCATCCGTCTTCATATTCGCATGACCAATCCATTGTATACAAGCCATCGGTCTCAAAAAAGCATGACTCGTCAAGATTGGCAGCCATCCGTCCAAGTCCAGCCTTTTTTGCTTCTTTCCTGAAGAAGGCTATTGGGTCATCACTAATCCCGGCCAGGCCACTGCCCTGCCGCTCAACCAGAGTTGTCATCCCAGGAACTTCACCACCTGGCCGTTCACGCCGTAAAACGACATGTCAAGGCCCTGCTCAGCTCTAATATCCGCAGTTTTCCTGAATCCGAGAATATGGCAACCAGAAGTCATATTCTCCCTCTTAGTTTCCAAAGGCGAATAGTATATTGAAGGAGCAAAGCCGTACTGACCCATATTTGCAGTGAACCGTTTCACAATTACATCATCAATGGTATACGGCAGTGATATCAAAAAAAGCCCGCCATCTCTCAGAATCCTGTTAGTCTCAATAACACTTTTTTCAACCTCATTGCGATCGCCATCCTGGCCAATGTAGAAAATCGCATACGAATTCACAACTGCATCGGCAGTGCCATCCTGCAATTCAGGAATGCTCGTGGCCCTTGAAGCGATGTATCGGTTTTGAATGCCGAGCCTGTCACATTCCTTCCTTCCGAGCTCAAGGAACTTGCCATCAATATCAACGCAAACTGACGGAATACCTGTAGCCCTTGAAAAGTAAGCAGCGCCAGCGCCAACATCAACCACCGTGTAGTCACTACTTCTTTTCCTGTCCAGTTCTATTATTCCGCCAAGAATCCTAAGGGTTTCCTCACTGGCGCTTCCCCTCCAGCCCGCCTCATATCGCCTAGTCCAGCCAGCCCATCCCTTTGTCTGGATAAGCTGCTCAAAACCTTCCTCGCCGAGATTTCTCCAGCGCGTTTGCATAAGCGTTGCAACCTGGAATGGCTTGATTGACTTGAAAGAACCAGGTGCCACCATTGACTCCAAATGCCTCATCGCAGCATTGAAATCCTGCGGATTGGCATCGTAAAGGCTTTCTTCCTCCCTTGTCAAATCCCTCCCGCCGTATATTTTTTCTATTACGCGCTCCTTTGCACTGCACATAGCGAGCATATCAGAATCGATAGTTCGGGGCACAAAATTCCTGGGCAGCCTGACACCAAAGTTTTGACAAAGCTCAGCCACGTACGCGCGCATCCAATCATTAAGCACGCTGCTTTGTGCCACAAAGCTGTAATGAGTGACGTCTGCTGTCTGGCCTCGCCTGTAACCCCTCCCTGTCCACTGGCCTTTTTCACCAGGAGTCATTTCAGGCTCTATGCTGAGCTCATCCAGCGGAATGCTGCCTGTGGTCAGGTCAACGCTTTCATTTGAGTGGGGACCAACCAAGAGAACACTTGGCCCACGAGGATCGCGGAACCTATCGTAGAATTCCTTTCTTTCCTCAAGGCTATGCTCACTTTTTACCACAACTGTGTCGTGCCGCTCACTAAGAAGCTTGGCAAGAGGGTCAAGCACGCCATTGACATAATCTGCCTTGATGGCCACCTTGTGGCCTTGCCTAACAAGCTCGTCAACCTTAGCAGCAACTGCCACCATTTTTGAGGAAAATTCTGGAGCTGCAGCGGCATATTTGCTGAGCCTTGAATTGTATAATATCTTGCGAAGCTCGGAAAGGCCCTCTCCAACCGTGACGCAAGCTGACCATGCCCTGAAGTATGCCTCGGCTTCCTGTCTCGAAAGCTCAAAAGGAACAACCTCCTCACGAAAATCACCAAGCCCAAGGTCCTCCTTCATGTCCTGCCGTGTCAGCCTGAACCAAACCTGCCTTGCGAGGAGCTCTCGCATTACTTCCGCAGGGGAATAAGTGAACATGGACGGTGAAGAAAACTTAAGGGGATCAAGCAGGTGAAAAACAATGCTCAGGTCACGATACCTATTAGGTATCGGAGTGGCAGAAAGCGCCATCAAGTACTTGCCTATTGTGTGGGCTGTAAGTCGCTGAAGCGTCTGACCGCGCAGGGAAGTTGCACTTTTCCCATTGTGCAATTCGTCAATGGCAAAAAATTGCGGGTTCATCACATTAAGCGCCCGCTCTATGCCCTGCCACTCCTGAGATTGTGGTTCCACAGAAAGCTTTTCCCAATTTATGACCAAAAAATCAAGATTAGGCGTGGCATGCGCAAGGTCTTCATAAGCCCTCACAGTAAGAACTCTCTGCGGCCTTGCGTGAAGCTTTGCCGCATAATCAGTTATCGATGCTTCTGACCAGGCATTAATCATGCCTGAATTGGGCGAAACAACAAAAGTCGGAAAGCTACTGCCCGTCTCACGCTCAAGGGCGATCTTTGATGCTATTGCTGAAAACGTTTTGCCATTAACTCCAGGGTCGTCTGCAACAAGAACTCTTTTCTTCTTAAGGAGCGCTCTCACCCGAATTGACTGAGCCCAGCTTGGCCAGCCCGGTTCTGATTGCCTCGTAAAGTCCTCATAAAAACTAAGGTAATCTTCAAGAGTGACTCGAACATCGTCCAAAACGCCGGCCTGCAGGGTTTGTGTGAACACCCCATCCTCTACAATCCCTGTTTGCTGAATAACCATCAGCAAGGGAGCCCAAGCGCCCTTTATAAAGGTTTCGAGATTTAACTACTTTAAAGTAATTAAATATCAGAACACAATTGCAAGAGTTAATTTTATAAATCCAGGCAAATAGCGAAACCGAAAATGGGCAAAAGAAAGAAGGAAAAGAAAATCAGCGCAAAAGCGCTGAGGTACGCAAAGTTCCAGAAGGACAAGCCGGCAACCGTAGACATAGCCATGCC
>JACQST010000066.1 GCA_016211185.1 Candidatus Woesearchaeota archaeon | reverse complement strand
TCCCTATGCTGAAGTTGTTGTTAACCAAGGTATAAGTCATCCTCTCCTTACTCTGCGGACTAAGGGACGAATTGATGAACTGAACGCTGAAAAGCACGTTCTGGACATTAAGAGTGCCTTCTGACGCAACGCCGCTAACTGTAGCGGTAAGGTTCACCGAGCCGTTAACCCTGGGCGCGGTAAAGGCAAGCGTGTAGTTACCCTGGCCGTTATCAGTCACGGAAATAGGCTGCGAAACCGTATCCAGGAAGAGCTGGAAACTCTCAGAGGAAAGCCCACCTATGTTTGTGGAGCCGCTCTTGACAATCACATCTAAACGGGAAACCTCATCAGTGAAAGCGGACTTGGACGAAGGCGAAAGCGTGACAGAACTGGGGGACAATGACGAAACAGTTATTGAGCCAGACGAAGCAGAGCCGGCATTATTGACAAGGTCATAGCACACAACCGAAACAGAATCCCCATCAGCAACAGATATAGAGGATTCATGGTAAGTCGAGTTTGTAAACGCGAAAGACTGCGAAGGCCCCGCGCCAACCTGGAAGCTGCAGACAGACGTCTCATTTGTTGTTACTGCAACAGTGGTAGCGCTCCTAATTATGGTTCCCTTCGGCCTCAGATAGGTCACCTGAGGCGGGTTGATGTCAAGGAAAGTCGTCACCGAACTGCTCGGGCTGCTGTTGACACCCGCAAGGTTACTTGAATGCACGCGTGCATAATACAAAGTGCTCACGTTGCTGACTGTAACGGTCCTGTTGGTTATGTTGCCAACCCAGCCACTAAAGTCAGGCGTAGCCATGTCAGAATCATTGTCAACCACAAGGTAATAATTATCAACGCCTGAATGCGGGTCAGTGCTCCTTGTCCACTCAAACGAGATAGTGCTGTTGCTGGTCCTCTTGACAGGCTGAGCCATCTGCGGCACAGAAGGAGCACTCGTATCAACGCTTATGTTATATGTTGTTGTATCCCCAAAATTCCCCGCCTTGTCAAGAGACTTGACATGGAAGAAAAGAACCCCATCGCCAACAGTATAAGACTTATCCCAAAGCCCATCACCCCTCAAATCATGCCTCTCAACTGACACTGCATACTCAAACGAATTCGTGTGGTTGCTGCACGAAGAACCTTCCATGCACAAGTAAGACTGCGTAGAGTTATCAATGCTGCCAGTAAGGTTGGAACCAGCTACCAAAAGGTTGTAGTTGTTGTCATCATCAGAGAAAACACCCGCAACCGCAATGAAGAAGCTCCCTGAAGTAACGTTCACGCTGCTCATCACATCAAACGAAAGCGACTCTGCATTGCTGGGCTGCCTGAACCCAACATCAGAAGACACGTCAGCCATAGTAGTTATGTTGCTGCCAGTCATGTTAAAGGCTGTCGGAACAGATTGTATTGCATAGACCTGCAGCCCCATGATATCGGGGGTTTCAACATGGCTCTCAGAGGCGTAAACAGTCACCTTCAGAACGTCAAGGGCTGTAAGGTTCTGGCGGAGCTCCACAAAAACAGCAGAGGCGTTACCAGTAGAATTATACTTCAGAACCTGTTGCTGGCCAGTATTAACCTGAGACAACAGCAATGCGTGCTCAGTCTCAAGCTCCTCAACATTATCCGGCACAGTGTTGGAACTGGTATCGAGGATGTATGAGTAACCCTTGATGCCCGAGATCGAATCATTTGAATACCACGTGAACAACGGGGTATTATTACTTGTCCAGCTAAAAGTGTGGTTGCTGCTCACAGAAGGAGCGGTTGGAGGGCTGATATCCACTATGATGCCATCAGAGTAGCCTACCGAGCTCCTCAACCCCGCAGAATTAACCGCCCTGAGCTCAAAAGTATAGTTAGTGCCGTTCTGCAGGTCAAGCCCGAACACCCACACATCTGCCGATGTGCCAACAGAAAGGAAGCCACTGCCATTAACGAAGTTGTTCGAGCTGTTGAAGGAAATCCTGTACTCGTACTGTAGGGGTATGTGAAGCAGCTCATTCTCAAAGTCAGAGCTGTTCCACCTCGCGTGAAGCGCATACTTTGTAATGGTGTAAAGCCCGTCGTCAAACACCGAAGGAGCAGCAGGAGGAGTAACGTCAAGGCCTGCCCCTGACGAATTAAAGAAGATAGTGTCATTAGTCCTGTTCATGTTGCCAGCCCTGTCCCTGACCTCAAGCACAACAGTCTTGTTCCCGTCGCCAGCACTAAGAACCCATGACTTAGAGGAGGAGCAGGGCTCAAAAGGAGTAAACCCGAGGTCTTCGTTCGCGAAACGGCAGGAATCCACCCAGGAATCATTGAACGAGAGAACAAGCAACACACTCCTTGAGGAAGTGAACTCTGAACTCACGTTGGTGATACCTGCGGCGCCAAGGCCCTGCACAGCAATGCTCGCGTTCGGCAACACAGTGTCAACAACCAAAGTCCTCACCGCAGTCTGGCCGTAAGCTCCAGAAGTGTCATTAATCCAGATATAGTAAGTGTAATTTCCGTCGCTAAGCGAGGTCTTATTAATGGAATAGATAGCAGTGCTGTTCAGTGTAAGAGACTGGTTCGAGCCGTTCCAGCTCAGCAGAACAGTATGAATCTGGGAGTTGTTGGCAACAGTAACGTTCACGAAAGACCAGTTCCTTGCAATAAATGATTTGTCGTCATCAGTCGGCGAAATAAACAGCACAGAAGGCGCAGGAGGCGAAGTGGACGTTACCACATTAATGGATGCGTTGGTCTCGTTCACGTTCCCAGCAGCATCCCTCACCTGCAGCACAACAGTCTTTGAGCCCACTCCAGACACAACAGTCCACGCCCTGTTCTCAGTGCAGGTTTCCCATGAGGTAAAGGCGCGGTTCTCATTCGAGAAACGGCACTTAACCCTGCTATTGGTATCGTTCGCAGAGACAGCAAGAGAGACAAGGGTTGATGAACTTGTGCTGGCCCCTCCGTTTATCACAAGCGAAGCATTGGGGAAGAGCGTATCTACAATCAGCGTGCGGACAGCAGACTGCCCGGTTGCAGCGTTGCTGTCATTCGCCCACACATAATAAGAGTAGTTCCCGTCGGAAAGCGAAGTCCTGTTAATCGAGTAAACAGCAGTGCTGTTCAGTGTAAGAGACTGGTTCGAGCCGTTCCAGTTGAAAACGACACTGTGCAGGGCAGAGCTGTTTCCAACCGTAACGTTAACAAAAGACCACGTCCTGTTTATGAAGGACTTATCATCATCAGTCGGGAAGACGAAAACAATGCCGGGGCCTGTTACTGTTGCAGACGTGGAAGTAGTCAAGGTGATTGTGTCGTTGGTTTCGTTGATGTTATACCCGAGATCCCTTACCTGGACAACAACGGTTTTTGTCCCGGTCGTCGAAGTAAGCAGCCAACCCTTGCTCCCAGTACATGCTTCCCAAGGGTCAAACACCCTGTCCTCATTGGCAAACCGGCAATCCCTAACACCGACTGAGTCATTGAATCCAAGCGAAACCACAACAACCCCGCTATCAGTGCTTGCAGCGCCCGCATTGATGCTGATACTGGCATTCGGAGCAGTGTTATCAAGCCAAACAGTAACGTTAACATTCCACCTGTTGCCAAGAGCATCATCAACATCAGCTATGAGCGTTGTCTGGTTATCAGTAAGGTTGTTGTTCGTGTTAAGGGTAAAGTTGGCTGTGTAAATCGCATCGCCCTGAGTATCATCAGGATAAGCCCCGTCATCCCTTAGTATTGCATCGCTTACTGTCGTGTTGTGGAGCTTCTTCTGGAACTCAGTCTTGTTTATCGAAACGTTATAGCCAACAGAGCTCACATAATACCTGAACAGAATCGTGCCTGTGTTATTTGTGACGTTCGGAGTTGCAGTAAGCACGCCAGCAGGCGAAGGCTTAAGGCCTGCACAGACTGCTGAAAGCGGGTAAGGGCCAAAGTAACTCGTGCCGTTATACCTCACAAGGCCGCTCACAAGCGTGCTGTTCCTGATAATGGCCTCATACGCATAGATGCCCGGAGCGCAGAAAGTCGTGTTCTCAACACGCGAGAAAAACACAGAGCCATTGCTAATATTAGAGTTTTCAATAACCGAATCAACAACCGTGCTGGGGTCAATGAACGAATTCCTAATGACGCCTGAAGTCATGTTCACATCAATAAGCGTAGAGCTGTGGACAGTACAGTTATACCTGTGGGTCTGGTTCCACGCAACGCTGCTCCTTACAAGAACAGAGTTCTGGACAGAGCATGCACTAATAGATGAGTTAGTCAAGTTGGAATTCCGCACATAAGAGCCAGAGATATTGGAATTATTCATCAGGGTGTCATCAACGTCAACGCCGTTTTCTACCTGGACAACACTGCTTGAACGCACCGAGCCCCCATTAGCGCCACCGCTCTCATTATTGCTGACGTTATCAGTTGAATAATACCTTATAACCCATGAACACGCGCTGCCCTGCGAGCAGTTAAGCTGCACCCAGCTCGTTATGTTGAAAGCAATGGCACTGGGGAAACACGGAGTAGTTCCAGCAGTGTAGACACACCAGTAAGTCCTGTTGACGCCCGCACCAATGTCAGAAGCATTCAGGGTGATGTTGACAGCGCCAGTAAACCAGCTGCTCATAGAGTCAACAGGCGCGTTGTCAACTGTAACCGGGTCAACAGAGTCATTAGCCCACGAAACAGTCACGTTTCCGAGGTTCCTTGCCCTGTCGAAAACAGCTGCCAATGTAGAGGCATTGACAGAGTTCTCCTCAATGGTATAGCTTACAAACATCTGATAAGCTGATGCTGTGCTCAGCGGGGTATCTGAAAACGTAGTGTTGCCAGAAAGGTTGCCGATGTAGACGTCAGACGCAGACACCTGAACCGTAATGTTCTGGCCATCACCCTCACCGCCAAGAGCATTGAAATAGATGAGTGCAGATGCGCTGCTGTTCGTGTAAATGAACATGCGGCCGCTGTTATTCGAGGAGAACGCTACTGCGCTGATTGTTGGAGCAATGTTATCTATTACAAGAAGCCTCGCCTCGGTCTGGTTTGAATTCCCAGCAGTATCATTCACCCAGCCGTAATAAGTATAGTTGCCGTCTGAAAGATTCGTGATGTTAGCGTAGAAGAACCTGAAATTTATATTTGCTGCGCCGACTGAAAAGTTCCTGTTCGAATAGTTAGTGCCATTAAAGCTGATTATGAAACTGTGATTATAAGGCTCCCTGAAGCTCACATTCGCCATAGTCCAGTTGCTGCTGTAGCTGTTATTAGCCAAGGTCCATAAGGTAAAGTTGACAAACGGAGGCGTGTAATCAACAAGCAAAGCCCTGTTCACTGAGCTGTTGGCGTTCTCTGCTATGTCATCAGCCCACACAAAATAGGTGTAATTCCCTTCCGCAAACTCTGTAAAGTTGGCAAAATAACTCCTCGGCACAGAGTCATTAGCCTTGCCAAGCTCAGCATTGTAGGAGAAGTTAATCTCTGCATGCGAAAGAGTCCTGTTCCACAGCCTAACCTCGTCAATGGAGCCGTTGAACGCGCCATCAGAAGTCATGTTAACGCCCAAGGCAAGCCGCGAGAAGTTGGCAGTAAATGAATTAGTGATGTTCTCAGCCTTCAGAACACCATTAGCATAAGCCCGTATATGTGACCCGTTAGACGCTATAGCGATGTGAGTCCAGTTCTCCGTATATGGGCCAAGGCAGCTTGAAAGCGAGAAACCCGAATCATTGATGAAGAGAAGCCTATACTGGCCAGCGCACGCGTCTGCCGCACCAAGGTCAATCTGGAAAGAGCCGTTCACCGGAGAATTAATTGAGAAAACGCCAGAGGCATCGCGCTGGTTGAGGCTTGAGTTCACCCAGAACATCAGAGTAAAGTTAGAGGTGTTGAAGGCAACCCTTGTGCTCAAATTCCTGTGAGCGCCAAACCCGGGGAACTGGCAGGCATACCCAAACCTTCCACCTATCAAAGTGCTGCAGTTAACGCCGTAATTAGTAGCGTTCCTCCCATACCTGCTCCTGTCATCAGTGTTATTGTTCAGGCCCAAAGCCCAGACAAGCCCAGGGCTGTCAACAGTAACATTAGTGCCGTTAAAATTGATAATCGCAGAGCGCACAGCGCTCACATCAACAAAAGTGAAGTTAACAAAAGTATAGTTCCTTAACCGGCTAACAGATGTGTTATCTGAATCCCCATTCGAGACAAAGGCAATGGACGGGACAGTGTAATCAACAACCAAAACCCTGTTAGAAGTGCTGTTGGTTGTTGCGCTGTCATTCGACCATATGAAATATGAATAATTCCCCTCCTTCAGGCTAGTGAAGTTAACAGAATAATTTGTTGTCCCGTTGAAGCGCACAATCTCTGCATCAAAAGAGGCGTTAATCTCTGCATCCGAAAGAGTCCTGTTCCACAAACGCAGCTCATCAAAAGTTCCGTTAAAAGGACGAGACGACTCGCGGTTGACACCCAGAGTGAACCTTGAGAAATTCGCAGTGAACAGGGAAGTAACATTTTCTGCCCTCAGCACGCCGTTCTGGTAAAGCCTTATATAAGTTCCGTTGGAAGACACTGCAAGGTGAGTCCAGTTCTGCGAATAAGTCGAGCCGAAACACGCAGTTATGTCAAAGCCTGAATCATTCATGCCACTGAACCTGTACTGGCCAACACAGCCAGCCTCAGAGCCCCCTATGTCTATCTGGAACGAGCCATTAACAACAGGGCCATTCGAAAACAGCCCAGAATACTCAGGCTGGTCAAAACTCGAGGCGTTAACCCACAGCATCAAGGTAAACGCTGTAGTGTTAAACCCAGTCACATTAGCTGTAAGGTTCTTCAACGGAGTCGTGCCCTGAAGCTCGCAGCCATACCCAAACTTCCCAATGATTGCGGTGCTGCAGTTTACACCGTTGCTCGTAACGTTCCTGCTGTAGCGGCTCATGTCATAAGTTGCGTTATTCATCCCCAGCCCGAAGACAAGCTCAGGGCTGTCAACAGTAACATTAGTGCCGTTCCAGTTCACAACCACATTAAGAATCGGGTTAGTAGTATTGTCAATGGAGAAGTTCATGAAGGAGTAGTTCCTCTTCAAGCCAACTGTCAGGTTGTCCTGGTCTGAAAAAGTAAAGGTAATGTTAGATGGAGGAATCACAACGCGGATATTGGTGTGGTTGCCTATGAATCTGGAATTCAACGCAAAATCAGTGGCATTTATAGAGATGTTATAAGGCCCCTCAGCAAGCGCGTTCTTCGGGTGAGTATAATTCCAGTAGCCAATCCCCACAGTGCCTGACGAGAAATTAGCAGCCAGCCACGATGTGGCCTCGCCAGAAACATTCGAGAACCTGAAATACACAGACATCACATGGGTGAGCGTGTCATTAACAGACGCATTAATGGACATCGCACCTGAAAAAGCCGTGCCGTTCGAGATGCCGACAAGGCTCGCATTCGGAGCTGTCCTGTCAAGGAAAACAGTGAAATTGGACGTGCTGGAATTACAGTTCCCCCAGAAGTCACAGACACGCACAGACCAGTTGAACGAGCCCTCAGGAGGCAAAGTGACGTTTACCGATGTATTAATGCCTGTGAATACGGGCCTCGTGAAGTTCGTGTTGTTCTGCTCAAACGTTCCTGAAAAATTGATGAGCAGCTCAGAATGATTCAGGCCATCAACGTCATAGGCTGTAAAATTGAACAGCACCTCTGAGCTGGAGACATTCCCGAAGTTCTCTGGCAAAAGCAGCTTCACCAACGGAGGAACGGTGTCGCTGGGCTTTGTGTAGCTGTAAGTGACCCACTGGACAGCAGAAACAGGCGCCCACCTCGTCATTGTCAACCCGAGGTTATACTGCGCGTTGATATTGCTCATGTTTTTTGTGGTGTTCAGGAAGCTGATAAGGTTGCCGGGGATTGCATCAGCCAGATAAATGCTCACGTTCTGATGGTCAGGCTGCGTGCTATTCGTCACGTTCTGCTTAAGGGAGGCATAGACTGTACTGTCTGAAGCAACCCACGAAACAGCAAGGTACGCGTTCTGCGTTGTAGGGTCAACCTCGGTTGAAGGGGTGCTTGTAGTGTACTTTTCATTAATGTCCACAGCGGATGATGCACCCGGAGAAGTGGCAAAGAACCCGACAGTCTTTGCCAGCGATGTTGAATTGACATAAGAATAGTTATAGGTTATGACGAGCTCACAGCTCGGGCTGCTGACACCAAGCGCATTCGAAGCTCCAGAGGTCTGTGACATTGAGAAGTTGCACATCACAAGGTCACCGTTGCTGAAGCCTGAAAAATCCGCGGGCGTGAAGTTCCTGTAGAGGATTGTGAAAGAGTTTGGAGGAACAGTGCCATCACCTGAATGGGCCAAGCTGTGATTTATGGCTCCGGTGAATGCGTCCCCTGAAATCCATCCCCTCACTGTAAGGTTTGCCCTGTGAAAACCGGAAGCGCTTCCCTTTGAGAAAAGCCCCCTTACAACCATATAAGCGTCCTGCACAGCAGCGTTCTGCTGGGGAAGAGAGATTGCGTTTCCATAGCTGGGCGTGTGCTGGTCATTAGTCATGCCCCAGCCAGAGGTGTTCTGCCCAATAAGGTAAGTCATTGTCTCAAGCCGCGTTGTGTCCAATGTGGTGTCCATTGAATAAGTGAGGTAAAGCTCAGCATTCAGATTTGCGAGGCCATACGTAGCTATCCCGTTAGTAACTGTGGAGTTCCTGAACTTGAATGTGTGGGCTGCAAAAGGATTAAAGCCGCCTACTGTCTTATTCTGGTAGAGGTATCTCCAATTAACAG
Organism: Candidatus Woesearchaeota archaeon; assembly: GCA_016211185.1. Classification (GTDB taxonomy): domain Archaea; phylum Nanobdellota; class Nanobdellia; order Woesearchaeales; family UBA10216; genus JACQST01. The sequence continues at coordinate 4,836 of JACQST010000066.1, read as the reverse complement.
AGCCAGTCACCTGTGGCAAGAACATAGCCCTGTCACCAGGGCCTGTGCTCCACATATCGAAGTTAGGCTGGCTCGCATCATCAAGCGTGAAATTATAACCTATCCCCCTTGAAGCAGAAACCTCTGTAGCCCCAGTAACCTCGATAAACATATCCCTCACAACAGCGCTTGGAGGCAGGCCCTTGATGGCAGGGAAAACAAAGGTGGCATTTACCCCTGGCTCGTTCCCATTTGAAGCAAGTGTCAACGGCTTATCTGCAGCGGTCTGGTTGATAAATGTCCTGACAGTAAAAAGCTGCTCAGGGCTGGCATCATCATAAGCATAGGTAAGATAAAGCTTTGCATAAGGGCCATTTATGCCACCCTGAGATGAATCCCCGGGGGACATATTGAATGTAAAATTGATATCATTATTCCCCTGCTTAAGGGAAAGCTTGCCTATGTGGGAAGCATTAAGGAACCTGACCTGAGTTAAAGGCTCGGAGAAAAAGTTGCCGTCAGACATAAGGTAACTGGCAGGTGTTGAATTTATCCACAGAACGCTCCTATTGCTGTTAGAACCCGCAAGATTAGTAGTTGTAGAGGTCCACCCCATCTCAACCCAGGCACCAACAAAAGAAGGGTTTAACTCAGGCAGATAAATAGTCTTGATTGTAGAGTTATAGAAAGTGTTCATAAGGCTATAGTTTCCCGGCTCCTGCATTATAAAAAGCACAACAGTCTTCTGCTGCTGCGAGCCCAAAGCGTCAGAGGCAATGCTCCACTGCCTGGACTCCTTGAACGAGCCTATCTGTAATGGGCCAAGCCTGTATGCCTGCGGAGTAACGTCAGGGGCATCAAAGGTGTAGTTGAGCTGCAAAAAGCCGCCCTTCCTCAATGAAACCTGCCAGCTCAGGATTTTTTCCTCCTCTGAATCCTGAATCCAGAAGCCACTCTGGCCTAAAACAGCAAAGCTTGAAGGCACAACCTCCTTAATCTCGCCCTCAAAGTCCTGATTTGCAGTAATGCCTATAGAAACCGGATACTTTATCCGCGGGTAAATCCTTGTTGGAGCGTTCCTGACCAAATCAAAAGGCCTCTTCTTAGAAACAAGGAAAGAGTCCATCAGGGAACGCTCGCCATTTTTAGTTCTCGCGGTAATGTTAACAGTATAAGCGCCCTCTGGCCCAACTGTATAGTTCGCATAGTAATCAGGAAGGCTTGTCTCGCCATAACGGTTGCATTCCGGAGAAACATGGACACCCGCACCATTAGCAAGGAGCTGCTCATTCCCATACGGGTCCTTAATCGATAGAAGAACTTCTGCATCACACACCATACGGCCATAATCATCCAGCACAGCCATGCTCATGAAAGCTGTCTCACCCGGCGCATAGATGCTCTTGTGAGGGTTAACAGCAAGCACACCCCACGTGAAGTCCTGCTCCTGCTTAACATAAAAACCATCCTTAGTAAATTCAACGTTGAACTTAAACTTACCTGGCTTGAACTGCCTGCCCTTCCTGACCTTCAAAGAATACTTCCCTGAGTCAAGCTCAGAAACATCGATAGTGCTGTTGTAAGTCCTTCCGTAGGCATCCTTGACAGATGCCGCAATCGAATCCTTACCTGAGGAATCAGAAACAGAGTCAGCAACAACAAAGCCAGTAGCTGAGCTTAAGCCTTCCCTCACCTTAAGCTTGCCAGGATACTCAACAATAAACTCAGCGTCCTCATACGCAGCAAAGCCGGGCTTGACAGAGCTAAGCCTCATCTCAGTAGCTGGCCCAGAGCCCGAAAAGGAAAAAAACGGACCAGAGCCAGCTGCAAAAGAGAGGGCTGCAAGGACAACTGCCAGCAAAGCCGCAGCTACCAAAAACCTGAAGTCCAGCCTCCCTCTTTTGTCAACTAGCTCGAGTCCGATGAGGCACCACTTTTTTCAATCCATGAAGTGGAATAAAGAACAGGTTAGACGCCGAGGGCGGGATTCCCTTCTTGCAAAAGCAAGCTTTGAACCCGCTTTTTCTTTTTTCTATTAGCATCAAACGGCAAAACATATTCCCCATTTAAACACCTTACTCCATAAACTGCTTAAGAGAGCTGTTCTTTAAAGACTCGCGCATAAGCTGCTCAACCTTAGTGCTTACTTTCATTCCATTATCCCTGCAGTACTGCCTGAACTGAGCGTAAACATGCTCATCAATAGTCATGGAAACCTTAACCTTGGCCATATAAAGCACCTAAATAAAACAAGCCCAACAAATCCATATTTATCCATACAGAAGTATTTAAGCTTTAGGTTTAACTTAGGAGTAGTTATCAGCTATGCAAACATTTAAAGATACAATGGTGCTGATTCACTTGGCAAAGATAACCCTGCTGGAAACAAGAAGCACAATAATAAGAAAGCTCCTAAGCATAGGCTACAAAGGATTCATAAAGAAAAAAGCGGCCGAAGACTATAGGGCAGGAAAAATAACAATCTCGGAAACCTCAAAAAACGCAGAAACGAGCGTTTGGGAAATGGAAACTTACCTGATAAGCCAAGGATACAAATCAGAATATTCTATAGAAGACCTCGAAACGGAAACCCTGCAGCAACTCATATATAATTCTGTTAAAAACCGGAAACATACAGGTAACTGATGAGATTTATGAGAATAAGGATACACTAAATCGTAACATTTATATAGTTAATGTTACGATACAAAGTAACATGGAACTTGGCTGGCTAACTGAATGGAACCCATGGTGGGAGAACCCCGACACAGTCAACGAACTTGAAGGAATCCCCAGGCCCAAATATTCCCAGCTAATTGACTCCATCCAAGTCCGGGAAATCACAGTCCTTTCAGGAATAAGAAGGTCTGGAAAAAGCACACTGATGTACCAGATTATTGGAAACCTTCTCAGGGCAGGAACAAAACCGCATCAGATTCTGTTTGTTAACCTTGAGGACAAGAAGCTGGCGGATGTTTCTTTAGATGATATATATGAAGTTTACCGAAGAAGCCTGAACATCGATGACGTGGCTTACATCTTTTTTGATGAGGTTCAAAAAAAAGAAGGCTGGGAAAGCTGGATCCGAAAAAAATATGACCTGAAGACTAAAGATAAGTTCGTCATTTCAGGCTCATCCTCATATTTGCTGAGAAAGGAATACTCAACTCTCCTGACAGGAAGAAACCTTACTTTCGAAGTCTTCCCATTGAGCTTTAAAGAATTCCTGCTTTTCAAAAACGTCGACATCGACATCCACAAAATCAAGACAGGTGTCATTCTTGAAACCACAAAGCGCATTCTGATTAAACTGCTTGACGAATATCTTAAACTAGGGGGCTTTCCAGAAGTATTATTCAAGCCTGAACAGTTTAAAATAAAGCTGCTTGAGCAATACTTTGATGACATCCTATACAAGGACATCGTTGACAGACATAACCTGAATAACCAGAAGGCAAAGGATTTAGCCCTTTTTTTCATGTCAAACTTCACCTGCTTATTTTCCCTAAGGAACATCAGGAACTCACTTCAGCTCTCCTATGATGCCAGCAAGGATTACCTTTCTTATTATAAGGAGGCCTTCCTGTTCTTTACAATCGACCACTTCTCCTATTCCTTCAAAGAGCAGAAGACCATGCCATCAAAAATCTACTGTATTGACAACGGCCTGAGAAATGCTGTTTCCTTCAAATTTTCCAAAGATGATGGAAAGCTGGCAGAGAACCTTGTCTTTGTTGAGCTGACAAGGAAAGGAAAAAACGTTTATTACTGGAAGAACAAGCACGAAGTAGACTTCATAGTCAAGGAAGGAAGTTTCCTTCAGGTTGCGATAAACGTATCCTATTCTGATGAAATCGATGAGCGGGAAATAAAAGGACTGCACGAATTCAAAAAGAATTTCGGGATCAACAAGCTTGTTTTAATAACAAAGGATATTGAAGCCGAAGAAAGAGGCGTAAGGCTAATCCCCCTATGGAAGTGGCTTCTGCTTGAGTAAACCCCTGAATTCACTTCTTCTTCAAAAAGTCAATAAACTCCGCAGGAAATGGCAGCACAATAGTCGAGTTCTTCTCAGCAGCGATATCAGACAAGGTCTGATAAAGCCTCAACTGCATCGCAGCAGGCGCCCTCTCCAGAATCTTCCCTGCCTCAGAAAGCTTCCTCGCAGCCTGCTCCTCAGCCTCAGCCAAAATAATCTGAGCTCTCCTGTCCCTTTCAGCCTCTGCCTGATGAGCCATCGCCCTCTTCATGTTCTCAGGAAGCTCAATATCTTTAATCTTCACATCAGTAATATCAACACCCCAAGGATCAGTCTCCTTATCAACAATCTCCCTAATCCTCTGCCCAATCTCCTCCCTCTTCGCAAGAATCGTGTCCAACTCAGCCTTCCCAGTCATCTCCCTCAACGCAGCCTGGGCAAGCTGGGAAATCGCAAAAACATAATTCTCAACCTCAAGAATAACCTTCTCAGCACTCAAAACCCTGAAAAAAACAACACCATTAACCCTTATAGGAACATTATCCTGGCTGATAACCTCCTGCGAAGGAATATCCAAAGTGATAACCCTAACGTCAACCTTCTCAACAGACTCAACAAGGGGGATTATCCAATTAAGCCCAGGCTGCAAAGTCCCAACATACTTCCCAAGCCTGAACTTGACAGCGCGCTCATACTGGCTGATAACCCTGACACCTAACAGCAAAAAAACCGCCAAAATAATGCCCAAAACATACCCTGTTACCGCCATACCTCAATACATCAGAACCGGAGATATAAATACTTTTGCACTAACATAAAGTATAAATATAAGTAGTACTTTTTTTTACTTATGGTAAGAATAACACACAAAGCAAAAG
>JACQST010000064.1 GCA_016211185.1 Candidatus Woesearchaeota archaeon | reverse complement strand
TTGTTAACGTGTTCCTCAGCTGCACTTCCACATGGAAGTTGCAGGGGAAAAGCACATACCAACGGCTGTTAAAATACGCCCTCACGACTTAATACATACGGTTCCAGATTCTTGGATGTCCGGTTCTGGTTGTCAATGTAGCGGGGCAGGCCTTCAATCTGCCTGAGTTTTGTGTTTTTCATCAGGAATGTTCGCAGCTGGTTGTCTATCCGCACTCCGTGCCTCTGCAGGCCTTGCGAAAGCCTCCCGTATAGTATCTTGCCCTCCCTGTCAAGGTCTGTCAGGATTATTGCCTGCTCGTATCTTGCCGCGATTTCCTCGACTGTTTTGTATAGGGGCTTGGTGGCCATGAATATGTTCCTGAATCCGAGGCTTTCAAGGGCTTTTTTGTCTTTCAGGCCTTCTACTATTATTGGCTTGCCCGTCGTCAGGTCTCTTAGATCAGTTAGTTCGTTGTGGAGCATGTCCATTGTTTTTTGTCAGTGTGGGCTCTTAATTAATGTTTTGTTGGCTCTGCATAGCATAAGCAAGCATAAGCAATAAATAACTTGGCTGTTGGCTTTCCATCATGATTAACAGGTCGACTGCTATACGGCATTACAAGCGTGAGGATGTTCAGGAGGAGATTGTTGCTGCGGCTCATGGCAGGGAGTTTGCTGTTAGGTTTGGTGACAGTTTTGGCCAGCGTCCTGATGTTCTTAGGCGCCCTGCTGAGGTTTTGGAGCTTGCGCAGGCCGGCGCGACTTCTTTTCATTGCTCTGAGGAGCTGTGGTCAAATCCATTGAGGCTTTCAACCGGCATGAGCCGTGCAGAGCTGGATGAGCTCAGGGCAGGCTGGGATTTGGTTTTGGATGTGGACTGCGCTTTCTTGGAGTATTCAAAGATAGCTGCTGATGAGATTGTTAGGGTTCTTTCTGCTCACAGTATTGGGTGCGTTAGCGCTAAGTTCAGCGGCAACAAGGGTTTTCACATAGGTGTTCCTTTCTCGGCGTTTCCGGAGGAAATCGGGGGGAAGGATGCGAGGCTTGTTTTTCCAGAGTCTGCAAGGGTTATTGCAGCATACATAAAGGAGCGCATAAAGGGTAACGTAACCATGAGGCTTCTTGAGCTGGAGAACAGCAATGTTTCATCCATCAAGGAAAGGACTGGTAGGGATATCCCTGCAGGGCTTTCTGTGACTTTCTCGGATACCCCAGAAACTGCGCAGCAGAAGATGTCAGGCTACATAGAGTCTTTCCTCAACATCGATACTGTGCTTATCTCTTCAAGGCATCTCTACAGGCTGCCTTACAGCCTGCACGAGAAGTCAGGTCTTGTTTCTGTTCCAATAGACCCTGGGCAGGTTATGGGGTTTGAGAGGCAGAGCGCGCTTCCTGAAAAGATTGTTGTTGGAGGATTCAGATTCCTTGATAAGTCAGGGTGCAGGCCCGGCGAGGCCAAGGAGCTTTTTGACCAGGCTTATTACATGCATATGCAGGCTGTGGAGTCAAGGAGGCAGCCTGATGGGAGTAAGAGGGTTTTCAGTCAGCCTGAGGGTGCGGTTTTGGAGAGCTATTGGCCTCCGTGCATCAGGAAGGTTTCTTTTGGGCTGGAAGATGGGCGGAAAAGGGGTTTGTTTATTTTGGTGAACTTCCTTTCGAGTGTTGGCTGGGAGTTCAGGGATTTGTCCCTTTACGTTAAGGAATGGAACAGGAAAAACAGGCCTCCGCTTGGCGATGCGTATGTTGACGGGCAGATTTATTATTTTCAGCAGAGGGCTAAGTCCGTACTTCCTCCTAATTGCAGCAACCCGGGGTACTATGCTGATATGGGCATAAAGTGCACGGAGGATATATGCTCAAGGTTCAGGAACCCTGCAGCGTTTGCGAAAACAAAAAAGTTTAAATATGGGTCGAAGAAGTGAGATATAAGCATGGTTGGATTTTTCGGCAGAAAGAAGAAAGAGGCTCCAGCAGTTCCAGTAGTTGCTGCGCCCACACTTGAGGCGCTTCAGGCTGATGAGGCGAGGGTTCTGGAAGAGTTAAGTGGAATCCGGGAAAAGATAAGGTCTATGCAGGAGAAGGCAGTAACCTATTTTGAGGCTTTGAAAAGGGAAAATCGTCAGGGTTATGACCAGAAGAAATTGGAGCAGTTTATTAATAATCTCACTATTCTTATTGGCCAGCTTGCCCTTCAGTTCAGGTCTCTTGCAGGTGTTAGTGATAAGTATGACGCAAGTAATAAATTATGGGTATCTCAGTACAATTACGTGGAGACCATCTACAACGGGTTGTGTAATTTGTCGCTGGTTCTGAATAATAGGGTGGACCCCACTGACCAAAGTATTTTGGGTCATCGCGAATGGCTTTACAAAGCCGTGCAGGAGATTAGAAAAAGCTTGAGTTACCATTCTCCGAAAACAACTGTTATGCAGTCTGTGCATGCAGGTGTTGGTCAAGCCGTTAATGACCTATTATGGGTTGCTATGCAGCTGAGGGAGCTCAAAAAGCTTTATTCCGAAGAGGATAAGTGGAGGGTTTCTGTGGAGAAAATAGTAAAATCTTGCCTCGATATAATCGAGGGGATATCTTTTCAGGGAGGAGATAGTGCAGGTGTAGGGCTTCAAGTCAACAGGGACTCTGCTTTTCAGGTCGAAAAGGAATTCTCGAATGGCAGGTATCCTGCTGGCGCAGGGATAGTAGAGCTTTCTGGAGACATAGATGCGCTCCTTGTAAAGATAAACAAGGCTGAGCGGGATGAGCAGGCAGGGCAATATATTGCCTCGCAGTTCGGTCAGGTTCATTCTAAGATTCAGGACATAACCAAGGGCATATACCAAAGGTATTCTCTTGTGTTCGGTCAGGTTATGACACTGAAAGGCCTGCTTGCAGCGAGTGCACAAATAGAAAGAATAGATGTTGACACTGACGTCCTTTCACAAAGATTAAAGGATACACTGGACGCAATCAGAGACTATAATGAAAGACAGTTCCGTTATGACTATCATATTATTTCGAGCTTCAATATCGACCCAAAACAAATCCCTCCTACGATAAAGAAGTATAACGAAGAGGTAGACACGTTCAGGGCAGCGGCTGCCAAGAAAATCGGGTTGCTTGAGGCTGTTGAGCGGAAGATGAAGGAGGGTTTTGCAGGCCTGAAAGAGCTGGTAAGCGCTGAAAACGTGTTCAAGTATCGTTTGGAGCATGGCGAAGCATTCTTCAGGCAGCTCGACTATGAGTCTAAAGTTCTGGAGGAGCAGCTGCGTCAGGCGCGTAAGCTAAGAAGGCGCTCTTAGTTTTTGGCACCCGTAAGGGGGCGCAAGCAAGGACAATCTTTATAAATAACCCTTTTTTCCCCTGAATGGTGTTTAACAGCGTTAAACACTGCAATAAGCAGGGCCTGAAAAAGAGTCTTTCTTGGCAGCAAGCCTTGTTCTGGGAAAGAGTCTATGAAAAGGCCTTTTTGGCTGGCAGCTTTGCCAGAAGCTGCTCGCAAAGCAGATTTCATAACGTCATAATAACATTATAGAATATTTATAGGATATGGCAACGACAAGGAGTCCTAGGCACGGAAGCCTGCAGTTTTGGCCAAGGCGCAGGGCTAAGCGGCAGTATAGCAGGGTTAGGCATTACCCTCGTGAGTCAGGTGCTGGGCTTTTGGGGTTTGCAGGCTACAAGGCAGGCATGACTCATGTGATTGCTGTTGATAACAGGCAGATGTCCCATACTAAGGGTATGGAGGTTGCAATGCCCGTTACTGTTATTGAGTGTCCTCCGCTGAAGGTTGCTTCAGTCAGGTTTTACAAGAAAACCCCTTACGGGTTGAGGCTTTCCGCAGAGGTTTTCGGGAAGGCTGACAAGGAGTTGGGCAGGAAGGCCTGCTTGCCTAAGAAGACAGGGGCGGACATTAAGGATTTTGAGAATAGGCTTGGCGAGTTTTCGGTTGTAAGGGTTAATGTTTACACGCAGCCTAAGTTTACGTCTGCTGGCAAGAAGAAGCCTGAGCTTTTTGAGCTCGGTATTGGGGGCAGTGTGCACGAACAGTTTAAGTTTGCTTCGGAAAGTCTTGGCATGGAGATAAGGGCGCAGGATGTGTTGAAGGAGGGTCAGCAGGTTGATGTTTACGCGGTTACAAAGGGAAAGGGTTTTCAGGGCGCTGTGAAGAGGTTTGGGGTTACGCTGAGGAGCCACAAGTCAGAGAAGGGTGTGAGGGGCCCGGGTAATGTTGGCCCGTGGACTGGCAACAGGAGCTGGACAGTGGCTCATGCTGGCCAGATGGGGTATCATAACAGGATGGAGCGCAACAAGTGGATTTTGAAGGTTTCTGATGACGTTAAGGCTGTGCAGGCTGATGGCGGCTTCCTGAATTATGGTGTGTTGAGGAACTCTTATGTTATTGTGAAGGGCTCTGTTCAGGGGCCGAGGAAGAGGCTTGTGAGGCTGGTTCGCTCACAGAGGAGGAATCATCTTGTCCCTGAGCACGCTCCACAGCTTCTTTACATCAGCACAGAGTCGAAGCAGGGGTTATGATGAAGTTGTCTATATATGATTCAGAGAGGAGGCAGGCTGGCACTGCTGATTTGCCTGGCCAGTTTGATGAGCCTGTTAACTCTGACCTGATTAAGCGCGCTGTGCTTGCTGTGCAGGCTAACAAGAGGCAGCCTTACGGCGCTTCTCCTGTGGCTGGGAAGAGGCAGTCTGCCAAGCTTTCGAGGAGGAGAAGGAACTACAAGGGGTCGTATGGCATGGGCATTTCAAGGGTTCCGAGGAAGACTATGAGCAGGAGAGGCAGGAGGTTTATGTGGACTGGCGCTTTTGCTCCCGGAACCGTTGGTGGAAGGAGGGCGCATCCTCCTAAGGCTTTCAAGGTGTTTGGGAGGAAAATCAACAAGGAGGAGAACAGGAAGGCTATAAGGTCTGCTCTGTCTGCATCTATGGATGCTTCGCTTGTTGTGAAAAGGGGGCACAGGATACCTGATATTTATCCGTTTATACTTTCAGGCGATGCTGAGTCGTTTTCAAAGACAAAGCAGGTCTTGAAGGCTCTCACTGTGTTGGGCTTTGGCGCTGAGCTTGAGAGGACTTCAGTGAGGACTGCAAGGGCTGGCAAGGGAAAGATGAGGGGGAGAAGGTATATTACAAAGAAAGGCCCTCTTTTTGTCGTGTCCGGAAGCTGCCCGCTGGTTAAGTCCGCGAGGAATCTTACAGGTGTTGAGGTTGTTGAGGTTAGCAGGCTTAACGCAGAGTTGCTTGCTCCGGGAACTAAGCCGGGCAGGAGCACTATTTTCACTTCAAAGGCCATAGAGAGGATGAGCAGGGAGGGCTTGTTCAGTTGAAGATGGACCCGTTTGAAGTGATTAGCCATCCGCTTGCAACGGAGAAAAGCATAAGGCTCATGGAGTCTGAGAACAAGCTGGTGTTTGTGGTCGGGTTTGGCGCCAGCAAGAAGCAGGTTAAGGAGGCTATTGAGGCGGTCTTCAAGGTCAAGGTTGATTCAGTCAAGACTTTCATAGTCAACGGTGAGAAGCGGGCTTATGTCCGTCTTAAGAAGGACTCTCCGGCAATAGATGTGGCTACGCAGCTGGGGCTGATGTGAGGAATGGGAAAGAACCTGATTCAGCAGAAGAGGGGGAAGGGAAGCCCTACTTACAGGTCTCCGAGCTTCAGGTTTTTGGGCGATGTTAAGTATACGAGGATGCCTGAGGGCGGCTCAAAGGCAGTGGGCACTGTTATGGATGTTTTGCATTCATCAGGCCATACTGCCCCTGTCGCAAAGGTTGTTTTCGGCTCTGAGGAGGCTTTGCTTATTGCTTCTCACGGCCTTAAGACAGGTGATGTTGTTGAGCATGGTGAAGGCGCTTCAGTCAGGGGAGGCAACATATTGAAGCTTAAGGATATCCCTGATGGCACGGCTGTGTTCAACATTGAGAGTAATCCAGGTGATGGCGGAAAGTTTGTCAGGGCTTCAGGCGGGTTTGCCAAGGTCATGTCAAGGACAGGGAATACTGTGCAGGTGATGCTGCCTTCGCAGAAGCTCAGGGATTTTCATCCTCACTGTCGTGCATCGGTTGGGATTGCTGCTGGCAGCGGCAGGACAGAGAAGCCGTTTTTGAAGGCAGGGAACAAGTTTTTCAAGATGAGGACAAGGAATCGCGTTTATCCTGTTGTTAGTGCGCTTGCCATGAATGCTGTGGACCATCCGTTTGGAGGGTCTCGCACTTCAAAGAAGGGCAAGGTCACTATTGCGAGGAGGAATGCGCCTCCTGGTGCAAAGGTGGGCCTGATTAGGCCAAGAAGGACTGGTAGAAGGTAATTGATATGGCAAGAAAGGAATTTACTTACAGGGGAAAGACAATGGCTGAGATGCTTAAGATGAGCCAGGCAGAGTTCAGTGAGCTTCTTCCTGCACGGCAGCGCAGGTCATTGAGGAAGGGCTTGAGCGAAGTGCATAAGAAGCTGCTTGCGGACGTTAAGAGCAACAGGCAGAACATAAGGACGCATCTAAGGGACATGATTGTTTTTCCTGTGATGGTGAATCGGACAATCAGGATTCATAACGGGAAGGAGTTTGTTCCCATTACTATAAGTGCTGAGATGCTTGGGCATTATTTTGGCGAGTTCATTTTGACCAGGAAGAGGGTGCAGCACCATGCGCCTGGAATAGGAGCTACAAGGAGCAGCGCAAGCCTCTCTGTGAAGTAGGTTTTTGGGATGGATTACAGGTATTCAATATTAAGGGAGGATGGTTCGGCACGTTCAGTAGGCATGGCCCTTCCTATTTCGCACAAGAAGTCTGTTGAGGTGTGCAGGCTGATTAGGGGCAAATCTTTGGGGAAGTCCATTGAGCTGCTTGGAAAGGTGATGAGGCTTGAGGCGGCAGTCCCTTACAAAAGGTATAATCGTGGGGGGGTTGGGCACAGGCGCGGGATTGGCGTTGGCAGGTTTCCTGTGAAGACTTGTGCGGAAATAATAAAAATACTGAAAGATGCCCAGGCAAATGCTCAGAGCAGGGGCTTGCAGGCAGGCAAGCTCGTGATTTCGCATATCAGCGCCCAGAAGGCTGCAAAGACGTTTCATTACGGCAGGAAGTCAAGGCGTGTTATGAAGAAGACGCACATCGAGGTTGTTGTTAAGGAGTCAAAATGATAGAGCGTGAATTTGTTGCCCAGAGGATAAAGGAGTTCCGCATTCATGAGTTTGTTGTCGAGAGCCTGAAGAATGCGGGGATTAGCGAAACCAAGATGCTCAGGACTCCGCTTGGTGAGAAAATACTTATAGCCACTTCTAAGCCTGGCTTGGTGGTTGGGAAGAAGGGGCAGAACATAAGCAAGCTCACAAGGTCGTTGAAGAAGAGGTTTAAGCTCGATAATCCCCAGGTTGAGTTGACAGAGGTTGATTCGCCTGAGCTTAATGCTAACATAGTTGCAGAGCGGATAGCGAGTTCGCTTGAGCGTTTCGGTTCGAAGAGGTTCAAGGCAGTTATGCACAAGGCTATGGAGGATGCAATCAATGCAGGCGCTGTAGGTGTCGAGATAAGGCTGTCTGGAAAGGTCCCGAGTGCAAGGGCAAGGAGCTGGAGGGTTTACTCTGGTTACATAAAGAAGTGTGGCGATGTCGCGGTAGAGAAGGTTAGGCGCTCTTATTTTGTCGCCAAGCTCAAGTCAGGAGTCATAGGTATCAAGGTCAGCATAATGCCTCCGGGTGTTGTGCTTCCTGATAGCATAAGGATACTGGAAGTCAGGAAGGAATCTAATGAGCAGGTTCAGCCTCAGTCCTCGCAGTCTAATGTGCCTGCAAAGGAAGAAGTGCAGCCTGTAAAGGAAGCTCAGGTGGGTGATGATGAAAGGAAGGGAGCTTAAGGAAATGCCTGATGAGGAGCTGGCTGTAAGGCTCGCTGAGTTAAGGAAGGAGTTGCTGAAGAGCAAGGCCCAGGTGGCTGTCGGCACTGCTCTGAAAAGCCCGGGCCAGATGAGGCAGGCTAAGAGGACGATAGCCAGGATTTTGAATGCAAGGAGGGGTAAGGGAAAAGAATGAACGAGATATGCCAACGCTGTGGGCTGCCAAAGCCCTTGTGTGTTTGTGAAACAATAGCCAAGGAAAGCCAGCGCATAAAGGTGTATACTGAAAACAAGAAGTTCGGGAAGACCAGCACGTTTATCGAGGGCCTCAATCAGAAGGAGATAGACATCAGGGAGATTGCCAAGAGGCTTAAGTCAGAGCTTGCGTGCGGAGGCACAGTTAAGGACGGTAAGATTGAGCTTCAGGGAGATCATAAGGTGAAGGTTAAGAGGTCGCTTGTGGCTTTGGGGTTCGCCCCTGATACTATTGACTGAGTGGTTTTAGAGTATGGAAATGAGCAAAGTTGCGGAGAAAGGAACTGTATGCAGTGATGTGAACTGCCCCTTCCACGGCAGCCTTAAGGTCAGGGGGAGGGCTTTTTCAGGCGTTATTTCCTCTGCTAAGATGAGGAAGACTGCCAGCTTCTCTGTTGAGAGGAGGTATTATGTTCCTAAATACCAGAGGTACGAGAAGAGGCTTACAAGGTTAAAGGTTCATAATCCTGAGTGCCTGTCTGCAAAGGAGGGGGACCGTGTTTCGATTATGGAATGCCGTCCTTTGAGCAAGACCAAGAAGTTTGTTATTGTGAGGAAGGAGTGATATGCAGGCTGTAAAGGCAAGGGTTGTAAAGTCAATAAACCAGGGCAGTCTTATCCAGACCTGCGACAATTCGGGCGCTAAGCTTATCAGGATAGTTTCGATAATGGGCTCAAAGACTGTGAAGGGCAGGAAGCCTTCTTGCGGAGTGGGTGACTTGGTCCTTGCCTCGGTGAGGAGGGGAAATCCTGACATGAGGAAGCAGGTTGTGTTCGCGGTGCTTGTCCGCCAGAAGAAGGAGTATAGGAGGCCTGACGGCATGAGAATCAAGTTTGAGGACAACGCTGCTGTTGTGCTTAAGGATGACAAGGGCAACCCTAAGGGGACTATTTTCAAGGGGCCTGTTGCAAAGGAGGCTGCTGATAAGTGGCCTGGAGTTTCAAAGGTGGCTAGTGTTATCGTATAGTTTTATTGTGTGATGATGTGGTGCGGTTATAATGAAGGAGTTTTCATCAAGCTGGAAGTCGAGCGGCAAGCCCGGCAAGCAGAGAAAGTATGTTGCGAACGCTCCATTGCATGTCAGGCGGGGGTTTTTTGCAGCCCATCTTTCGAAGCAGCTTAGGGAGAAGTACAGGAGGCGCTCTGTCCAGCTGCGTAAGGGGGATACTGTGAGGGTGATGAGGGGCAGGTTCAGGGGGAAGGCTGGAAAGGTTGAAGTGGTTGATTTGAAAAGGTTTGAGGTTTACATTTCAGGTATTGATGTGAAGAAGAGGGATGGCACTTCTGCTTCCAGTCCTGTGCACCCTTCTAATCTTCAGGTTACAGAGCTTAACACCGAGGACAAGAGGAGATTTTGATGAAGAAGCACATGAAGAGGCTTGCAGCCCCAAAGACGTGGCATATTGCAAGGAAGGGCGCGAAGTTTGTGACTAGGCCTTTGCCTGGCGGTGCCGGGAAGGAGCTTTCGATGCCTTTGCAGACCATATTTACTGAAGTGCTTGGGTATGGCGAAACGTCAAGGGAGTCTAGGAGCATAATAAAGAAGCAGTTGGTTCTTGTTGACGGAAAGAGGGTTCAGGAGGAGCGGCGCCCTGTAGGGATAATGGATACTGTGTCTTTGCCCGGGACAGGTGAGGCTTTCAGGATGCTTGTGGATAGGAGGGGGAGGCTTTGTCTTTCAAGGATAAGTTCCAGTGACTCTGAAATGAAGGTTTCGCGCATAAACACTAAGAGGGCTTTTGGAAAGGGCAGGTTCCAGCTTGGCCTGCATGATGGAAGGGCTGTTTTGTCTGATAACCCTGGTTTCGTGAGGGGGGACAGTCTTTTGCTTAAGCTGCCTGAGCAGGAGGTTAGGGATCATTTCAGGCTCGTGAAGGGCGCCGTCATATACTTGATAGGGGGGAAGCACATAGGCTCATTAGGTGTTGTTGAGGACATCAGGGGCAATGACCTTAAGGTAATGATAGGGGATGAAGTTGTTGAAACTTTGAAGAAGTTCGCTTTTGTTGTTGGCAGGGATAAGCCTGCTGTTGAGATTGCTGTTGAGGGCAAGGATACAAAGGATACGGGGCAGGGTTGAAAAAATGAAGGGCATACGCATCGAGAAGCTCGTACTTAACATAGGCACAGGCAAGAATCCTGATTCGATTGAGAAGGCTATGAAGCTTTTGAAGAGCATAACTGGAAGAGAGCCTGTCAAGACCATCACTAAGAAAAGGATTCCTGAGTGGGGGCTTAGGCCTGGGCTGGCCATAGGGTGCAAGGTCACTTTAAGGAAGGCTCTTGCGAAGGATACTATTGCCAGGTTGCTGCAGGCAAGGGATAATAAGCTCAGCCCGAGGCTGTTTGACGATACAGGCAACCTTGCTTTCGGGATTCCTGAGTATATTGATATTCCAGGTGTAAGTTACGACCCGCAGATAGGCGTGATTGGGCTTCAGGCCACTATTACGCTTGAAAGGGTGGGTTATGGCATTAAGAGGAGGAAGTCATTGAAGCGCCCTGTTCCAGTAAAACACAGAATAACAAAGCAGGAGGCTGTTGAGTTCATGCAGAGGACTTTTGATGCAGATGTTGGGGAGGAAGAATGACTGTAAGCTCGTATAAGAAGGCTCTTAAGCAAATCAAGGACAAGCCTGCAAAGCTTCAGCGCTACATGAGGCACAACAAGCCCATTGATAGGGTGTTTGGCAGGTCAATCAAGAAGTGCATGCGCTGCGGCAATGTTAAGGGCCACATAAGCAAGTATGGCATTCATTTGTGCAGGCGGTGCTTCAGGGAAGTTGCCACGAGCATTGGATGGAAAAAGTATTCATGAGTGATGGGAAATGATGAATGATACGCTTTCAAACGCATTGTCAAAGGTAATGAACGCTGAGAGGTCGAGGAAGGAGGTTTGCGAGATTCGGCCTGGCTCCGGAATAATCCTGAAGGTTTTTGGGATTATGAGCAGTAACGGTTATCTTGGTGCTGTTTCAGAGGCAAGGGATACAAAGGGCATTAAGACGACAGCATCTCTTATGGGCTCTATAAACAAATGCGGCTCTATCAAGCCCAGGTTTCAGGTGAAGAAGGATGGTTATGAGAGGTTTGAGAAGACCTATCTGCCGGCAAAGGATTATGGAATAATCATTGTGTCGACTTCGCAGGGCATTATGACGCATACTGATGCCAAAAGCAGGGGTTTGGGCGGGAAGCTTCTCGCATATTGCTATTAGGTATGGTGTATCGGGATGGAAAAATCTGTTGAGAGGAAGCTGTATGATGAAGTGATAGAGATGCCGCAGGGCGTTTCTGTTTCGTATTCTGATGACGTGCTTAGTTTGAGGGGTGTTAAGGGCCAGGTTACAAAGAGGGTGTATGGTCAGGGTGTGGGAATAAGCGTAGATGGAAGCAGGGTGACTATCAGCTATTTTAAGGGAAGGAAGGGGCCTAAGAAGAATGCCGGCACTGTTAAGGCGCATTTGAGGAACATGCTCAGGGGTGTGACAGAGGGGTTTTCTTACAGGCTGAAGATATGCTCAGGCCACTTTCCGATGAATGTTTCTGTTTCAGGGGATGAGCTTGTTGTGAAGAATTTTTTTGGCGAGAAGTATGCAAGGAAGCTCAGGATAGCTCAGGGTGTCAAGGTAAGGGTTGATGGTCAGGAGCTTTTCGTTGAGTCTTCTGACAGGGATGCTGCTTCGCAGTGCGCAGCTTCCATAGAGCAGCTCACAAGGAGAAGCAAGTTTGACAGGCGGGTATTCATGGATGGCATATACATCACGAGCAAGGGAAGTGGTAGGGATGACTGAGGTTGAGAGGCTTCTTGAGGCAAGGAAGAAGGCTAAGTCGAGGAAGCCTGATTTCCTTTATCAGGACCATTATCGCAGGAAGGAGCTTCCCAAGAGGTGGCGCAGGCCTAGGGGGCTTCATTCGAAGATTAGGATGCGGGTTAAGGGCCACATCAAGAGGGTTGAGCCTGGTTACAGCTCTCCTGTTCTGGTGAGGGGTCTTGATAGGCATGGCCTTAGGCCTGTTGTTGTGAGCAATGTTGATGAGCTGAAAGGGCTTGATGCTTCGCGGGATGTAGCTGTTATCAGGCACGGTGTCGGGGTTAGGAAGGCGCTGCTTATCGGGCAGGCTGCTTCCGAGAGGGGCGTGAAGGTATCTAACCCTGCTGACAAGAAGGCAGCGAGGATTGGCTCAGCTAAGGCTGCGAGGGCCAGAGTCAGGGAAAGCGATAAAGCAAGGGCTCCTGTAAAGGGTGAAACTAAGGAAACTAAGGATGTTGCTAAGCCTGAGCCTGTAATCTCAGGTGAAGTTGATAAAAAGGAGGCTGACAAGCAGGAGAAGGACAGGGTTCTCACAAAGAGGTCTGCAAGATGATGCTTCAGAAAAGGCTGGCCGGCCAAATCCTTAAGTGCTCGCCTAAGAGGGTTAAGCTTGACGAGTCAAGGATGGACAGCATAAGGGAGGCTATAACCAAGGTAGACATCAGGGGCTTGATTAGGGAAGGCGCTGTTGTGAAGGTTCCTGCAAGGGGTGTTTCGAGGGCAAGGGCAAGGCATGTGGCTGAGCAGCTCAGGAAGGGCCGTAGGAAAGGTCAGGGGAACAGGAGGGGGAAGGCTACTGCTCGATTGAGGCCAAAGAAGGCATGGATGGCCAGGATAAGGCTTCAGCGCTCCTTCCTCAGGGAGCTTAAGGAGAGGAAATTGATTAGTCACGCGACTTTTAACATGCTTTACAGGAAGGCAAAGGGAGGCTTCTTCAGGAACAAGAGGCATCTCAAGCTTTATTTGAATGAGCAGAAGCTGATTGCTTCGAAGGGTTAGTAAAATGAAAAACAAAAGGTATGCTGTGCAGTATAGGAGGCAGGCAGAGGGAAGGACTGATTATAGGAAGAGGACTAAGCTTTTGATGTCTGATTTGCCAAGGGTGGTTGTGAGGAGGACTCTTAAGAGAATCATAATACAGGTCACAGTTCCTGAGCCTAAAGGAGACAGGGTTATGCTCAGCGTTGACTCGAATGAGCTTAAGAAGTACGGGTGGAAAGTGGGGCTTAACATAAGCACTGCATATCTGACTGGGCTCATTGCAGGGAAAAGGGCGTTGGCCAAGGGCGTTTCTGGTGGAGTTGCGGATTTGGGCAATTATTCAAGGGTGAATGGCGGCAGGATTTATGCTGCGCTTAAGGGCATGGTTGACTCTGGCCTCGCAATAAGGCATGACCCTGTTGTTTTTCCGTCTGATGACAGGATAAGGGGCATGCATATCGGCAGCGAGTTTTCTGCAGGGTTCGATAGTTTGAAGCTAAAAATCTCAGGGGAGAAGCAAAAATGAGCGACCAACAGGAAATCAAGAGTATTGAGGTTTATGACGCTGTCAAGATAGAGGAGGTTAAGAAGCCTGACATCATTGTGTCTTGGGTTCCTAAGACCAGGCTTGGCAGGGATGTGAAGGAGGGCAGGATATCCAGCATGGACCAGATTATTGATTCCGGGCAGAAAATCCTTGAAGCTGAGATTGTTGATTCGCTCATGGGCAGCCTTGCTGCTGAGCTCATGATGATTGGCCAGGCAAAGGGGAAGTTTGGCGGTGGCCAGAGAAGGGTGTTTAAGCAAACTCAGAAGAAGACTGCTGAGGGTAACAAGCCCAGCTTTTCTACTTGTGTTGTTGTTGGCAACAGGGATGGTTATGTTGGCGTCGGGTATGGCAAGAGCAGGGAGACGGTTCCTGCAAGGGAGAAGGCCATAAGGAATGCCAAGCTTAATCTCATAAAAATCAGGCGTGGCTGTGGCAGCTGGGAGTGCGGTTGCAGGGAGCCTCACAGCATTCCTTTCAAGGTGAGTGGAAGCTGCGGCTCTGTTAAGTTAGAGCTTTTGCCTGCCCCTAAGGGAACTGGCCTTGTGGTTCAGAAGGAGTGCCAGAAGATTCTTGCCTTGGCAGGTATCAGGGATGTGTGGTCAAAGACAGAGGGGCAGACAAGGACTACTGTTAACCTGATTAAGGCTTGTGAGGCTGCTTTGGAGAGGCTTATGTCCACAAAGATGCCTTCTAAGTATTCTGAGCGTCTTGGAGTCAGGGAGGGAAGCGCAAGATAAGCAAGGTAAGATGGGAAAGTTAGCTGTCATTAGGGTGAAGGGGCAGGTGGGCCTTGAGTCAGGAATAAAGGACACTCTTTCAATGTTGGGGCTTTACAGGAAGAACTACTGTATTGTGAGGGATGACACTCCTTCGCTGCGGGGCATGGTCAGGAAGGTTAAGGATTATGTTGCTTGGGGTGAGCTGGATGCGGAGCCTGCAGGTTTTGGCGGCAGGTTTGTCAGGCTAAGCTACACTAAGGCCCTAACTACAGGGCATAAGATGGATATCTTGAGGCATTTTCAGGGGAAGGATAAATGACCGTTAACAAGAGGAAAAAGGTTTCGCGGCAGCGGGCATCCCATACTCATGGCTGGGGCTCGATGAAGAAGCACAGGGGCTCAGGCCATAAGGGCGGCGCGGGAATGTCAGGCACTGGAAAGAGGGCTGACAGCAAGAAGCCTTCTTTCTGGAAGGAGAGGTATTTCGGAAGAAGGGGGTTTAGGGTTCCTGGCTCGGATGATGTCAAGGCAATCAACATAAGTGATATCGAGGAGCGGCTTCCTGCATTGTTGGGCGAGGGGGTTGCGCGTGAGGAGAATGGCGTGTTTTATGTTGACATAGGGAAGAAGGGCTACGGCAAGCTTCTTGGTAGCGGCCGGGTTGCGAGGAAGATGGTGATTACTGCGGGGTCTGCTTCAAAAGGCGCTGTTCGCTCGGTTAAGGAGGCTGGTGGAGAAGTCGTGCTCCCTCAAAAAAAGAGTCATTAATCAAAAAATGTCATTATACAACTTATACAACACGATAATCTCGAATCTTCCGGAAGTGGTGAAGCCGACTGAGAAGAGGCTTTCTTTCAGGGAGAAGCTTAAGTGGACTGCAATAATTCTTGTCCTTTTTTTTGCGCTGGGCCTTATACCGATTTACGGCCTCGGGCCTAACCAGCTTGCGCAGTTTGAGTTCCTTTCAATAATTCTAGGGGCTGAGTTTGGCTCCATAGTGTCGCTGGGCATTGGCCCCATTGTTACTGCATCTATCCTTCTTCAGCTTCTTAATGGTGCGGGTCTTTTGAAGTTTGACCTCACTACGTCTGAGGGGAAGCGCAGTTTTCAGGGCACGCAGAAGCTTCTGGCTATCGTGTTTGTTGTGTTTGAGGCTGCTGTTTATGTGCTCACCGGCGGTCTTGGCCCTAAGCCGGGAGTGAGCCCTTTTGTCATCATGTTCCAGCTTTTCCTTGGCGGCATCATTATCCTTTTTATGGATGAGGTTGTTAGCAAGTGGGGCTTTGGTTCTGGAATCAGCCTGTTTATTGCTGCTGGTGTGTCTAAGACAGTTGTGGTAAGGCTGATAAGTCCGCTTACTACGTCTGGCGCAATGTATTTGTCGACAGGCGAGGCTCCTGTTGGAGCGATTCCTGCAATTGTTTATTTCCTTCAGCAGGGAAACCTTCAGGAGGTTATGGGCGCAATAATTGCGATCGCCGCGACTGTTCTAATTTTCATAATAGCTGTTTATGCCCAGTCGATGAAGGTTGAGGTTCCGCTTTCTTTCGGCAGAATCAGGGGTCATGGTGTGAGGTGGCCTTTGGCGTTCATATACACGAGCAACATTCCGGTTATTCTTGTTGCTGCTCTGCTTGCCAACATCCAACTCTTCGCGAGGCTTCTCCAGAATGCTGGCTACCCTGTTCTCGGAACTTTTGCGGGCTCATCTGCTGACACTGGTTTTGTTGCTTGGGTTCAGCCTCCCCAGCTTACTACTCTTGCGATTCAGGGGAATCTTGGCTTTATCGATGTTGCCCATTCGCTTACCTATGCTCTTTTTATGGTGGGCGGTTCTGTTCTTTTTTCGATCTTCTGGGTGAAGACTGCTGGCATGGATTCAGGGACGCTTGCGAGGCAGATGATGAGCTCTGGGCTTCAGATTCCTGGGTTCAGGAGGGATGAGCGGGTTTTGGAGAGCATACTTGACCGTTATATTATGCCGTTGACTGTTATGGGTGCAATCACTGTTGGCGTTCTTGCTGCTGCTGCTGACATTTCAGGCGCTCTGACCAGCGGCACTGGCCTGCTGCTGACTGTGATGATTGTTTACAAGCTTTATGAGGACATAGCGAAGCAGCACGCGATGGACATGAATCCTGTGCTCAGGAAGTTCATGGGTGAGTAGATGCTTGAGCCTCTTCTTTCCATGGGGCCCTTTGCCGCCATTACCCTGATTTCTTTTTTTGTCTCGCTTGTCATAACCCTGATTTACAAGTTCACCACTAATCAGGCTACTCTCGCTCTTATCAAGTCGGATATGGAGAGGTTGAGGAAGGAGATGAAGGGCACTCAGGACGCCAAGAGGATGGCTGAGGTTAACAGGCAACTGATGGAGAAGACCATGGAGCAGTTCAGGGCTTCCATGAGGCCTATGCTGATAACAATGATTCCGGCCCTGCTTGTGATTGGCTGGATGCAGAACAATGTTGCTTACAGGCAGGTTCTGCCTGGAGAGGAGTTCAACACGTCTGTTTTTTTTGAGAAGTCCTTCAGTGCCGGAAATAGTATAGGGCTTGTGGTTCCTGAGGGTGTTGAGCTTCTCAGCCCTTCAGGCCAGGCTGCTGCCGATAAGGTTTCATGGAGGCTTAAGGGTGTTGCGGGAAGGCATGAGCTGCAGTATCATTACGGCGCAGAGGCCTATTCAATCGAAGTCATTATCACGGATGAATGGGAGCATGGCGATGTTTCTCTTGAGAAGGAGAAGAGCTTCCTTGGCTTCAACACAGGCGATGCCTATCCGATTAGGAAGGATAGCCAAATAAAAAAGATTGTTGTTGAGAACCAGCCTGTGAGGCCTTTTGGCCCGCTGAGGATTTTTGGCTGGAATCCCGGGTGGCTTGCCAGTTACATCGCCCTTTCGCTGCTCTTCAGCCTGGCTTTGCGCTCAGCGCTCAGGGTGCATTAGTAGGGCAGTTGGTATTGTTCAGGTTTAGAGATAAAAAAAGAACCAGAATGGAATCTTGATTATTTTGCCGTATATCAAAATTCCTGGGTAATCAGAAACAATAACTCCATAGCCCGAATTATAATGCGCTATCGCATCATTAATTTGTTTATTATCTTTATTGTATTTGTTCAGTAATACTTTAGTATCCTGA
>JACQST010000063.1 GCA_016211185.1 Candidatus Woesearchaeota archaeon | reverse complement strand
TCCAAGAAAACAATCTGGATATTATACTTTCTTGAGCGCTATAAGTGAACCCATAAACATATCTTGATTCTTTTATGGGTTCACTATATGTAGACAGATGGTATGGTGCTGATATTGTTTGGAAAGTTTTAAGATCAGGGGCGAACCGCCAAATAGTGTGTTGTAAAAAATCATTCTAATCACTTGGCTGCAAGATTTAAAAAAGGTTAAAAGAAAAATCAAGCGAATAACAATGAGTCATCTTTCCGAAGAAATAAAGTCTTAACCATTTGCCTTATTTGTAGTCAGATTCTTGAAATTTATTTTTTGTTATGTTTGTACTCGTATACCTGCCTGACAGGCCTGTAGTCGTATTTTTTCTTTCCCTTAATCATATAATGGTGAACCACACCAAATCCAACGGCAAGTATTAAGACTACTATTCCGATGAGCGTTGTTGCATCAAGTGGTGCTGGCTGCTCTGTTGTCTCGGCTGTTGTTTCTTCTGCTGTTTCTTCTGCTGGCACAGTCAAAGTGAATGTGACTGTCTTTGTTGTATCCAGATACAGTGAATGGTCTCCCTTGTGCAGTTCTGCGCGCACTGTATGCTGGCCTGGGGCGACGTTCTCAAATGTGAATGTCGTTTTTGCGCCCCTCTGCTCGTTTCCATCGTCAATCCAGACATGGAAGTGGCCTTCGCCCTCGACAGCGCTGCCATTAGGCGCTGCCAATCTCACGCCGGACGCGCTGAGCACCACATCAACAGTTGTCCCAACAACACTGGCGCCGGCCGCAGGCGAAACTATGGTCAAAACAGGTGCTGCGGGTGTTGCGGCAACTATCTTCTCCCCGGCTACGGCAAATGTCGACAAGCCCGGCGAAACAGCTTCATAGTAGTAGTAAGTAGCATCAGCAGAAGTCTGTGTGGTCAGCAGTTTGTCCCAACTGCTTGTGTAACGGTAAAGCGAGACCTTCAGTGGATCAATATTGTTAGACGCAGCCCATGACTTAGGCACTCTGAATTTTATTTTTACTAATGACAGGTCTGCATCTGTCACGTTTGTTTTTGTCAATTCTATGTAACTATAAACTGTGCCGCCTGCTGCCGGGTCAGGCGCGCCAGAAGGTTTTGAACCAGAAGATGCAGATATCTGAACGCCTGTCTTGGCTGCGGCTGTTTTTAATTCTATATCCGTGAGGCCGGTGGCTGATTGCTGGGTAAATGTCACAAGCTTGCTCACACCCGCTGATGTCGAGAACGCCTTTGTCTCTTTCGAAGTTGTTGCATTGCTTGATGCGCTGCTGCCGCTGCTGCTGCTCGAAGAGGATGCGTTTGACGACGAAGCTGCTGTAACAGTAACCGTAGCAGTTTCGCTGTCAGAGCCGCCTGCACTGCCTGAAGCCGACAGTGTAAGCGTGCATGTGGCTGCCGAGGACCCTGCTGTTAATGTCCAGCTCTGTGAATTAGACTCTTTTCCCACTAACGTGCCGACGGTTTTTGTTGCACCTGAGACAGTGCAGCCAGAGCTGCTGCTCAGTGTAGCTGTTATAGCGGTTGTTGATCCTGCTGTCTCTGTGCCGGAATTGTATATCGTGGCAGACGCTGTGAAGCTGCCGCTTGTCGAAACGCTGCTCGCAGATGTTGTCAGCGAAGTTATGCTAAGCGAGGCAGGCGAAGTAATCGTAATCGAGCCGCAGTCTGCTGTGCAGGTCGAGCCCATGCGCACACAGACGCTCTGCGCGCCGTCTGAGGTTGGTGTAATAGTATAATCTATGGATGTTGACGCGCTTGCCTGGAGGCTGGAAATAGTAGACGTTGTTGTGGTCCCTGTAAACCATCCCAGATCCTGCAGTGTTGTCGCAAGGTTGCTGGCTGACTGTGCTTGTTGATTGGTAATTGCTACAGTAAGTGTGCCGCTTGTGCTTTTTGCCATCGTCGTTGTTGTCAGGCTGCATGAATACTGACTGCCCGAGTTGCAGGCAGTGTCGCAGGCAGCAAAACCAACCGAAGAAAATAATACCGTGGCTAAGACTAAGACAACCGCTGCAGTAAAAATTTTTTTTGTTGTCATTTTTTTACCTCTTTACAATTGGAAAACCATAGTTCGACGATACTTAATTATTGCTATCTAATTTTTTGTTTTCAGCTGATGCTTTGATACGCCCTTATCTTTCAACTACAAACGTTGCTTTTGTTTTCACCCTGCTCCAACAGCAATCGTATTCGAATATGTTATGACTGGCTGCTGCACGCCTGTGAATGATGAATTGAGGGACAGCCATATCTGATGCGTATAATTACCTGCGCCCGCTGTGACATTAAGCAGCCAGTTCAATTCCACTGTGCCTCCGGCTGTGACATTTGCGCGCAATGCCTGAGTTGCATTGCTGTTTGTGGTATTAAGCAGCACTATAGTTGCTGATGTATTTGTAGTGTGCACAGGCATTGAGATCGTGACCTCTGTGCCATTGGCGTTCACTGTAGTAGGGTTTTGCAATACAATTGAAAGGTTAAACGGTACACCCACAGTGCCATTTGTAATCACAGCGCCTGTCCTGTTTGTTAATGTCTTGCTTAAGCCCAGTGTACGTGAAGATGTTGCAGTTGAGAATTCCGCTTTTGT
>JACQST010000062.1 GCA_016211185.1 Candidatus Woesearchaeota archaeon | reverse complement strand
GTGTTCCTCAGCTGCACTTCCACATGGAAGTTGCAGGGGAAAAGCACATACCAACGGCTGTTAAAATACGCCCTCACGACTTAATACATACAAAGGAGCGACAGTGTCTTTAGGAAGAACAGGAACAGGGGCAGGAACACTAAAACTGATAGCATAGTCCTTCGAATTAGTGTTCACAGGGCTGGCTTTGTCGCTGCATTTTACATAGTACGAATACTTGTTGCCTGCGGACACACTGACTGTTGTTCTATGATAAGTCCCACTTGTATCTGTAAAAGGAATCATCTGTGAATAAGGAGCTGAAGGCGCTCTCCAGTACCTGCAAAGTGCAGCTTCATCAGTAACCACAGCCAAAGAAACAAGAGTCAGGTCTGGAGACAAAATACCCGAAGGAGAACCTCCCGAAATCACAGGTTCCACAACATCAAAAAGCGGTGAAAAGTCAAGGTCGCAGTCAGACGCAACCTTCACAACAATGCCCTGACCAAGATCGTCAGCCTGTAAAATCACTCCGCCTTGAACGTTCTTCCAACCCCTATCATACATGTATGCTTTTTTCAGATAGCAACTGCCTTCAAACTCCTCAATCGGATGTCCAATCATTTTATTGGTAGTGGGAAGAAAATTCCAGCCAGCCTTAAGCCGCACATCATTGTCACCCCAATCCCAAACACTACCCTGAGCCACACAAGCCTTTGGGGAATAAACCCAAACACTCCACGGAACAAAATTAGAGCCGTAAACATACAATTCATACGCCCTTGAAGTGATATTATAACTATAAACAGTGAAGTCAGACAAAGAGCAGCCATTCATATACATATCCAGAACATCAGTTGAAACAAGATTCCAACCTCGATTAATAGTAAAATTGGAAGGTGCCAGAGGAAGCGGAGAGGCAGCTACAGGAACTGAAAAAAGAATAAGAAAGATAAATACTTTCACAGCAGCCCTTTTTGCAAACATACTGTTTCACTTAATCCTGACAGTCTCAAGATTCCTCGGGGCAACAGTCTCTGTCCTTGTGGTCTTGTGAATCACGCTCGCAAGGTCAAGGCACCTGGAAGCCTCGCCGTGATTGATTATAACCTTCTTGGGCTTTGGAGTGCACCTGTAAAGGAAGTTAAGGAGCTGCTTCCTGCTTGAATGTGCAGAGAAACCCTCAACACTATGAACCTCCAGGTTTATCTTCACTATATCAGGGTTAGTAGTGCCGTTGGAAAGCATTATCTCCCTCTCACCCCTCTGAATCCTGCGGCCAAGACTGCCCTCACCCTGATAATTAACGAATATAAGGCTGTTCTTGGGGTTATCAGCAAGGTGCTTCAAGTACTCAACACTGGGACCGCCAGTAAGCATTCCGGAAGTGGCCATTATGACACAGGGCCCGGTCTCCTCAATTATCTGCATCCTCTCCTTCTGGCTTGCAACCTCCTTGAAAATCTCTGAAAGGAACGGGTTCTGGTCC
Organism: Candidatus Woesearchaeota archaeon; assembly: GCA_016211185.1. Classification (GTDB taxonomy): domain Archaea; phylum Nanobdellota; class Nanobdellia; order Woesearchaeales; family UBA10216; genus JACQST01. The sequence continues at coordinate 3,571 of JACQST010000062.1, read as the reverse complement.
TTATGGAAAATAAGCTTCCTGACGTTATTGTTGAGAAACTCAGGGTAAGCGGTATAAATCGCAGTGACATCCCACACAAGACCGTCAATAAAAACAGGTATCTTGTCAATCATGCCATTCCTCACAAGGTGCTCAATCACAAGCATGACCTCCTGGCTCCTCCCAACACCCAGAGTAGGGATAAGAACCTTGCCTCCACGGTCAATAGTCTCCTTGATGAGCTGGCCAAAAGCCTCATCGCTCTCAGTCTTGGAAGGCATCAGGTTTTCCTTGCCCCCATAAGTGGACTCGATTATTAGTGTCTCAAGCCTAGGAAACTGCGTTGCAGCAGGGTCAAGAAGCATAGTCTTTCCATACTTCATGTCCCCGGTATAAAGGATATTGTGCAGGCCGTTACCAACATGAAGGTGAACCATCGCAGAGCCAAGCACATGCCCGGCATCATAAAGCGTAAGCCTGACATCAGGCGTAACATCAGTAACCTCCTCATAATCCAGCGTGACAGTGTGCTTCACCATCTCCTTGACATCATCAGTTGAAAAAACAGACTCCTTGCCCTCAGACCTCATTATCTTAATGTAGTCAAGAAGCAGAAGCGCAGAAACATCCCTTGTAGGGGCAGTGCAATAAGTAGGCCCCTTAAACCCGAACTTGTAAAGATACGGAACAAACCCGCAATGGTCCAAATGACTATGGGTCACAATAACAGCATCAAGCTCATTGATGTCGAACTCAGGAGCGTCAAGGTAAGGATAAGCATTCTGGTCATTGCTGGCAACATCAACACCACAGTCAAGCAGAACCCTTGACTCAGGAGTCTGAAGGAAAAGACAGCTCCTCCCAACCTGCCTACCACTTCCAAGAAAGCTCAGCCTAATCCACTCATTCTTCTTCTCCCTAAGCCACCCGTCATACACCCTGTGGCCAGTCTTGTTAAGGAACTTCCTCCTGTAATCAGAATTCTGGTAAAGCACGCTCCGGATGTTCTCAATCAGCTTCGACCTAAGCGCAGGAGTCCGCCTGATGATAGGAACCCAGAACGTCTTATTACGGATTTCCCTAAGAATGACACCCTGCTTCCCTATGGCAAGGCCAGGCTTCTCAGCCTCAATAACAACCTGGCTCCTCTGAGCATCAAAAAGAATATTACTTACACCAGCCTTATCCGGCACAATGCCGCTTATCAGCTTCTGGGCCTCCTCCTGGTCCATGGTGATTTCAGGGTCTGGCCTGAGCTCAACCCTCTTCTTAATGTCATCAACAACCCTCTTTATAAGGCCCTCATTATCAAGAAAAAACCCTCTGTCCTTTGTGTAGAGAACTATATTCGCGCCCTCAAAAACAGCGTCGCTAATCTTCTCCTCAGGAAGGCTCTTAAGAATCTCCTTAATTATCCTGCTCATGAAAAACCACTTATCCAGCAAACAAAACCGAGCCTAAGCCAAACGCCGCAAAAAAAGAGACTCAAGCCCTGATTGCAGCATCTATTCTCTTCTCAAAAACAGTCTTAACACCCTCAGACGTGATTGCAACCACGTCAATGCCCTCACCTGTTCCTGTATCCCTTGACATCGCGGCGCTAACAGCCTTCACAGCCACCTGAACCGCCTCCTTCACAGGAATATCCTTCTTATACATAGTCTCAAGAACACCATACGCAATGACGCTCCCAGAACCAGTCGAAACATAATCATCAATCTCAGTAATGGAGCCATCTGCAAAAAGGTCATAAAGGTGCAACCCCTCACCATCAAAACCGCCCAAAAGAAAATGCGAAATACCCGGAATGATACTGAACTTCCGTATGTTGGAATAAATCATGCCAGCAAGAAGATTCGCCGACTCCTTAACGTTAGGGTCGCGCTCAGTCCTCAGCTGCTTCAGCTTAAGCTCTGCCTTTATCAGCTTGTAAAGAAGCTGCGCATCACTAACAGTGCCAGCCATCGTAATAGCCATACGCTCATTAATCTTGAAGATTTTCTGCGACTTCTTGTCAGCAACAAGATAGCCCACAGTAGCCCTCTTGTCGGCAGCAAGAACAATGCCGTCCTTGCACATCATGCCTACAGTAGTTGTCCCCTTCTTGAACTGCACAGATTCCATTTTAAACTTCCTAACAGAAAGCAATAATAAAAGACGTATGAAACGCTACTATTTAAAGATTTCGGTAAAGACCGAAACACCCCCCAGACCGAAGCCAAAAACATTTAATAAGCAACCCCTAAAAAGCAGCGCAATGCCCAAACAAACATTCATAATATCACTTGGTGGCTCAGTAATTGTGCCCTCCGGAATCGATACTGAATTCTGCAAAGGCTTCAAAAACCTGATAACCAGGCAAGCAGCACAAGGCAAAAGATTTATAATAACCTGTGGCGGAGGCAGAACAGCAAGGGAATACCAAACCGCAGCAAAAGCCATCATGGAAACAACAAAGGAAGACCTTGACTGGCTGGGGATACACTCAACGCGGCTCAACGCACAACTGCTAAGGGACATACTCAGGCCCATAAGCCGCGCCAAAATAATAAAAAACCCTCACACAAAAACACCTTTCCGGGAAAGCGTAATGATAGCTGCCGGCTGGAAGCCTGGAAGAAGCACAGACCACACTGCAACAGTCCTCGCCAAGAATTACGGGCTAAAGACCATCATTAACATAACAAACAAGGACTATGTATATAGCTCAAACCCTGATGAGGACAGGAACGCCAAACCAATACAAAGGCTAACATGGAAGCAGTTCAGGGATATGTTCGGAACAGAATGGAGCCCGGGACTGAACACACCCTTTGACCCAGTAGCAAGCAGAATTGCGCAGAAGGCAGGCATGGCTGTTATAGTCATGGGAAAAGACCTCAAGAACCTTGAAAACTTCATTGAAGGCAAACCATTCAGGGGAACAGCCATCACTGACTGACGGAAAATTTACGGAAATTCTTGCGACAGATTTATTAATCACAAAACAACTATTGGTCTTAATATACTGGGCAAAAGTCATATTCTTCGGAGGCTAAGTATGAGAATAAATCTGCAATATCTTGTTATGGCAATAATGCTGTTATTGGCAATCTTCAATTTATGCGTGACGCCTGCCAGATGCCTCCTCCTGAACCCATTTAAAGAATTCGTCCTCCTTCTCTGAGACAGACCACGCAACAACACAAGGCACATCATAGCTGTGAATGCTCCGGACTTCTTCCCTTATATGCTCAAAGTTCTCCTTTGGCGCCTTCGCAATCATGGCAAACTCCGAGCCATCAACAACCTCGCCCTTCCACCAGAAAAAGCTGTCAACAGGGAAAAGATTAGCACACGCAACAAGGCGCTTCTTCAAGAGAATCCTTGCCACCTTCACAGCCTCCTCCCTGTCCTTGAATGTAACATACACGCTTATCATAGCACAAATCAGGCTCAACAGCTATATAAAACTTCGCAGAGAAAAAAGACACTGTGCTATCACGTTTTTACTTTACATAAGGTCACCCCGTTTGGGGTGACTATTTATGTATAAACTTACATTTGAAAAGAGAGCATGGATTGTTAAGCAATATTTAAAGGGGATTTCTAC
>JACQST010000059.1 GCA_016211185.1 Candidatus Woesearchaeota archaeon | reverse complement strand
GACCTTCACCCTTACCTGTATCGCGTCTCCCCTTACGCCTGCCCTGCCCACGAGCTCTACAACCCTTCCGGGCACTGCTGGTGAGAAAAAGACCTGGCCTCCCTTTTTTTCTTCCTGTGCAGGCTGCGGCTTCTCCTGCGGCTTTTTCAGGACAGCATCCTCGGGAGCTTTCTCTTTTTTCACCATCTTCTTTGCAGCCATTTTTTCAAGCTCCGAGTTCCCTGACTATCTCCTTTATAAGGTCCTTTGCGTTGCCTTCCTGCACTATGGCCACGCTGCTTGTCGGCAGCCCGAGTCCTGCGGCAGCTCCGAGTTCCTCCTTGCTTGATACCTCTGCGCAAGGGACGCCCTTCTCCTTTGCAAGCAGGGGAAGGTGCATTACTATTTCCTTTGGGCTTACGTCTGTTGCGACCACAACGAGCTTTGCCTGCCCTCTTTCTATGGCCTTGGTTACCTCGTTTGTGCCTTTCCTCAGCTTTCCTGTAGCCTTTGCCACTTCGACTGCCTGGAGCGCCTGTTCAGAAACTTCCTTCGAAACCATTTTCAAGTCCTCCTGAATAACAATAACCTATCAGCAACATCAAACGGGCAGAAGCACATTACTTCAGGCGTCTGCCGTCATCAGCTCACAGGAGAGATTAGGGCTTCATTTATAAAGCTATTCTTTTCAGGTTTTTTAAGGGGTTTTTTGAGGCAACCTTTATAAAAAAGTGCGTGGTGCCCTGCATTATGCCAAATGGCAAAAGGTCTCTTGAGGACGTTACGCTGGGTGTCATAATAGGCCTTGCGCTGTTCGGAAGCACTTGCGGTATTGCTACTGTTGTGAGGGATTTCAGGCGTGATTTTGAGAGGAGTCCTTCCAATGTTTATGGTCTTGAATCTGGTTCGAAGCCTGATTTGAACTCTGATGGTGTTCCTGACATTGTTGTCCGGCATAGGAATGGATACAGGTTTCCGTTGTATGGCGTTCCTGTGGAGCGTGTTAACGGAAGCTACGGCAGGGATTATGTTTCTTCTGATGAGATGGTGAGGCGCTCAGTAGCACGTGGAGGCTCCTATCACTACGAGATACAGTTTTATTATGGGATTGAGCGTAGCCTGAATAAGTAGGGGTTCAACCAAAAATCTTTAAATATTCATACTGAGCAGAGCATGAGTCTGCCTTCTGGAAGGCTGCTGCGATTGGCTCCAATGCATTGACGTTCATGATATGCGTGTTCCTTCTTCAGCAAATCTTCGGGATATTGCGCGTGGTTGACATCTCGGCTTTTCTTCCTTTCACGCTGATGCCCGGCTTTCTTCTTTACCTTGGCGTGTTTGTTATTGTGGAGAACTTTCTATGGACTTATGTGTTTGAGCACTTTTGAAAATAAGAAAAGAAGCAGGTTGCTTAAAGTAGTTGCCTTGCGAGCCTATCTGCTGCAAGGTGGGTTATTGTTCCTTTCTCAGGCGCTTCGTACCCTTTCACGAGGTAATCCTTGACCATCTCCCATGCTCTTGACGGAGGAAGCTTTCTTCCTTTTGGCATCCTGACATAAAGGCTTACTGTGCTGAACGGCTCGTCTTTTGCAGCCCCTTCTGCCCTTAAATCAGGGACATGCAGCCCGCTTATCATGGGCGTGAATCCGTATCTTAAATATTGATCTGGATGGAGCGAGTTGTCGCTGTCTACAAATATCATTGGGTCTTCGCCTGCCGTAGGTTTCATTCTTCCAATTGCTTCGGTCATCAATATGTCTGTAAGATTTCTTCCTGACCTTAGCACGCTTGTGCCTCTGAATGATTCTCTGACAATCGGCCCATACCACAGCTTAATGTAAGGTGTTCCATCCCCGAGCCTTACTACATCAGGCCTTATCATTCCTACAGCCTGGAACCTGTGTGAATGATTCGATGGAAATATTAATGTCATTACTGTGTAGTTTTCTTCGGTCGGGTCTTTTAGTACCTCTATGGCATATTGTGGAAGAAGTTCTTTGCCTGGAGCAAGGGTGCCGCTTCTAATAGCATGTTTTTGCACTTCATATTCCTTCATTACATGCTTTCTCCACGGCACTCCTTCAGGGTCTGTCGCGTTAGGCTCTGTGAGGTCTGAGACTGAGACAAGCTCTGCGTTGCCTCCTGTTACGAGTTCATCCAGAAAGACTCTTAGAAAGACTCTTTGATTGGGTAGTTTTGCCATTTATCAACACTCCGTTGCTTTAATAAGTTTACTACTAAAAAAAGACTACTTATATAAAAAGGTTGCTGTTTTTCGTTTTTTACCCTTCCATCTGCAGCATCAAAAGGTCTTGTGTTGTGAGCTTTTTTCCCTGGAGGATTTTCTGTTTTAGTTCTTTTTCCTTTTCAGCTGCCATGCGTGCCCTTTCCTCTGCGAGCTTTGCTTCTTTTTCTGTTCTCTGTTTTTCCCGTTCTGCTCTTGCTGCGTCGGCTTGCGTCCTTAGTTCAGATAATGCGGCAAGTTCCTGTTCGAGTTCCTGTGTCTTGGCTTCGAACCTTTCGCGGAGCATGTTTAGTTGTGTGTGCGCTTCTTCCCTCAGTGATTTGAGGACTTCAAGCTCTTTTACTTTTGCGAGCATCTGCTCGTGGAATGACTGGCTGCGCATTGCCTCGGAAACAACTTCAAGCCTGAGTTCCCTTATCCTGTCCCTTGTTGTGGATAGTTCTCCTCGTGCGGTCTCGAACTCTGTTATTATTGGCTGCAGCCCTGTTATTTCAGCTAGTGCTTTCTTTTTTTCCTTTATTACCTTCATCAGGCGCTGTTCTTCCTGGAAGCTGACTGCCTCTGTCTCTATCTTGAATTCAATTTTTTGTATCTCGCTCTTCAGCGCGTCTGGCCTGAGTGTTTTCTTGAGTCCTGTGAGCGAGTCCCTTTCTGCGGCCAGGCTTGAGACTTTTGTCTTTAGCTCTGTTGAGGATGTTCTTGTTGCTGCGAGCTGTTCCTTCTTTGTTTTGACAGAAGCAGTTAGCTGGTCTCGCTTTTCCTTATGGGACCTGATGGCCGCTATACATGCATCAACTTGTGCCTTGAATTCCCGTGCTTTATGCAGCCACTCCTTTTTTTCCCGGATTATTGCCTTGAGTTCTGCCTTTAGTTGTGAGGCTCTTGTCTGGCCTGCCTTTATTCTTGACAGTAGCTCAGGTAATTCTGGCATTATGACATTGCTTATCCGAATAGTGCTCCGAGTCCTGCGGCAGCCTGCTCAGTGCTCTTCTTTTCCTCTTCAGCCTTCTTTTCCTCCTTCTTGGCAACTGGTGCCTGCGGAGCTGCTGAAGCTGGAGCAACCTGTGCAATTGATGCTTCCTTGACTGCAGCGTCTATGTCAACGCCTTCAAGTGCGGACACGAGGGCCTTTACTCTTGCTGGCTCAGGGCTTATGCCTGCGGCCTGCAAGACCTTGCTTAATGTGGCGTCCTCAACCTTGTGCCCTGCCTTGTGCAGGAGCATTGCAGCATACACATATTCCATCATGCATCCCTCCATTGAGTATTGTTCAGGTTTTTATTTTTTGCCTATTTTTGTATCAGCTTTCTTATTGCGAGCGCTTCTCTTTCTGCATCTGTCACGAGCTTCTGGAGCAGAGCGTCTGAGATTAGCTGCTTTGATATTGCGAGGCCCTTTGCGCTTATGTGGGCTTTTGCCAGCAGTTTCTTTATGTTGTCCCGTGTCGGGTAGGCTATGTGTATTGCGAGGCTTTCTGCTTCTGCTGCGGCGCGCTTCAAGTCGTCAATGTGCTTTGTTTCTGGTACGTCAAGGACGTCTTTTCCATAAATGACTCCTGCCTCATAGATTGCGAGCATGTCCAGCCCTATCTCGATTGGCTGTATGCCGAGCTTCATGAGGACTCCCGCGAGCTTCTGGTTTATCTTCTCGCCTTCCTTCACCACCAGCACGTCTTGCTTTATAGCGAGCTTTCCTCCTTCAACTCCTGTCTTGATTCCGACTGATGCCAGCTCGCTTATTATTGGGCCGGGTGTGAACTGTGTCTGCCCTGCCGGAACCCATATGTCCTTTGGCGCTGCCTGTCCTGCCTTTGCTGGCGCTGATGACCTGCTTTTCCTCAGGACTGATGCAAGCCTGAAAGGGTTTTGTGCGGTGAACACGAGTGCAGGCATGCCCGACAGCTTTGCCTTGAGGCCTGATACTCCTTTCTTTTCATGCTCAAGAGAGTCAAGTGCCAGATATGTGAGGCTCTTCTTTGCCATCAGTATCGTTACGTTATCCCTTAGTTGCAGCCTCATCCTTTGCAGTTGAGGTGCCGGGATGTTCTGGACGTTTATGATGCCCACTATTGGGTGGGTCTTTGCAAGCGTGAGTATTTGCTGTACAGTCGCTAGCTTCTTCTTTGCAACCTTGGGCTTGTACATTGAAGTCACTTCACAGCTACCGGTGGGCTCATTGTCAGTTTCACCAGTAATGATTTTACGTTTTGCTCCTCGTTTGGAAGCTTGTGTATGACCTGCTCGTAAACATGAACCGCGTTTTCCGCAACCTTTTCGACATCCATGCCTTCAATCCCGACTATGCATTGCAGTATTGGGGCTGTCTTTGCGCTTACCCTAACTGTTCTCTGAAGGTTTTCCCTGAGCTGCCTAAGGTTTGTCTTTTGGGGGACTATGCAGCCTGCCTTCGGGTTCGGCATCTTTCCTTTCGGGCCAAGTGCTCTTCCGAAGAATGTTGCTACTTGTGGCATGATGTTTGATTGTGCTATGAAGAAGTCGTGCTTTCTTGCAAGCTTCTTTGCAGCCTTCTTGTTCTTGCCGTATTCCGAGAAGTTGTCCTGCAGTATTACTTCGTCGCAGGCAGCTTTTGCCTCGTCAAGCAGCTGCGGGTCGACAAACGCGCAGACAGAGATTTTCTTCCCGCGGCCGTTCGGAAGCTGGATAAACAGGTCTATCTGGTTGTCTGTTTTCTTCAAGTCTATGTCCTTCAGGTTTATGACAAGCTCGTAGCTCTGTGAGAAGTTCCTCTTGTATCCTTTGACCTTCTGCAGTGCTTCCAGAAATGACTTCTTGTCCATTTGTTTCCCTCCTGCCGAGGCAGTCAAGCTGCGGGATAATGAAACGGGATAAGAAGGTGATTTATAAAGTTAACTGTGGCTTTTTTCTATAAGGCTTTTTGCATCCATCTGTGTTGTGCCCATTTACCTTGTGTATGACTGTGCGCAGTATTTGCAGCAGAAGGCAAGCTCTTTGCCCTTTATTTTCTGGGTGTGTGCTCCGTATACCTTGCATCCGCAATGTGCGCATGTGGTTAGGTTTGGCACTATAGCCCGGTAGGCTAATTCCCCGAATCTGCCGAGGAGGTTCCGCACAAGGACGCTTCCTTGCTTGGTGAGAGTGTATGATTTCTTCTCGCGGTTGCCTGCGGGGCCTGCCGAGACTATGCCGTGCCTTGAGAGCAGGGACAGGAAAGGGTAGACCTGGCTTGCACTTATCCTTCTGTCCAGCCGCTCTGAGAGCAGCTTCATCAGCTCGTAGCCGTGCCTTGAGTCTTCAGCGAGGAGCAGCAGCGTGTATAGCTTTACCATGCTGTTTATCCTTACCGCCATGAGTCCAGCATCTAATCAAAATATTTAAATATTTCGGATATATCACGATTTAGATATATGAGGTGGTTTTAAATGAAGGGGCATGTCAATGTAAACCGGTTAGAGCCGCACAGGGCAGGGCTGAGCCTCGCCATAAGCCTTATGGCTTTGTCGCTTGTTTGCCTGATTGCGGTTGTAGTCCTTCCCACATGGGCAATGGTGTTCATTTCGAACTCGCTTATGCACGGGATTGATGTATCGGAAATATGGGCTGTAAATATAAGCCTCCAGTCATTTGCCACCGGAATCGTTGTGGTGGCTTCGTTGGGTTATGGCATGGGCAGCCTATTCGCAGCTGTTTACAACAGGCTATGATGAAGCATGTATGGAGAAAATGGAAAAAGCAGTATTGAGCATAAAAGGGATGGATTGCGCAAGCTGCGCAGTTACCATAGAGAAAGCCCTGAAGAAAGAGAAAGGCGTTAAAAGCGCGAATGTGAACTTCGCAAGCGGCAAGGCGCTTGTTGAGTTTGACGGGAAAAGCACCTCTGAACAGGCCATAGTCACCGCCGTGAGGAAAGTAGGATACACCGCCTCAATGCAGGGCTCTGAAGGCACAACAGTAAAGCTCACAGTGAATGACATGGCATCAGAGCACTGTGCAATGATTGTGCATTCAGCGCTCATGAAGGTTAGGGGTGTCAAGGTTTCTGAGGCAAGCTACGCTTCAAAGATTGTTTCTGTGAGTTATGACCCTTCAGTCACTAGTCTTAAGGCAATAAAGGCTGCGATAACCAATGCAGGATACACGCCTCAAGACTATGCGGAGGAAGCTACGGATAGGGAAAAGCTGGAGAGGGAGCGCGAGATAAGTCAGCTAAAGACTAAGTTTCTCATTTCACTTGTGTGCAGCATTCCGCTGGCGTATCTCGCGATGTCAGGCCTGCTCAGGCTTCCGCTTCCTGAGATTGGCGACGAGGCATATGCAATAATGCAACTGGCCCTTACAACGCCCATCATATGGGTGAGCAGGGAGTTTTATGTCAAGGGTTTCAGGGCTGCAGTTTTCGGAAGGACTGCCAACATGGATACCCTTGTAGCAATAGGTACTGGGGCTGCATATGTTTACAGCATAGCAATAACTATCCTGATGATGCAAGGCGCAGGCTTCGGGATGCATGACCTTTATTATGAGATAGCAGGCCTCCTTCTGATGTTCATCCTCTTGGGCAAGCTTCTTGAGGCGGTTGCGAAGGGCAAAACATCTGAGGCAATTAAGAAGCTGATTGGGCTTCAGGCAAAGACTGCCACGGTAGTGAGAAGTGGTAAGGAGGTGGATGTGCCTATTGATGAAGTGGCTGTTGGCGATTCAGTTATAGTTAAGCCTGGCCAGAAGATACCTGTGGATGGCCGTGTGATTAGTGGAAGCTCTGCTGTTGACGAGTCAATGGTTACTGGTGAGAGCATTCCTGTTGAGAAGTTTAAGGGAAGCGTTGTTATCGGGGGAACGATAAACAGGACAGGCAGCTTCAGGTTTAATGCAACAAAAGTTGGGAAGGACACGATGCTTGCCCAGATAATACGGCTTGTGGAGCAGGCTCAGAGCAGCAAGGCGCCAATCCAGAAGCTGGCTGATTCAGTTTCAGCTTATTTTGTTCCTGCTGTGATTGTAATTGCGTTTATAGCTGCAGGCGCGTGGCTTTTTTCCGGAGCAGGGTTTGCGTTCTCGTTAATGATCTTTATTTCAGTCCTCATAATAGCCTGCCCGTGCGCCATGGGGCTGGCAACGCCTACAGCAATAATCGTGGGGACTGGGCTTGGCGCTCAGCAGGGAATTTTGTTCAGGACAGCAGCTGCCCTTCAGAAGGCGCGCGAAGCAGACACAATAGTCCTTGACAAGACCGGTACAATAACCAAGGGAAAGCCTGAAGTGACTGATGTTGTTGGTTTTGCTTTGCAACAAAAAGATGTTCTAAAGCTTGCGGCAATAGCTGAGAAGCGTTCAGAGCATCCTTTGGCAGAGGCAATAATCAGCGAGGCAAAGAAGGAAAATCTTGAGATTGCGGAGCCATCAGCCTTTAAGTCAATAACAGGCAAAGGAATAGAGGCTGCATACAAGGCAAGGAAGATTCTTTTTGGAAACCGGAAGCTGATGGCTGACAGCAAGATTTCCCTGAAGGATGCTGAGGAAAAGATAGGCCTGCTCGAGGGACAGGGGAAGACGGTTATGATTCTTGCACATGGCAGCAAGGTAGCTGGCTTGGTGGCTGTTGCAGACACCTTGAAGGAAGGCTCAATTGAGGCAATAGCTGAGCTGCAGAGGATGGGAAAGGAAGTGATAATGATTACTGGCGACAACATAAGGACTGCTGAGGCCATCGCAAAGCAGGCAGGCATACAAAAGGTGCTTGCAGAGGTGTTGCCGGAAGACAAGGAAAAGGAAGTGAACAAGCTCAAAGCCCAAGGAATGAGCGTGGCGATGGTTGGCGACGGCATTAACGACGCCCCTGCGCTTGCAGCAGCAGACATAGGGATAGCAATGGGCACAGGCACAGACATAGCAATAGAGGCAGGGGACATTGTGCTTGTCAAGGGAGACCTGAAGAAGGTTGTTACGGCCATGGACATAAGCAGCTACACTGTCCGAAAAATAAAACAGAACCTGTTCTGGGCTTTCTTCTACAACACAGCAGGCATACCTATTGCTGCCGGCCTTCTTTACCCGTTCACGGGCTTCCTGCTAAACCCCATAATTGCTGGCGCTGCCATGGCGTTCAGCTCTGTCAGCGTGGTTGCCAATACCTTGCTTATGCGGGGATTCAGGGCGAGGTAGGGGCTTTGAAGAGCTACGCAGTTATCTATATTTTGGGTTCTTTGATGTTTATGAAAAGGCATAAGAAGACGGATAACAATAAAAAAGAAAACTTTAAATATCACTTAATATGCATAATGTGAATATGGAGATTAAGGAAGGAAAATATACGGTGGAGCGGTTTGCAAGTGAGCGCGGGTTGAGCAGGCAGTCTGCAATCAACCTTCTTTCAAAGCTCAAGAAGAAGGGGCTTGTAGAAGTTAGCGGTGGGGGGAAGCAGAAAAGAATATACGCTATTCACGAGCTTCCAAAGAGAAAAACCAATGGTTTCTACGACATAGTAAACAGGTATAGCCCTGAAAAGCTGCGGCCGGGATTTGAGCATTATGTGAGCGGCAACTACACAATAGAGCACGCCATAATTGACGGGGTGAGGATAGGGGATTCAAGGACGTTGCAGGCAACATCTTACTTGTTCAGGCATGTACGCGATTGGAAACGTCTGTTTGACTTGGCGAAAAAGCAGGGCGTTGAAGATAGCATTGTTGCCCTGTACAAGCAAGCCAGGGGATATATGAGGGTTCGGCGAATGCCTGAGAGGTACTTGAATTGATAAGCACGCAGGATCAGGAGGACTTGTTCAGGTTGATAGCTGACTATTTGGGTGAGGATGTGGAGTGCCTTGCAATAGGAGGCACTGCCATGATGTTCAGGGGATACAAGAATTCAACAAAGGACATAGATATGGTATTCATGAACAGGAAGGATAGGGCGACCTTCATTCGTGCTATAGAGAAACTGGGATATTCGGAGAAATCAATAAGAACTGTTTTTGAGGGGAAAAGGGGAAAAACTGGAAACAAGCCCCTGATTTATTCCAGAGGAGAGGATCGGTTCGACCTTTTCGTTAAGGACGTTTTTGGCTTTCAGGTGGAATTCGGCAGGTTCACGCAAAGGCACGATTACATCGGTAAGAATGAACTGACTGTTTTTACAGCTCCAGTGGAGCTCTTGATGATGCTGAAATCAGTCACTGACCGGGAAAAGGATTACGAGGACATGGAAACAATTGTAAGGGCAGAGAAAAATATTGATTGGGCTGGAATTGTTGAGGAGGCAATAAGGCAGAAGAGGAAGAACAAGTGGATTATTATTGATCTTGAAGAGAAAATGAAGCGCCTCAGCAAAACAACTTTTATCAGGAAGGAGATTTTCGAAAGGCTATACAAGGCAGAGGGATAGAAATTTAAAGTTTTGATAACTTCAAGTTTCATAATACAAATAGCTTATTAACAAGCTCAACAGGCTTGCCTATAATGGCAGTCTACAACCCTGCTGAGGACAGCTATCTTCTTCTTGAAGCTGTGAAGGAGCATGCAGTAGGGGACGTCCTTGAGGTGGGCACAGGAACAGGTATCCTTGCAATAGCTGCAGCGAAGAAAGAGGGCGTGAAATCAGCGACAGCGACAGACATCAGCGATGCTGCGCTTCATGCGGCAAGGACAAATGCTGCAAGTGAGGGTATCAGGATAAAGTTTCGCAGGGCAGACCTTTTTGAGGGCATCAGGGGGCAGTTTGATACAATCATTTTCAACCCGCCGTATCTTCCTCAGGATAAAGGGATTGAGGATAGGGCGATATACGGGGGCAGGAAGGGCTATGAGACGGTTGAGCGCTTTATCAGGGCAAGCAGTAATTTCCTGAAGCCCGACGGGAGGATTATTCTTGTAGCGAGCAGCCTTACAACGAACCATGCGGTGGAGAGAATAATCAAGGACAACTGCTATGACTTCAGCGTAATAGGGCAGAAGAGGTTCTTTTTTGAGACGCTTTACTGCTACTTGATAGCCAAGAAACCCCTTCTGGTGGAGTTGGAGAAAAAAGGCGCTAGTGCAGTCCGCCTTTTCGCCAGGGGCAAGAGGGGAGTTGTGTACACTGCAGTTTACAGGAAAAGGAAGGTTGCTGTTAAGGCCGAGAGGCCTGACTCAAAGGCCAAAGGCAGGGTTTCTAACGAGGCCGCTTGGCTTCGGCGCCTTAACAGGAAGGGCATCGGTCCTGAGCTGGTTTTTGCAGGCAATGGCTTCTTTGCATACCGCTTTGTGGAGGGGCAATACATATGTGATTTCCTTCAAGCGTGCAGTGCTGAAGCTGCTGTAAAGGTTGTGAAGGAAGTTTTGAGGCAGTGTCTGCTGATGGACAGGATGGGCGTGGGCAAGGAGGAGATGCATCATCCCTTGAAGCACATAATAGTCATTAAGAGCGGCAAGCCTGTAATGATTGACTTTGAGAGGTGCCACATCACAGTTAAGCCTAAAAACACCACCCAGTTCCTCCAGTTCCTGTCATCCGGCCGAGTTTCAGGGCTGCTGAAAAAGAAGGGCATACATGCTGAACCTGAAAAGTTAAGGGAGCTTGCAAGGGATTACAGGAATGGCAAAAGATTCTATGCGTAATGTAGCAACAATTTTATAGAAGTAAAAGGAACTTGTCCGCATGAAACAGTCTGTGAAGCTTGGTAACGAGAAGAGTAATGTTGCAGTCTGCACTTTGTGGACTCCGCTTGAGATTGTTGAGAGGCATCTGGACAGAGACAGCTATGCGGTTATCGGCCAGCTTTATTCAAAGGATGCCGGGCTTAACACTGTTCTCAGGTACTGCCTTTTCAACAAGAACATCCGTTACATAGTTGTGTGCGGCCAGGACAGGAGCCAGAGCGGACAGGCACTTATCAGCCTAAAGGAAAAAGGGGTGGATGATGAACGTTCGGTAAGGGGAGTGAGTGGTGCGCGGGTGGATAATGAGATTCCTTTGGATGCTGTTGAGAGCTTCAGGAAGAATGTCGATGTCATTGACGCCAGGAACGTTACAGACTACAGCGTCTTGAAGCAGGTTATTGCAGGGCTGCCTTTAAAGACGGGCTACGGGAGCCCTGAGTCATTTCCTGAGGCGAGGGTTGAGGTTCCGATGAATTTCCCCACTGACCCTGTTTTCAAGATTCGGGCAAGGACAATTGGCGAGGCATGGCTTCAGGCTCTAAGCACGATTATGAAGTTCGGAGCTCTCAAGGAGTCTCAGCACGAGGAGAAGCAAAAGGAGATTATCTGCCTTTCAACCATAATTACTCATGAGGACCCTGACAAGCCCCAATGGAAGCCCTATTTTGCTTTTCCGGAGGAGGAGCTTGAGGAGTATTATCCACAGGTTCTTACTGACCAGAAGGTTCCTGAAATCACATATACTTATGGCCAGAGGCTAAGGTCTCATAAGGGGGTTGACCAGATTAGTAAAATTGCCCGGAAGCTTAATGAGCATCCCCATACCAGGAGGGCTGTTGCTGTCACTTGGGACGTCAACTTGGATATGGACAGCATTAACCCGCCGTGCCTTAACCTTGTGCAGGCGATAATTCAGGGCGATAAGCTTTACCTGATTGCTTATTTGAGGAGCAACGACATCTATGGTGCGTGGCCTAAGAACGCTTATGCTTTAAGGAAGCTTCAGAAGCAGTTATGCGCAGAGACAGGAAAAGAGCTCGGCGAAACCATCATGATTTCTGCCAGTGCGCATGTTTATGAGAGGCATTTCAGGCAGGCGCAGGAAGTCCTTCGGGAGTATCCTTTGGATAAGAACATTTCTTTTGAGCTTCCAAGGAGCACTGGAAACCTTGACCCGAGGGGAAACATTCACATATCAGTTGAGGGCGGCAGGATAAAGGTAACTCATCTTTCGCCTGATGGCCAGAGGCTTGAGGAGTTCTTAGCAGCGAGTTCTCAGGAGGCTTCAAGGTGGATTGTGCTGGAGCAGAAGGCCAGCGACATCAGCCATGCCATCTACATCGGCCAGGAGCTGATGAGGGCAGAGCTTGCCCTGAAAAAAGGCTTGAAGTATGAGCAGGACCAGATAAACACCACATACTAACAAGGAAGAAAAAATTGCAGGCTAGTTACCCTGCTCTGTGGGTACCACACCCTAAGTTTTCCCCTTAAGAGCCAAAAACGCTGCGTTTTTAGCGTAACGGATTTTTTTAGCGTTATTGCTACTGCTTAGTAACGAAACATTTATATATTAGGTCTTCTTGTAGGTAACGCATGGACGGAATTCAGGACTTGGTGAGCAACATCAATCCGATTGGTTTGGGTGTTGGTGCTGCAATAGGAGTTGGTAGCGGCTTGGCACTGGCATCCATGAGATTGGCCAGGCAATATGCTTATCCGATTGTTGCGGGTTGCGCGGGTTCAGCTGTCGTGGTTACCGCTAATCCCGAGCTGGGCATTAATGCAGTTCCTCTTGGCGTTCTTTATGGACTTGCAGGTGTTATAGGCTGTGAACTCCCGTATAGGCTTTTGGGCAGATAATTTTTGCTCTTCTGTATTTCCAACTTTCCAAAAACCTTTTTAAATCTTCGTGGACAACTTCGCGTTATGCATGGGCTTATCGCGATTGTGGGGATGCCTGGCGCAGGGAAGAGCACCGCGACAGAGGTTTTTGAGAAGGAAGGATACAGGAAGATACGTTTCGGCGCTGTTACTATGGACGAGCTTGAGAGGAGAGGGCTTGATATCAATGAGGAGAACGAGTCTGTTGTGAGGGAAACGTTGCGTGTTGAGCACGGCATGGATGCTTATGCCAAGCTGAACGAGCCCAAGATAAGGGATACCTTAAGTAGTTCTGACGTGGTTATTGACGGCTTGTATAGCTGGCAGGAATACACCTATCTGAAGCCTAAATTTCCAGGTCTTGTGCTTCTTGCCATTTATGCGTCGCCTGCCACCAGATATAGGCGTCTTGCTTTCAGGGGTGAGCGTCGCCTTTCTGAGGAGCAGGCGAGGTCAAGGGACATAGCGGAGATTGAGAACATTGACAAAGCTTCCCCGATAGCTATGGCTGACTACGCCATTGTTAACGAGGGCACCATTGATGAGTTCAGGGCGCGTGCTCAGCAGATGGCTCGCGTGCTGAGGGTTGTGTGGAGGTGAGCTTTTATGCAGGAAAAAATCAGTTGGACGCAGTATTTTATTGAGGTTTCCAGGCTCATTGCCAAGAAAAGCTCTTGCGTCAGGAGGCAGGTTGGAGCAGTCGTCGTTAAGGACAATATGATTATCTCGACAGGCTATAATGGCACTGCTCGCGGAGTGAAAAACTGCAATGAGGGCGGCTGTGAGCGCTGTGCATCAAGTGTTAAGAGCGGCGAGGGGCTGCATGAGTGCATGTGTGTCCATGCCGAGGAGAACGCCATTGTTCAGGCAGCATACCAAGGAATAGCGACAAAGGACGCCGCAATCTTCACGAGCCACTGTCCGTGCCGTTACTGCGCAAAGTCAATCATCAACGCAGGCATAAGGAAGGTTTACTATAACAAGAGTTATTCTATGGATGAGGAGACTCTGGAGCTTCTCAGGGAGGCTAATGTTGAGGGCGAGAGGTATGGATAGCGAATTTCGCCATTTGTTTCTTGTTCAAGGAGTTTTCTTGTCTGCCTGAATTCTTGATTTGGTTTTAGTTCCGATTGCCGAATCAATATAAGTAACGCCAGTTTTTGGCTTATTCTTGTGTCGGCAAATTCTCGAACTTTTCGCACATTTGCATGTTCTTGGCTGTATCGAAGAAATCTGCTGAATGATGGGCTGGGGACTCGTCCATCAGTATAAGATTGGTTAAGGCATCAGCACCCTGCTGTATACTTCTTGAGTATCTGGGGATTGTCTGTCCTGCAACTCTGGCGAGGTCTTCTTGCCCGAGTCCTTGAAAAATACAGTCCCGATTCATCTATCAGCCCTTCTGCCAGTTGTATCCTCTTAGTCTGGCTGATTTTCCGTATCCGCAGCTGCTGCACTTGTTCCTGTTTAGGTTGTATGATTTGCTTCCGCAGCGCCTGCAGTAGATGGTGTTTTTCTTGCCGGACTTCTTGCCCATAGAATGAGTTCCCTTTACCATTTCACCATTACTCCGGCGTTATCAGTATGATTGTGTCTCCCCTTATGAAGGTTACGCCAAGCTTTCTCTTTGTCTCTCCTTCAGCGCGTTCCTCAGCGTCCTGAAGCACTATGTTTACGTGTATGTCAAATGCTTTCAGCTTGCCCGCGTACTGCCTTCCGTTCTTCAGCTCCACTAATACTCTTTTGTTGCGCGCATCGTTGAGCGCATCCAAAGGTCTCTCCAGTTCCATTCAAAAACCCCTCAAAAATCGATAATGTGCGAAGAAATTGATTGATATATAAAGTTTGTGAAATGCGCCCTATTTGTGGCACCGCAAATATTATAAATAACTTATGAATGCCTTTCCTGTATATGATTACTCAGGCTAAATCGAGAAGGAGTCCTTCTGGTGGCAGGTATAAGAAGCTGCGTGACAAGAGGCTGAGCGAGATCGGCAGTGAGCCGACTTTTTCGCGTGTTGGTGAAGGCCAGATTAAGAGGACAAGAATCAGGGGTGGCGGGGTTAAGTTGAGGGTTATGGCTGCTGGCACTGCTAATGTTTATGATGCCAGGTCAGGGAAGTATGTCAAGGCTAATATCAAGGCTGTTGTTGGCAACCCTGCGAGCAAGCATTTTATCAGGAGGAACATAATCACGAAGGGCTCTGTTATTGATACTGACCTTGGGAAGGCAAGGGTTACTAACAGGCCGGGACAGGAGGGCGCAATAAACGCGGTCCTCCTTCAGTAGATGAAAACGTTCTTTATTGAGGCAAAGGTTGATGCTGAGATTCTTCTTGAGGCTGCTCATGTTGCGCAGCTTCCCATGAGTATTGGGCTCGTTACTAATATCCAGCACCTTCACAGGCTGGAGGATGTGAGGACGCAGCTTGAGGCCGCCGGTAAGAGGGTAACTATAATTAAGGGCTTCCACTCAAAGCATGCCGGCCAGATGTATGGCTGCGACTTTCCAGCTAACACTGATTCGGATATCGAAGCGGTTCTCTTCATCGGGACCGGGAGGTTTCACCCGAGGGGCACTTTGGCGTCGGGGAAGGAGCTTTTTGTCTTTGACCCTGTCAACAGGCACTTCTACAGGCTTGACCCATATGAGGCTGAGGAGGAGCAAAGAAAGATAAAGGCCGCATACGCCAAGTTTCTGCACTCAACAGAGATAGGGATACTGGTCTCTACCAAGCCTGGCCAGCTGCACTTGAAGGCAGGGCAGGCTCTGAAGCGCATTTACCCTGACAAGAACTACTACTATCTGGTTTCTGACACTGTTGATTTCACTGAGCTTCAGAACTTTCCGTTCATTGAGTGTTATGTCAACACTGCTTGCCCAAGGATGATGGAGGACTACGACAAGTTCAGCAGGCCTGTAATTAACATAGAGGAGCTAATGAGGAACCTTGGCCCGGAGCAGAGGGCTGCAACGAAGCACCCTTATCCTTTATATACGCAAGTTGCCTGATTTTTAAGGCTGTTTGTTTGTGAAAAAGAGGAGCTAAGATGCCTTTCGCGGTAGCGCATATACTTTTCCCGCTTCTTTTGGCGGATATGTACAGGAATTTCGGGAGGCGTGGCAGGAAAATCTCCAGGCGGATGGCTCTTTTTGCCGGGATTTCAGGCCTTCTTCCTGACTTGGACATTCCTGTCTTCATAGTTGCTTCGCATTTTGGCTCTGTCCCAATAACGAGCATTCACCGCACCGTTACGCATTCTCTGGTTTTGCCAGTTATTGGAGTTATGTTTTTCTTTCTTTTCCTGAAGGTGCTCAGGACTAAGTCCATGCATGTGTATGCTCTGCTTTTTGCGTTTGGCACGCTGTCTCATGTTTTTCTTGACGGGACAATTAACGGCACGGTTATGCCTTTTTACCCGTTCAACTCAGAGGATTTTGGGCTTGACCTTGTCAGCCTGGCAGTTCCCTCATCAGTATTGGGCTCAGACCTGCCTTACAGGTTCATGCTTCTTGCTGTTCTGGATGCTGTGCTGCTGGTTTTGTGGCTGCTTTATGAGGAGTATAAGGGCAGGATTAGGGATTATGTGTAGTTCAGGGCTTCTTTTTGCTTCCTGTGCCCTTCATGCTTTGCCTTAGCAACTTTAGCTCGCTGAGCATTTCGTAGGTTATTTCCTTTAGAAGTCTTGTTTCCTCTGCGTTTTCCCTTATTACCGAGGAGAGGTCTTCCCTTACTTCTGCGTTGAGGCTGGACAGTATTATCAGTATGAGGAGTGATAGCCAGCTGAATATGGCTATTAGCATAAGCCAGCTTAGGCGCTGGTCAACATTGAAGACTTTCTGTATGAAGTAGAACCCGATTATTATGGTGAACAGGCCCACGACAAGTATTGCCTTCTCAAAGAAGGTGATTCTCCTAAACAGCCCGACCAAGGCAGAAAGCATTCATGCACGCTCCTTTTTTTTCTGCTTCTAAATTTCAGGTATTTAAACTTTGCTTTTTAGGGTTTTTAAGATTACAAAACTTTAAATAGGGCTGGGCGGTCATTGGCTTGATGGGTCTTAAGAAGCAGATTGAGGAGCAGAGGGAGGAGCTTCAGCAGGAAATCAGGAAGACGAGGTTGCCGAGGGGGGCGCAGGCTCTTGGTATTGTTGAGCAGAGGCTTGGCGGCACCAGGATGAGGGTGAGGTGTCTTGATGGCAAGCCGAGGATTTGCAGGGTTCCTGGGAGGCTGAAGAGGAGGCTTTGGATTAGGGAGGGTGATACGGTTCTTGTTGAGCCTTGGGAGCTTTCAGGGAATGAGAAGGGCGATATCGTCTTCAAGTATTCCAAGGCTCAGGTGCAGTGGCTGAAGCAGAATGGCCATTTGAAGGAAGCTGAGGAGTTTGAGTCGTTCTAGTTCTTTTTTGTGTAGATGTGGATTAGGAGGATTGCAGCTCCAACAGTCAGTGCAGCATCCGCAACATTGAATGCGGGCCAGAAGCTTGGGTCTATGAAGTCTATTACGTATCCAAGGAGGAGCCTGTCGATGAGGTTTCCTGTTGTGCCTGCCAGTATGAGTCCTGTTGCTATACGGGTTTTCCGGGTCGCAGACAGCTTTCTGTAGCTGAGTAGGATTGCTGCTATTACTGCTGTGCCTATTGCAGCCAGTATGAGTGATGTTCCGGGGAGTATTCCGAATGCTGCTCCTGTGTTTCTTACGAGGCTTATGCTTAGCAGTGGTGTTATGCTTATTGGCTCGGTTAGGTTTTGTGCGTAGTGCTTCGTGAGCCTGTCAAAAGCAAGCACAGCTATTGTTGTGAGCAGCAGGTCTGGTTCTGGTTTTCTTGTTTTTACCATCCTCCCCGTTTCCTGTAGAAATCGTCTTGGAATGCCCTTTCTATGTTTGAGAGGCGCTGGCTCATCGAGTCCATGGCTGCCTTGAGCGCGTCAAGCTTTGCTGATACCACTTCAAGCTGTCTGCTTGCTGCGTATGCGCTTGAGCTTTGGAAGGCATCCATCTGTGGGGGCTGCACCTGCTGCATCCCTTGGCCGTAGAAGCCCTGCTGCTGGAATGGCTGCTGCTGTGCTGGCTGGAACTGGTTTTGTGCAGGGAACGGGTTTTGGGTGTCCATTCCTGTTGCAAGGTTGCCGTCAAGTGCCAGGTCGTCCTTTTTTTTCCAGAACATGACTTTGTCAAAGAAGCCCATTTTGTCACCTCATTCCGGCTTGCGTTGCCAGGTTAGGACTTTGATGACTGCATTTATAATCTTTTTGAAAATCCCGTCATCCTGTGCGGCTTCTGCTTCAGGAGCTGCGGTGGTGTTTGTTGCGTTGTCCTTTAGTTTCCTGCCTGTTATGTTCATCTGTACCTCTTCTGAGCTGAAGGTGTATGTTGCGTTTTTGTAAGTTACTGTTATTGTTGCTGGCTTTAGTGCTGGCTGGTCTGGCTTGGTTTTGTAGGTTATGTTGCGGGCTTCGTTCGGTGCCAGATCGATTTCCCAGTTTTTGTCGCTGTCTGTGACTGTTCCCGTTACAGGCTCTTCCTGCTGGTTTTTTAGGCTTAGTGTAACCTGTATTTCCTGTTTTGGCCTGATTGTTGTCTTTGATGCGGTTTTTGCTATGGTTACGAGTTCTTTTTCTGTGACTGTTATGGTTGCTGTGCCTGTTTCTGTGCTGTATGTGTGGTTTCTGTGATTGTATGTGGCTGTTGCCGGCCCGAGCGTATGCTGCCCTGTGGGCAGTTGGGTGTGGTATGTGAGCTCTTTTTGGCCTGTGAAGTTGTCAATGTGCCATTCTCTGGCCCTGTCTGTTACAGTTACCTGTAATGGCTCTGTCACTGTGCTTTTTATCTTTAGCTTGACGTCAAAGCCGTCTGCTGTGTTGGCTTTTTCCGGGGCTGTGAGTTCCACTTGGACAAGGGGTTTTTTTGTGATTTTTACTGTTGCTGTTTCTGAGGCTGTGTGCAGGTTTCTGCCTTCATAGGTGTAGTTTGCTGTTGCTGCTGGCAGGCTCTGTGTGCCTTCCTCTGTGAGTATTGTGCTGTATTGGTGGACTGCTTCTGTGCCTGGCTTCACCACTGTGCTGAATGCCTGCTGGCCATCAGCTACGTCGACCAATGCTGTGCTGTCTCCTGTGTTTAGTACCCTTATTCTTATCTGGACCTGGTCTGTGTCGTTTGCCTGCTCGGGAGCGGTCTTGTTAAGGATTATTGCGGGCCCTGACAGAAAGCTGTTTTTGACCGTTACGGGTACGTCTGAGAGGTTGTACCCGTATAATGTGCCGTATTTGTCCTTGAATGTGAGGTATGCGCCTTTTATCTTTTGTGAGCTGTTGAGCTTTGGCCTGACTTTGTGCATTGAGCTTATGTAGACTGTTTCGCCTGGGTCTATGCTTGGGAGCGAATGGTTGGTTGATTCTATGGTGTCAAATTCTGGCTGCAGGGGGAAGTATAGGGCTGGCTCTGTCATTGTGAGGCTGCTGTGGCCGTTCCTTATGACGTAATTGACGTCGTATGCGCCGCCCATGTATACATCTGATTCCTTCATCGCTGCGGTGGCTGCCACAGGGAAGTCCGGCGGGTTTACTGTTATGGCCTGTTCCTTTGAGTAGTTGTATGTGTTGAACTTTGCGAATACCTCGTCGTTGTATTGGTCACTGTATTGAGCGCTGGTTTTTATTGTGAACTCTTTTTTTGCGTTTACCCTGGGTGCGGTTATGCTGTATGTGTATGCGGTCGCTGTTGCTCCGGGGCTGAGGCTTATGATGGCTGTGGCTGGCCCTGATACTGAGAATTCGGGTGGCGGGGTGTCGTATGCCTTGATGTTGCCAAGTCCTGTTGCCCTGTTGTTTTGGAGGAGCACTGTGAACTGGAATGTTTCGCCTGACTCTACTGTGCTCTTTGAGGGGTTCTGTGTTATTGTGAGGTCTTTTGGCGGCACTACTGATACTGTGTCCTTGAATGTGTAGGAGAAGCTTTCCCCTGCCAGCTTGTAGGTTACGTTCAGGTTAAGTGCGTATCCTGTTGTGGTGTTGGCTTCTGGCGCGAATATGTCTTTCTGTATCACCTGTTTCTGCTCTCCTGCCTTGAAGCTGCCGTATTCGAGGTATGGAAGGTATGCAAGCCCTGTTTGCACATATACCCTGACGTCCCTTATATCTGAGTACGGGTTTAGGTTCTGCACCCAGACTTTCAGGGTGTGTCTCTGGCCGGGCTCGATTATTTTGTCAGACAGGCTTGACCTTGCCATTAGTCCCTTGTCTGTTACGCTGATTGTTTTCCGCTCGTCTGGCAGCCGGACTTTCTCGTATGTGGAGAGGTCTGTGTATTGTGCTGTGATTGTTGTGTCTATTGCGCCTATCCTGTTTGTCTTGAATTCGAAGAACAGGGCTTTTGAGAATATCCTGTTGTTTGAGAGGTTTCTTTTTCTTAGCTCGCCGTTCCACCTGTAGCTGTTTTTAGCTGTCCTGATTAGGTTTCCCGGGAGGGTCATGAGTTCTGTGCCTTCATCGAATGTGAATTCGAGTGTTGCGTTTACTGTGCTGTTGCCCCTGTTGGATATGTTGACTGTCAGGTTGTTTAGCTGGCCTACGTATGCCTCTGTTTTTCCAAGGCGGGCTTCAAGCTTGAAGAAGTGTGTTGCCTCAAGGGATATCTCGCTGGATTGCGCGCTCTGCATTGAGTAGCCGTCAAAGTAGTCCAGTTTTGCCTTAAGGCCTCCCTTATAGGCGTCCTTTGGCCTGAGTTTGAAGCTCAGCTCCTTTGAGCCTGAGCGAGCTATTTCGCCTGACCAGTATACTGTGTTGCCTTTTAGCTCTGCGTCTTCAACATCGTATACCTCGAACGTTTCTGGAAATTCGTCTGAAAATACTGTTCTCCTTGCGATGCCTCCTGTGTTTGAAATCTTGACTGTCATGATGGCTTCTTCGCCTACTATAAGGTCTGTTTTTGAGGCGGTTCTTGTTATGGTGATTTCAGGCACTGTTGAGAATGCCCTTATGGCTATCTTCTTTTTTCTTGTGACATAGTCCATCTCTATGTTGTCCAGGCAGAGCTTGAAGTAGTCTGTTGATTCGCAACTGTTGTTTGCTACGCTGAGGAGCTTGCCGCTGTAGTCCGCCACTATCCCGTTTTGGGAGCTGCTGAGGTATATTATCATTACTTGTTTGTCGACTGTTATTGTGTTGCCTGAATATATGCTCCCGCTGTATGCCTGGGTGTCTGCCTTGGCAAGCGCTGCTATCGCGAGCATGCATAGTAGCCATTGGCATGTCTTAAGGCTGTGTCTCATTTTCTCTTCCAAGGAGGCCTTTTAAGCCTCCGATTGAGTCCTTTGCGTAGTTTCCGAATCCAGGCAGGTATTTTATGGCCTTGAACATGGGGGTTTCAGGATAGACGATTATGTTGCCTTTCCTGTATTCGGCTATGAACAGTGATGGCTCTGCTGCCAGTCCTGAGAGCGAGCTGGCGATGAAGGCTTGCTCTTCAGGCGGTGATTTTGTTGAGTTGCCTGCTGTCTTCTGGCTTAAGTCATCTATTGCGGCTTTCTTTATTATTATTAGTTTGTAGTTTGTGCCGCGGGCTGTCTTGTAGTCTTTTGCGTTTATGCTTGTGGCAAGCGGTGCAAGCTTTTCCTGCTCTATTGGTTCAGGCACGTTTTTTTTGAGGAGTATTGCTGCGGCAGGGGTTTTTTCATCCATGACTATGAGTAGGCTCTCGGAGCCGGGGAATGACCTTTTGAAGCTGACCGCGTCAAAGGCCACCACTACTATTGACACGACAAGAGCTATGCCTATTATGGAGACTGCTATTCCCATGAATTCAAATGCTTCCTGGAACAGCTTGTGGGCGAGGAAGAAGGATACGAGGATTGCGAGAACAACTACAACTATTATCCAGCCTGAGTCCATGAGCGCAACCATCTTTTTCAGGTCAGCAAGGCCGAAGCTGACTATTTAAATCTTTTTTTCCGAATTGGCAGTTCGTTTGGAGCGGGCATCCTTTGCATTCAGGTTTTTTCCTGCAGTGTTCCTTGCCAAGCTGGACTATGAGGGCATGGTATTCGCTGTAGAGCTGTGTGCTGACTGGAAGGTGTCTGGTGATTAGTTCCTGCAGCTCATGGTAGCCTGATTCTGGCCTGCAGAGCCCGAGCCTTGTGAATATTCGCCTTGTATAGGTGTCGATGACAAATGCTGGCTTGTTTAGGGCGTACAACAGTATTGAGTCGGCTGTTTCATGCCCTATGCCTTTGATTGAGAGGAGCTCTTCTCTTAACTGAGAGAGGGGTTTCTTCTTCATGGCTTTTGCTCCTCTGTTCTGAATCACGTGCCTGGCCAGGAGTTGAAGCCGTTCTGCCTTCTGGTTGTAGTAGCCTGATGGCCTTATTGCTTCGGCAAGCTTTTCCTTTTGGGCAGATGCCATCCTTTGAGGGTCGATTAGCCCTTGGGCTGCAAGGCTTCCTATGGCTTTCTCGACGTTGCGCCAGGAGGTGTTCTGGGTAAGTATGGCACCGACCATTACTTCGAAAGGCCTGTTATCTGTTGTTGTGGGCCACCAGCTCTGCTTTCCGTATCTTCTGCGGAGCAAGTGGTAGGTCTGGATGTATCGGTTCATCTGCGGGGCTTGTTTTGCGGACATAAAACTTTTAGGCAGATGCGAGTGAGCGGAGGCTTTAAATATTGCCGTTTTAATGTTCAGCTTGCAAGATGTATGAGCTGAAGAGGGGTTTTGGGTACTGGACTATTCTTTGCCTGTCCATAGGCTCCATTATAGGGACAGCGATATTTTTCGGGCCTAGCATAGGCGCAAGGTATTCCGGGAACCTTTCAATGGTTGCGTGGGTGATTCTTTCCCTGATTTCCATTTACATAGCTATGTGCTTTAGCGAGCTTGTGAGCATGTTTCCCAAGAGCGGGGGCGTGTATGAGTATAGCAAGCAGGCGTATGGCCGGTTCATGTCTTTTATGATAGGGTGGACTGCGTGGCTGGTCGGCAACCTTTCTGTGGTCGTCATGATTGTCGCCGCGATTAATCTCCTGATTCCTGACTCTTTAACCACGACGAAGTTTCTTCTCAGCCTTATCCTCATAGTTATGCTGAACCTTATAGCTTACGTCGGGATAGAGGCTACTTCTTTCATAATGATATGTTTTGCCGTGGTTATGGTTGCTGTGCTTGCGGCGCTGATTGGCAAGGGCTCCTTTAATGTGGCTGCTGCGAATTTTGTGCCACTCGCCACGCATGGTTTTGCAACTGTTTTTACGAGCATGTTTTTCCTTATGGAGGCTTATTTTGGGTGGGAGGCCGCGACTTATCTGGCTGAGGAGACAAAAGACCCGAGGAGGACTATTCCGCGGGCTATTGTAAACGGGACTGTTGTTATTGCTCTGCTTGGCGCGGGAATCATTTTTGTCAGCCTGGGGGTGTTCGGGTATGAGGCTCTTGCTTCAATGAGTTCGCCTACCAAGGCTCTTGCCCAAGTGTTGTTTGGCTCTGCTGGCGAGGGCATCATCATTGCGGGCATTTTTATCACACTTCTTGGCTCGGCTGCTTCAGGCATAGTGACTATACCCCGGTTGACCCTTGCCTTGGCTCGGGACAAGCTCCAGTTTGGCAGGCTGAGCGAGATACACCCCAAGTTCAAGACTCCTTATAAGGCCATAATGTTTCAGGCTGCGATAACTATGCTTATTCTGCTGCTTGGCTTTGGCCAGTATGAGGTGCTGCTCAGCATCCTGATTCCTCTTGCCATTATCATGTATATCCCTATTATCCTGACTGTTCCGATTCTGAGGCTCAAGGACCCTCATGTTGAGCGGCTCTACAGGGTTCCTTTCGGAAAAATTGGTCCTGTGCTGGTGGCTGTTGCCCTGCTGGCCGCAATAATTATCGGCACTCTTACAACGCAGAACGGCCCTACTTTGCTGAAGCTGAGCATTTCCTTAATCCTCATGGGGATTCCCCTGTATTTCCTGATTGAGATATATTATGACCCTCAGATGATTACAGAGATTAATGACCTTTTTTCCTATCTCAGCTTCTTTACAGAGAGGTTCAGCTACCCTAAGGGGCTTAGGAAGGAGATAATGAGCTTTCTCGGTGACCTTTATGGGAAGACAGTCATTGAGTTTGGCTGTGGCGTCGGGACATTAACTACTTCGCTGTTGAGGGCTGTGGGGCCTGACGGCGCGGTGTATGCGACTCATTTCTCCAAGAATGACCTGAAGATAACCATGAAGCGGATTGAGAAGGAGAGATGGGAGACTGAAGGCAGGGTGTATGGCGAGGCAAGGCTTATCCATGACCCTGAGCAGTTCTACAGGCTCCACCCTGATGTGCACAGGGCTGATGTTGTTGTGTCTGTTGGCATGCTTGGATACATGCATGACATGCAGCGCATCCTGAAGGACATGTACAGGGTTTTGTCTCCTGATGCCAGGATTTGTTTTGTGGAGTACTCTGACTTCTTCCATCTTCTTCCCTCGCTTGAGTGGCTTGCTGATGACGCCAGGATTGAGCAGGTTTTCAGGCAGGCTGGTTTTTCTGTGAGGGTTACAAGGAAGAAGAGTTTTCTGTGGGACCGCATCTTTATTTACGGGTTCAAGCTCAAGGGCATAGTTGTGATTTGAGCGTGTATAAACATGCATATAGGAAAAATTAAAAAGGGCTGCTTTCTGCTGTTCCGGTATGGCTGATGACCTTGAAGACATAATTAGGAGAGATGCAATAATAAGAGAGCGTAGAGTCATAAAAGCAAAAAGAGACATTCTTGAAGCTCTTGGCGGATTTGCTGATTCTGAAAGGATGCAGCCTGTCAGGCCTCAGGATGCAGAGGAAATGGCTGGGCGGGTTGCTGAATACATAGTGACTTCGGGTTGGGAAAGGGAAGAGATGGCTCGCTTTACAGCATACTTGAGGTCAAGGGCTACAGTCGGAGATTATTCATTTTTCGAGTTTTTGTATGAGTACAGCGATAGGCCTGGCCTGAGAATCGGTTATATGAAAATGAAAAACCCTAATCTGCGGAGGCTTTTTGCAAAGTCAACTACAGACCTGCACGAGATGGCTAGAGGAGATCTGTCACCTGAAGCAGTGACTGGATACATGTCAGTTGTTTATGAGTTGGCAATAGCAACTGATGACCCTACGAAGACAGCAGGGAGGTTTGCAGAGTTTGCAGAGCGCAATATCGGTTTCCTGGTTAGGCTTGAGCAGAGGACAGGGCAGCACCCGTTGGCAGGCGTCTCGTGGAATAATGAACACGCCGCAGCATCGGCAGTGCAGGCATATGATGCGCTTGTAGCAGCAGCTAAATCCGGGATTAACCCCTTGTAAGAAGTTTTTTGTTCCGGCAGATTACCTGCTTGCATCAGCCTGCCTTTCTATCTCGAGCTTCTTCGCTATTGCGTTTGAGGCAGGGCTTCTCTGGTGTGCTGCTATTATTTCGTCCGCGAGGGACTGGACTATGCCTTTCTTTGTGTTGAACCTTCTGTGGTATGCTCCCTGAACCATGTATTTGAGTGCCTGGTCTATTCTTCTCTGGGGTGAGCAGTCAACCGCCTTGGGGTATCGCGCGCCTCCATACTCTATAGATATGATTTCCTCCCTTGGGGCTGCGTTTTCAAGCGCCTCAACAAAGACCTTTACAGGGTTTGTCTTTGTGCGTTCCTCTATGAGCGTGAATGCTTTTTCAACCGCATCGTAGGCCTGGCTTGATTTCCCTGTTACGGTGTATGAGGTTATCCTGTGCTTTTTCCCCCTGTGCCCAGGCACCATGAGCTTGTTTATTAGGCGCTCAACTATGAACACTTTTGACTTGTGGAACTTCTGCCTGCTGTAGCGGGCTCCTGTTCTTGGAACGTATACGTTCTTTATAGTAACGTAGTCAACCAGCCCGCTGTCCTTGACCTTTACGTCATCAACAGGCCACTTGCCGAAAGAGATCAAATTCATGGGGGAGAAGGAAAAACAGGCTATATATAAAAGTTGCCTTTGAATTCAGAATTCCACCATCTTCTATGAGTGGTGATAGTGAGCTACCTCTAACTTATTGAGTGGAATTCTGATCATGCTCAATACATGCAATACAGCACTTGGATTTCAAGCAGCTGTTACCGGTTATACCACTGTATACGGTTCAAGGCCATACGTTAAAGATACTAGTGCTTTGGTATGTTCACCAATAGGATCGGTTCAGAACCCTGCGCGATATGCTGCAAGTAGCTTATTATTCATTCGAAACTATCAGGGCAGGCCTCTGCTTGGCACCTGTAAGGTCAGAATAAGGGAATGGAACAAGGACGATGTCTCTCTGCTCATACATCATTCCACCTCTCATCTGCCTTGTTGTCCCACTCCCTTTCGAGAACTTTTTCAGATGCAAGCATCGTAATAACTTTTCCTATTCATACCTCAGCGCATCAGCAGGCTTCAGCCGTGAGGCCTGCATGGCAGGCAGGACTCCTGATATTGCGCCCACAACCAGGGAAAAAAGGAGGGCGCCAACAATAAGGTACCATGGGAAAGAAGCCTGCAGGAGGTCAGAGCCAAGGGACTGGGATGCGGAGAACTCAACAAGCTTGCCTATGCTGACGCCGATAAGCACTCCAATCCCTCCGCCAGCCATTCCAAGAAGACCTGATTCTGTTAGGAAGAGGAGCAGTATGTGCTCGTTCCTTGCGCCAGTAGCCTTCATTATGCCTATCTCCTTTGTGCGCTCAATCACAGCGGTATACATCGTGTTCATTATACCGATGCTCCCTACAAGTATGCTTATGGCAGCTATTCCTATAACAACTGCCTGGACAATATTTATTATGACAGTAACAGATTGCAGGAGCTGCTGTGGGGTTTGGATTTCAAAGTCCTCTTTGCCCTCATCAAGGTTTCTGTCCTTCCTCATGGCTCTCTCAATGTCGTCAGCAGCCCTGTTCATGTCCTGCCCTTCCTTCACCTGAACCACAAGGAGGCTTAGCTCACCTTCTGTCTCAAAGAACTCATCCATGACATCCTGATTCATCAAAACAGCTCGGTCCCTGAAAGGGTCTCCGAGCCTGTCAAGAACCCCCACAACCTCAAACTTCCTGCCGTTGATGATTACCTTGTTCCCTGTGAGGACTGGCTTTGCGAAAAGCTTGCTGCCATATGCATAGTAATACCCGACCACGACCTTGTCCTTGTCGCTGCCCTTCAGCATGCGGCCATCCAGAATCTTGTAGTTGTTAGCCTCAGTTATCAGCTCAGCTTTCTTGTTGTCAGACGGCATGCTTAGAACAGCCCTGGCCTGCTGCTCATCACCGAACCCTATCGTCGCAGTCTTAATCAGCCTTCCTGCAACAACTTCAGAGCCGGAAACTCTCTCCAAAACATCAATGTCGTGCTCAGTCACTTTGCCTGCTGAAAAGGTTCCTGGTGCGCCAAAGCCAGCGCTCTTTCCCTGGATGATGAGCTTGTCAACGCCAAACGAGGCAAACTCCCTGTTGATGGCATCCTGAAGGCCTTGTCCCAGGCTGATAAGCGCAACAACAGAAGCAACCCCTATAAAGATGCCTATCATGGTGAGCCAGCTCCTGAGCTGCCTGTTCCTTATGCCCTTCAGAGCCAGCCAAAAATAGTCCTGCATCATTGTCGCTTCTTGAAGAACCTGCTGTAGATGAAGAGGCCAGAGATAACAATAATCACCGCCACAATAATTCCGGAATATCCTCTGCCTTCAAATCCGTAGTCAGACGCCTCGCTGCTGCTGAAAACCCTTGGTTCAAGAACAAACCTGCCAACGTGCTCAACGTTATTCGAGTCCCTGTACGAGACAGTGAACGGAACTCTTATCACCCCGTTTTTCCTGAAGTAAACCTTGAATGTGGTTGTGTCGAAGTCGTCAGAATCAATGTCGCCTATGTAGACCCGGGCCGGAGACAAAACCTCATAATCAGGCGACTTCTCAAGCTCAATCGTGGCAAGCTTCAGGTCAACAAGGCCGTTATTGACGATTTGGACATTCAGGTCGCCAGTTTCAGACTCCTTCAAAACAACCCCGTCACCAACCAGAAGCATAACTGAAGGCTCGCCACCGATAGCCATGGAAATGATGTCATCCCGTGTGAAGTTCTTGCCGACCTGGTCTGAATAGCTAAGCTTGACGGGAATCTTATAAACCCCGGCAGAAGCCTCTGGAAGCGCAATCAGGCCGAACTGCATGGCAAAAGGCTCTTCAGGAAGAAGCTGCCCGACTGACTTCTCCTGCGCAGCGCCTAACGGGGCAAAAGGCAAATCAGAGCCTGAGAGCTCAAGCTTGACATGGACAGACTTAAGCAGGCTCTTGCCTGTGTTAACAAGCATGAGCGTCAGGTTTGAAGAGCCGCCAGGAAGGACCTCGGGAGGACTCATCACTGCAGAGCTTATTATCACAGAAGCCTGTCTTGCCCTGATGCTGACGTTAAAGGGGCCTGTGCGGGCATCAACCGAGCCATAAGAGTATCTCACAAAAACATCAGCCTTGCCTTCGCCGGCAGCAGGGTCAACAACAACATCATAGCTCACTACAGCTCCAACACGGTCCTTCTGGCGCCCGGCCAATGTCCCGATGTTCCTTTCAGCAGATTCAGACTCTGGAATACTGATAGGGAAGTTGGGCACAAGCGAGAACCGCACGTCATTGGCAGGGTCACTGCCCAAATTCTCTATCCTGAACCTCAATATGACGTGCTCACCAGGCTCAGCTGGAACAGGCTCTTGGTTAATAAGGGTAACTTTGATGTCAGAGGCCTGCGGAATCTCCGAATGCGCAGGCACTGTAACCATAACCAGCAAAAAAATCAGCAAGAGAGAAGTCTTAAGCATTTTTCCTCACGTTCCTCCCGTCCACCATGTAGACAACCCTGTCAGCCATGCCAGCGAGCCTGTCCTCGTGGGTTACAAGAACAACAGTCTTGCTTTCCTTCCCTCTCAGCTCTATTAGCAAATCCATTATCTGAATCCCTGTTGCAGAATCAAGGCTGCCTGTAGGCTCATCGGCAAGTATCAGCTCAGGGTCGTTTGCCAATGACCTCGCAATGGCGACACGCTGCTGCTGTCCCCCGGAAAGCTCCTTGGGCTTGTGGCTGGACCTGTCACCAAGCCCGACCATCCTGAGCAGCATCTCAGCCCGCTTAAACCTCTTATCACGGACAGTTCCCTGGAAAATCATGGGAAGCATAACGTTCTCCAGTGCGGAAAGGCTGGGTATAAGATTAAACTGCTGGAAAACCAGCCCAATTTTTCTGCCCCTCACCTGCGCAAGCTCACTCTCTGACAGCCGCGCAATGTCATGGCCATCGAGGTAAACCTTGCCTCTGCTCGGATAATCAAGGCAACCGATAAGGTTCATGGCAGTGGACTTGCCACTTCCGCTCGGACCCTGGACAGCAACAAACTCTCCCCTCCTCACCTCAAGGCTAAGCCCGCGAAGCGCATCAACCCGCACGTCACCAAGCAGGTAAGTCTTCCAGACATCCTCAAGCTTTACAAGAGATCCATGCGCACCCATCAGTCTGCGAAGGACTGTCTGCTTATATAAATATTCCTGCCTGCCAATTATGAAGCGATGTGCAGCAAGCCAGCAAAACTATTAAAAAGAGGACTCCTTCTTCAAAATTAATGGCTGACGCAAAGAAAGTGCTGCTTGCCTTGGTAGTGGGGTTCATCACAGTAACAAGTGTCATAGGGTTTGTGTTCGTGAACTACGGCGGCAGCACATCAGCAATAAGCTACAATGGCCACAGGTTCGAAAGGCAACTGGATGGAAGCCTTGTAACAAGGATAGACGGGAAATACGTTCCGTTCACATACTTCCCTGACGAGATAAAAGAGCTGCTTAACCAAACCGCAACAGACAGGCTCAAGGACACAAGAATGGCATACATGACGTCAGACTACTACAGCAACCATTCCGGAACAATCGCATCAGTCCAGTTTGACATAAGCAAGGCGCTGCTTGAGCACAAGGGAATATTCTCAGTACAAGGCTTCCTGCAGAACTCGACAGGGCTTCCTGTAATAACCTGCGAAAACGCAACCAGCTTTGTGCCAGTCATACTGATGCAGGAAGGAGATTCGGCAATCTACGAAAAAGGCGGCTGCATAGTAATACAGGCTGAAAGCCAGGACGATTTTGTAAGGGCAAGGGATGCAGTCCTCTACAGGCTGCTTGGAGTGACTGATGGAAACAGAGCAGGATAAAAAAAACACGCAGGAGCAGAGCCAAGCACATGAAGAGGAGAAGGACAGCAGCACAAAGCATTTCCTAATGCTTGCCGCAGCAGTAATAATCCTGACAATAGTTGTGCTGAGCTTCAGGCTGCTTGCCCCACAGCCAGGGCCGGAAACAGTAACCTATAACGGCTTCAAGTTTGAGAACTATGCAGGGCTGTGGAACACGCAATGGGAAAAAGACAGGCAGCTATACAACTTGAGGCTGCACTACAACCCCCTGCAAGTGGAAAACATAACTGTGTCAGGAGATGATGAATGGTTCGCGACAGAACAGACATACATAACATTCGACCCTGCAGAGAGCGGGCTGGAATACACTGCGCTTTCAGCAACAGAGCTCAGCCTTAGCCTTGTGAACACATTTGATGTTGCGCCGGTAGCTGCCTGCACCTCAAACACAACAGAGGCATGCAGCGAACGGCCAATAATAACGTGCAGGGAATCAAACAGCAATCTTTCAGTTATATACATAAAAACAGACGACAAGCCAGGCATAGAGCTGAGGGGAAACTGCGCAACAGTAAAAGGCAGAGGCGAAGACCTTATCCGGGCAGCTGAAAAGGCAATATACCAATGGTACGGGATAATCAGGCCGAAAGGCTGAAACAAGAAAGGAAGCTACTTCTTGACAGATGGAAAACTACAGGCCTCATAACAGACAATACTGCACTAAAGGCATTCAGCTCGGTTCCTAGAGAGATATTCGTGCCTGAGCAATACAGGGAACAGGCGTATCACGACAACGCACTCCCAATCTCGGCAGGACAGACAATCTCCCAGCCAACAACAGTAATGATAATAACTCAGGCACTTGAGCTGAAAAAAGGCATGAATGCCCTTGAAGTCGGGGCAGGCTCTGGATACCAGGCCGCGATAATAGCAAAGGCAATAAGCCCTGGAAAAATATATTCAACCGAAATCATACCGGAACTTGCACAAACAGCAGCCGCAAGCCTCGCAAAGGCAGCCATAAAAAACTGCAGAGTCATATGCAAGGACGGAAGCAAGGGCTACAAAGAGGCATCGCCATACGACAGGATAGTTGTCTCTGCCGCAGCAAGAGAAATACCGAACGCTCTGATAGAGCAACTCAAGGAAAACGGCATAATAGTTGCTCCAATAGGCGGAACCTACAGCCAGACACTAACCAAAGCCACAAAGAAGAAAGGTAAGCTGCAGAAGCAGGAACTTGGCGAGTTCGTGTTTGTGCCCATGAGATAAAAGCAAAGTAACCGCAAAAAAAGCAGCCACTAAACATCCTGCATATTATACACAGGCACGCCTCTTGCAACAGCAAACGAGATTATTTTCTCAAGCTCAGCTCCCGTCGGTGTTAACTGTAACTGAAGTTCTGTGCCGACAGCTCCCTTTATGTCATTTGCGAGCCTTCGCGTCCTATGCACCCAAGAAGAGTTACCCCACCTCTCAACAAGAGGGAAAAACAGGTTTTCCAAGGCAATGCCGTAAACCCTCTGGGCAGTTGAAGAAACTCTATCAACAGGAACTGAAGCCCCTGTTAATTCGGAGAACTCCCTGAAGCCTTCCAAATATGCCAGCGCGCCGCCCAAGCCACGACGATACTGCATATCAGGGTTATAAGCACTCCTCAGCCCGGGATTCCTAAGGAGTATAAGGCCTTCGGCAGAATACTCGGCAAGTTCAAGATAACGTCTGGCTGCCATTTCATACGGGTCAGCCTGCTCATCAAACCGAGGCATTCTTGCATAATGCAACTCAGAATAGCTTTTATCCCCAAGGTAAGATTGCATAGTTTCAGGAAAAAGCACACGTATTTAAAGTTTTCGTCACTATTAAGTTATCCTATTCGGGCTGATTTGTGCAAATTTAGAATTTACAAGTGCGCTGGAGAGTGGCAAAAACATAAATACTAACCAAAAAGGAAGAAAGGCTATGAACCCTGCAGAGTTGTCAAATGCGTTGCAGAACGGAAAAACAGTGATGATAGCGGCGAACTGCAACATATCCTACAGCGGAAGAGCAGAGAGTTTCCTGCCAGATGGTGACCGCATCATAATGATAAAGGCAGACAAAACGCTGTTGGTGCACCAGCCCCATGGAAGCACACCGGTAAACTACATGAAGGAAGGCACAAGATACGATATAACAACCGAAGCCAACAGGACCTTGTTAAGCTGCAGGAATGAAAAGGAATACATGAACATAGCGCTGAACAGGATACACTTTTTCAGGGCGCACGAGCTGTCAGACGGGCAGAAGCTTCAGATAACCGGCTCTGAACGGGAGATGTCCCAGATGATATACAACGACCCAGACTTGATAGAGAAAGGGTTCAGGCCGCTGAGCACAGAGGAGCACACGAAGTTCGGGTTCATAGACGTGTTCGGGTACGACCAGAACAGAACGCTTGTGGTGGTTGAATGCAAGCGCTATGCTGCAGACCCGAAGGCAGTTGACCAGCTAAAGAGATATGCGGACAAGGTAAAGCACGACAAGGGGCTCAGCCGCATCAGGGGAATAATAGCCGCGCCAAGGCTCACTCCATCAGCAGAGGAGATGCTTCAGAAGCTCGGATATGAGTTCAGGAGGATAAGCCCGCCAAAATACCTCGAGAAGTTCGACAGCAAGCAGAGAAGGCTTGAGTTGTAGTCAGACAGCCATTTTAAGCTCTTTCTAAACAGTTTGCCTTTCGCTCAGCTAAATGGCCCGGTGCGGCTCTAAGCCTTGGGCTTAAATTTGAACCATGCTTTTTGTTTACTTCTTTGATAATGGCGTCAGGGTTCAGCGAGATGCCGTCAATGCCGCACTCAACTAAAGGCACTGCCCACTGGACACCTGCCTTCAAATCATTTATAAACCTGCGTGCACATCAGAAGGCGCATGAAAATAATCCTTCATGTTGATATGGACAGCTTCTTCACTTCGGTAGAGGCAAGAAACAACCCCGAGCTGAGAGGAAAGCCAGTCGTAGTGGGAGCAGAGCCTAAACAGGGTCTCGGAAGGGGTGTTGTAAGCACAGCGAGCTACGAGGCCCGCAAATTCGGAGTTAAGTCTGCAATGCCCATCTCCATAGCGTACAGGCTATGCCCGCAGGCAACATACCTGCCAGTAAACATGACCCTTTACATCGAAGCCTCTGAACAGGTAATGGGCAGGCTAAGAGCTTACTGTGAAAGATTCGAACAGGCAAGCATAGACGAGGCATACCTCGACATAAGCAGCAGCGCAAAAGACTACGAGCATGCCCACAAGATTGCTGAAGACATACAGAAAGAGATAAACACAGAGGAGAACCTGAGCTGCAGCATAGGCATAGGGCCAAACAAGCTAATTGCCAAAATCGCTTCAGACACCAAAAAGCCCGGAGGCATAACCAAAGTATCCCCTCACGAAGCAAAAGAATTCCTCCAAAACCTGCCAGCCATAAAGATACCGGGGATAGGGCCAAAAACAAACGAAAGGCTCCAGAAGCTCGGAATAAGAACCGCAGGCGAACTCGCAGCACAGGCAAGGGAGGTCCTGATAAGCGAATTCGGCAAATACGGAGCATACATCCACGACGCAGCACAGGGAAAAGACTGGGAGGAAGTCGAGGAAAGCCACGAAATAAAGTCAATAAACCGCAACACAACATTTGAGAAAGACACTGCAGATATTGCGCAGCTCCATAAAAAGATAGAGGAGATGGCAGAAGACATATCAGAATCCCTGGAAAGCGAAGGTCTTACATTCAAGACAGCAGGGGTAAGGGTAAGGTATTCCAATTTCGAGACGCATACAAGGGAAAAAACCCTCAAGGCACAAAGCAAAGGCCCGGAGGCGATAACGGAAACCGCTAAAAGCCTTCTTCAGCAGTTCCTTGGGCAAAGAAAAATAAGGCAGATAGGAGTCAGGGTCTCCAGCCTGAAGCCCAGAAAGGCCATGCAGAGGACTGTCAGCGAGTTCCTGGCATGAGACGGCAAGCATCCGGTCTCTATGAATCCTGCATCAGTATCTCCGATTGGATGATTCTTCACTTGAAAGTGTTTAGAAAAATCAATGCAGGAGTTGTTCCTGCATTGACTGG
>JACQST010000060.1 GCA_016211185.1 Candidatus Woesearchaeota archaeon | reverse complement strand
TTCTTTAACATGGGAAAATTTTATAAATTATAATCGCAAACTATATAAGCATGCAGCCCGTTCTCGCTTCTATTGGCCTTTTTTTAGCAATCCTCTCTGGAGAAAATCCGAGAGAGTAGATGAATTATTAGTGATTCCTTCATGCTAAAATGAGGTGCAGCTCTGTAAAAATGGGATTGAGGTGGTAAACATGGAATGGTACGACGACATTCCAGTGGAAGGAGATTTAGAGCTGCGAGACAGTGAAGTTGGGGAACTGGAGGATGACGAGCTATCCCTGAGGGAAGCCGCTTTCATAGAGGGCTACAGGGAGGCTGAAGCAGAAGACTATTACAACGATGAGGAGTTAGAGGAGTGGGAATGAACACCTCAGCTTTCGCTGCGGTCCTGCGCAAGCAGGGCCGCACCCACTGCTCCTGAATCATCAACAGCACTCTTTACGATTTTTGTTCTAAAAGACTCGCCCCTGAACAAGTTCCTTCTCACAGACAGCCTTACCTGCCTGTAAAAAGGAAGGTTGCTTACACCCCCTCCAAACACAATTGCTTCAGGACCAAGTACAGCAATCAGGCTTGAAAGGCCAGCCCCAAGCTTCTCAATGGTTTTATTCATCACCCTGACTGCGGTACGCTCACCCGAGAAGTAGATCTTCCTCGGGTCAGGGTCCGGAATCTTTCCCCCAGCCAACACGTAACGCTTCACAATGCTCTTGCCAGAACACCAGCTTTCAAAATCGCCCCTTTTGCCGCAGCCGCAGACAAGGCTGCCTTCACCTGAGTCAATAAGCATGTGCCCTATCTCGCCAGCCTCACCATTACCCCTGTAAAGCCTGCCTCCCAGAATCAGACCTGAGCCAACACCAGTCCCGATAACGAGCCCGACCATGTTCTGAGCCCCCTTTCCAGAACCAAGCTTGTGCTCGGCAACAGCAAAGCACGCCGCGTCGTTCTCAAACACCACTGGACACCTAAACATGCCTTCCAGCTTTCTTCTGAGATTCAGCCCGATAAGAGAAGGAATGTTGGGGTTAGACTTAACAATCCCCTGCCTGTCCATCCTTCCAGCAATACCCACCCCAACATAACCAATGCCCTTCCTTGATAACTCCTCAGATACCTTTCCGATGCTCTCCAATGTAGGGCCTGCCTTTTTTCCGGAAAGCGTAGGGAACTCAACCCTGCACAGAACATTAAACCTGCTGTCAAGGACAACCCCCCTAATCCGGGTGCCGCCAATGTCCAGCCCAGCAGTCAGCATTGATTACAGAATGGGAAAAGAGGTTATATAAAGCTAACTATCGGCTTGTTTCCACCTTCAATAAAAGAGAGCAATGATAGAAAGCAATGGTAGGTGGATGCCGGGAAAAGAGGTGCCAAACCCGGCAGCCAACCAACCATTAATATGAATATCAGCGTATGGTTCTTCAATCCCCAACTACTATTACATGGTATGTAAAACAAGTATATAAACTTTGCGGTTTTTCTACCCTTTCAGGGTGAAAACCTATCTTTCATGCAATATCCAGGGCCTTCTTCATCGCACTCTTGTTGAAGCCAACAATCACTTCGTTTCCAATCTCAACCACAGGAACACCCATCTGGCCAGACTTCCTAATCATCTCGTCAGCCGCGCTCCTGTCAGCAAGAACATTCACTTCCTGAAAAGGAACATTCTGCTCCTTGAGAAACTCCTTAGTTTTCACGCACCAAGGACACACAGGAGTCGAATACACAGTCACCTTTGGAAAACTCTTAGGCATATCATCACCAAAAACCTGAACATAGAGCCATTATTTAAATGTTCCCATAGCCTGCTCATAGTCATACACGCCTTCGAACACGGTCTCAGCAGGCCCTGTCATGAACACGTGATTTCCCTGCGCCCACTCTATCTCAAGAACGCCGCCAAGCACATTCACTTTTACCTTTCTGCCGGTCCTGCCATTGAGAGAGCACGCAACAGCAACAGCGCTTGCCCCTGTCCCGCAGGCAAGCGTCTCGCCAGAACCTCTTTCCCAAACACGCATATCAACTTCCCCGCTGTTCCTTACCTTCACGAATTCGACATTTGTATGCTTTGG
Source organism: Candidatus Woesearchaeota archaeon (assembly GCA_016211185.1). Classification (GTDB taxonomy): domain Archaea; phylum Nanobdellota; class Nanobdellia; order Woesearchaeales; family UBA10216; genus JACQST01. The sequence continues at coordinate 16,246 of JACQST010000060.1, read as the reverse complement.
AAACAACTCGTGCGCCTCAATCTTTGGGCCGAAACCCTTTACCAGCTCATCAGTAAGCTCATCAGCAAGAATCACACAGTGCGGGTTACCCATCGAGACTGCAGAAAACCTGAACACCTGCCCTCCAACAGAAAGCTCATTGTCAAGAACCGGGCTTTTTCCAGCCGCAACAGGTATCAGCGATGCGTCCAGAACAGGCGCACCCATGTCAACCCTCACATAAGCAGTCCTTCCCATGCTCCCAAGCATCTCGACCTCTCTCACGCCAGCACCAGTCTCTATCCTGAGCCTCCTCTTGTCAGTGAGCTTGCTGTCGACAAGGAACTTTGCGAAAGCCCTGATACCGTTCCCGCACATCTCAGCCTCTGACCCGTCAGCGTTAAAAATTCGCATCCTGAAGTCCGTTTCTCTCGTTGTCCGGTTCATCACGAGAATTATCCCATCAGCACCGACACCGAAGTGCCTGTCAGACATCCTCCTGCTAAGCTCAGAGGGGTCAAAGTTGTAGTAGTTGGTAGTAAGGTCTATGTAGAGGTAGTCGTTGCCTGCTCCGTGTAGCTTTGTGAACTTTATTTTTTCCATTTTCCTAATCCTGGGATTTTCATTTTCTCACCCACTCTATCAATTCTCCGGACAACTCATCCCACAAGGCCATTAATCTTTTCGTCTGCTCAACACTTACCAGGTGACCCCTGTAAACGGCATTGTTTCTTATTTTTCTGTAATTGTCAATATCCTGCAGCCTGAACTTGGCCTTGATATCCGCATTCATCAATATTTTCATGCTGGCTTCATGTGAACATGCCTCATAGCCCAGTTTCCACCATTTTGCATCGCCTAAAGCATGAAAAGCATCATAAAGCGCCTTGAAAATCCCGGTTGCTGTTTTTTCATTCAATGGAGGTATTTTTGAAAAGGATGCGCTGTCTAGCGCAGACCTGACCAGAGAGTCTGCCTTAAAGCTATCGGAGGAACGAATCCTTAATTGTCCGCTTTCCAGCAAAAATTTAATTCCTGCCTGTTTCATGGCTTCACCTCAAGAAATCCTGACAAAACAATGCCGTTTGCTATGCTGTTGAAAACATTGATATCCACTTTCTTCCTGTTGAACAGATGAACCTGTATTGTCCTTTTTAAGAAAAATCTTTCATATTCCTCTATTCCCTTAGGCCTCACCTGTTCTATATCTATTTTTTCATCAGTTTCTATGGCGATATCAATATCTGAAGTAGATATATCCTCCCCTTTCCTAAAGCTGCCAAAAAGTATAACTGCTTTAGGGTGATTGAACATATCCTCCAAAAATTCCACTATGCCGCTATCAAAAATAATGCTGAGGTTATGGACTATTTTTCTTTTGATGTATTCAGGGCTTTCAACTTTTCCCCTGATCCTAAACACTATGCCTTTGTCCACCAGATTCACTATGTTTCCTTCAGACAGGGTGCGGACTATCCTGCTGGCTGTGCTCTTTGAGACTTCAGCCAGCTGCGATAGTTCAGTAAGTGTAAACTCTATATCGGGCGAGTAAAAAATAACCCTGAGAATTCTTGCAGTAGTTGTTTCCTCATCCAAAGGGCGTTTCTTTTTTGAAACAAGTGTTTTTTTCATAGAACAAGAGTTCTATTAGTGAACTATTTAAATTTTTCCGCATCATGAGTTCGACTTTAATATCCATACCCCAAATAGTTCAGGTCTTCTCTTTTCCTTATCACTCTTGCCTTGCCGTCCTCGACAAGAACCTCAGCAGGCCTTGGCCTTGAGTTGTAGTTTGAGGACATCGAGAACCCGTACGCCCCTGTGTTGAGGATCGCAAGCACATCCCCTTCCCTCAACTTTGGCAGCTCCCTGTCCACAGGCCCGTGCTCATCCCTTGTAAAAACATCTCCTGACTCGCAAATATTGCCTGCCACAACAACCTTCTCCTTACCTGCACTGTCAACTCTGTCCGCCACAACTATCTCGTGATAAGAGCCATACATGGCAGGCCTCACAAGATGATTGAAGCCAGTGTCAACTCCCACAAACCTGTGCTTAGGGGTTTCCTTTACAGTGTTCACAGTGCACAGGAGAAAGCCTGACTCAGCAACCATGTAACGCCCGGGCTCGATGAATAGCATAAGCTCCTTCCCATATCTCCTGCAGAAAGCCGTGAAGGTCTCAGCAATCATGCTGCCAAGCTCCTTAAGGCCTATCCTTTCCTGGCCGGGCTTGTAAGGGATGCCTATGCCGCCGCCAAAATCAACGAATTCCAGGTTATCAAACTTCTTGGCAACGTCAAGCAGCACGTTCATTGCCATAACGAACTTCTCAGGCTCAAGAATGCCTGAACCGATATGATGATGAAGCCCCACAAGCTTAAGGTCGTGCTTACCCACAATCTCCTTTATCTCGTCAACCTTGTCAAAATAGATTCCGAACTTGCTGTCAGGGCCTCCTGTAATTACGTGGCCGTGATGCCCCCCGCCAACATCAGGGTTTATCCTTACAGAGACGCGGCCGCCCCTGTTAAGCGAGCCATACCTGTCAAGCTGCGACAGCGAATCGCAGTTCACATGTATGCCTTTCCCAATCATGAAGCGCATCTCGTCATCAGTCACGCCGGTGCTGGTGAACATCATCCTGTCAGGGGTGAAGCCTGCCTTCTCAGCGAGGAAAACCTCACCCGGAGAAAGAACGTCAACAAAAGCGCCCTCCTCTCTCAAAACCCTCATTATGTGGGGATTGGTGTTTGCCTTGCACGCATAATAAATCCTGAGCTTGCTGAAAGGGATGCTGTCCCTAAGCTCCCTGAACCGCATCCTTATCACGCCCTCATCATAGGCATATAGCGGAGAGCCGTATTCCCTGACAAGACTCGAGGCGCAAACCCCTCCGACCATCAGCCTGTTGCCAGCAACGTCCATAAAAATCACCTCAGCCCGAGATTTCTTAGCCGCTCCATGGCCTCTGAAAGCCTGCTGTCAGGAACAGTAAGGGAAATCCTGAAGTAGCCCTCGCCCTCCCTTCCGTAGCCTGCGCCAGGAGTCACGACAACACCTGCTTTCTCAAGCACTATCGTGGCGAAGCTTGCAGATGTGTGGCCTTCAGGCACCCTGCACCACATATACATAGCGGCCTTTGGCTTCAGGCACTTCAGCCCTATGCCTGTAAGCGTCTCATGCACAAGGTCCCTTCTCCTCTGATAAACCTGAATGTTCTGCTGTATGAAGCTGTCATCCAGGCTCAATGCCCTTATCCCGGCATACTGCACTGCATTGAACACGCCTGAATCAGTGTTGTTCTTCACAGTGCCCATGGCCCCGATGATCTCTTCATTGCCAACAGCCATGCCAATCCTCCACCCGGTCATGTTGTAAGGCTTTGAAAGGGAATTAATCTCAACTCCGACATCCTTTGCCCCGCTAACCTCAAGAAAGCTAAGCGGCCTGTACCCGTCAAAGCCAATCTCGCTGTACGGATTATCGCTGCACACGACAATGTCATACTCCCCTGCAAAATCAACCAGCTCCTTGTAAAACTCCCTGCTGGCAACAGCACCTGTAGGGTTATTCGGGTAATTGACAAATATCAGCTTTGCATCCCTCGCCACTCCTTTTGGAATGCTGGCCAAGTCAGGCAAAAAGCCGTTTTCCTCAAGAAGAGGCAAATCATAAGCCTCCCCGCCTGCGAAGATTGTTGAAGTCCTGTAAGGAGTGTATCCTGGAACAGGCACAAGCGTGTAGTCCCCTGGATTAACCATTGCAAGGCATAGATGCAGGTTGCCCTCCTTGCCGCCGATAAGAGCCAGAACCTCATTTTCGGGGTCAAGAGTTACAGAGTGCCTCTTCATATACCACTTCGAGACAGCCTCTCTGAACGCGAAAAGCCCCTCATAGTCCGGATACTGGTGGTTCTTCGGGTCATTAGCAGCACGGACAAGCTCGTCAACAACAGGCCTCGGAGTTGGCATGTCAGGGTCTCCTATGCCCAGACTAATCACATCAATCCCCCTTTTCCTTGCCTCAGCAATCCTCCTGTTAATCTCTGCAAAAAGATACGGAGGAACTGATTTAACTCTCTTTGAAAGCTCCATGTCATCACCTTTATGTATAACCCTTAAATGTAACCCTTAACCTTCATCAGCTCGGCATTCATTATTGCAGCGCCGGCAGCCCCCCTTATCGTGTTGTGGCCCAGCACGGTGAACTTGAAGTCAAGCACCCCGCACTTCCTCACCCTTCCAACAACGCTGCACATCCCGCTCTCAAGGTTCCTGTCAAGCCTGGGCTGCGGCCTGTCAGGCTCCTCAGAAACTATAACCGGTTGCGAAGGGCTGCTGGGCAGGCCAAGCTGCCTGAGCGGATTGAAGCCCCTAAACGCATCCACAATGCCCTGCTCATCAGCCTTCATGGAAAGCTTTACCGAGACAGACTCCATGTGGCCGTCGCTGACCGCAACCCTGTTGCAGCTCGCGCTGACAGCCAAGCCTGCGTTTTCCACACTGCTGCCTGAAAGGCTGCCCAGAATCTTAAGGGTCTCTGTCTCAATCTTCTCCTCCTCGCCTGATATGAACGGAATCACGTTATCTATTATGTCCATGCTTGCAACACCCGGATACCCGGCACCGCTAAGAGCCTGCATAGTTGTGACCATTGCCTTCTCAATCCTGAAAGTGTCATGCAATGGCTTCAGCGCGAGGCACATGTGAATCGTGGAGCAATTAGGATTTGTGACTATAAAACCCTTCCACCCCCTGCCCTTCTTCTGGCTGTCAATAAGCTCCAGATGGCTGCTGTTGACCTCGGGCACAATAAGAGGAACGTCAGGCTCCATGCGATGATTCCTTGAATTGCTGGAAACAGCGTAGCCTTCGGCAGCGAAGGACTGCTCAATTCTGCCTGCAATCCCCGCATCAAGGGCAGAGAAGACAATGCTGCAGTCAATGTCAGGGGCGCAGTCGCTTATCTTAATTTTCCGGGCATAATCAGGAACCCTGCTGCTCACCTTCCACCTTCCGGCAACAGCCTCCCCGTAGCTTTTGCCTGCAGACTTCTCTGATGCCGCGAGAGCAGTAACCTCAAACCAGGGATGGTTCTCGAGAAGCTGGACAAAGCGCTGCCCAACCATGCCTGTAGCGCCCAAAACCCCGACCTTCAGCTTGCTCATCCACGCACGCCCTGAAAGTAGTCCTGCATGAAGTCATTCATAGTGAAAACCCCCTTCCGCCCATTTACCCAGCGGGCTGCCATCAAAGCTCCGAGCGCAAACCCCCTCCTGTTCCTGGCGACGTGACTTATCTCAACAGTGTCTGCCTCTGAATCAAATCCCACTACATGGGTGCCTGGAATGAAACCTGCCCTGACACTTGCAAAATGAAGCTCGTCAGGCTCTATCTTCCTGTCCACTGCATCGAATACTGCCCTCTTCTTCCTTTCGACGTTTGCCAGGATTATTTCAGCAATCGACCTTGCAGTCCCGGAAGGGCTATCGACCTTCTGCCTGTGGTGAAGCTCATATCCAAAAACGTCATAAAGCTCAGCCCTGTCAAAAAGCCTTGCAGCCTCCTCGATTATTTTAAGATAGATGTTCACGCCAACCGAAAAGTTCGAGCTGTGAATCATGCCAGTGCCTGCATCAGCAACAGCCCTCTTCACTTCCTTCTCAGAGCCGAGCCAGCCGGTTGTTGCAACAACAAGGTCCTTCCTCAATGAGCAGACAGCCTTCACGTTACCAAGCACTGCAGAAGGAACTGTAAAGTCAATCGCAACATCAGCGCCACGCATTGAGGATTCGTCTATCACCCTGTGGGTTCCCTCCGCAGGGTCCACAATTGAGCACACCTCGATGCCCATGGCACGCGCAGCAGCGTCCACTTCCTTCCCCATCTTTCCATACCCTATAAGCGAGACCTTCACACCAGCCCACCCTCCTTTAAGTAAATGCTGACAACCCTTCTCAGCCGCTCCTCGTTTGAGGGCAGCATCCTGCAGAGAGGCAGCCTGCAGGGGCCGGCAGGAAGGCCTGCAATATCCATGGCTGCCTTTATGGGAACAGGGTTTGTCTCGATGAAAGCAGCCTTGAAGATGGGCAGCAGCTCAAAATGAACCTGCCTCGCGCTCTCAAAATCGCCCTCAGCGCAATACCTTACCATCTCGCCCACCTTTGCAGGCAGCAGGTTGCTCACGACAGAGATAATACCTCTGCCGCCAAGCGCCATCAGCGGAAGCGTAAGGTTGTCGTCCCCGCTAAGAACAGTGAACCCGTCCCCCAGCTCGCTTATGACATCCATCATTTGTGCCATGTTCCCGGAAGCCTCCTTCACGGCAACAATGTTCCTGTGCTCGGCAAGCCTCTTCAAAGTCGCAGTCTCTATGTTGACACCTGTCCTTCCCTGTATGTTATACACAATGACTGGCAGGTCAACAGCTGTTGCAACAGAAATGAAGTGCTGGTAAAGCCCCTCCTGCGTTGGCTTGTTGTAATAAGGGGAAACAACAAGAGCAGCGTCAGCTCCAAGCTCCTTCGCCTGCCTTGTGTGCCTTATGGTCTTCTCCGTGCTGTTGGAGCCAGTTCCCACAATAACAGGAACCCGGCCATTCGCAGTGCCGACAACAGCCCTTACTATCTTCTCCCTTTCATCCTCGCTGACAGTTGGGCTTTCCCCTGTTGTTCCGAGGGGAACCAGGCCCGAAATGCCATTCCCTATCTGAAACTCAGCATTCTTCCTGAGGCCATCATAGTCGACCTCGCCACCCGGCAAGAAAGGCGTAACCATCGCAGTTATGCAGCCCTCAAACGCCTTCTTCATAACGACACCTCCCCAAAAAATGCGCTGTGCAGCACCTTAACAGACTCCTCACAGTCCTTGCCATCCACCACAAGGCACATGTTTATCTCGGAAGAGCCCTGGGAAACCATCTCAGCCCTTACGCCGTTCGCAGCGAGTGCTGAAAAAATAGCTGCAACTGATGAAGTCTCCTGTATAGCCCTGCCCACAACAGAGATGGATGCCTTCCCATCCTTAACATTAACTTCAGCAATCCTCTCCAGCTCAGCGATGAGCGCTGGCAACGCGTGCGCGCTTGAAACCCTGTCAACAGTCACCGAAACGTTCACTTCCGAAGTCGAAATCATGTCAACCGCAACTCGGTGTTCATCAAATATCTTAAAAATTTTGTGCAGGAAACCATGCATCATGAACATCCGGGCGGAATTTATGTTGATGATAGCGACATTCCTCCTCGACACAATTGCAGTAATGTCCATTGAGTTTTCTGCACTGCTCACAATAACAGTCCCCGCGCATGAGGGCTTAAAGGTGTTAAGCACCCTCACAGGAATATCCCTTCTCATCAGGGGAAGGATTGTCTTTGGATGCAGGACTTTCGCCCCCAGATGAGCTATCTCGGAAGCCTCATCAAAAGAGATGCGGGGTATTGTTGAAGCGTTACTGACTATCTTCGGGTCTGCGGTCATTATGCCATCAGCATCAGTCCATATCTGAACCTCATCAGCCCTGACCGCGGCCCCTATGATGGCGGCGCTGTAATCGCTTCCGCCCCTGCCAAGAGTCGTAATGCTGCCTGTCATTGACCGCGCAATGAACCCTGTAATCACCGGGACAATGCCCTTCCTAAGGGCCGCAATGCTTTTCCCCAACCACACATAGGACTCCTCAAGCACTTCTGCAGAACCGAAATTCTCGTCGCTAAGCATCCCCAGCTCATATGAATCAAAGCTCTCCGCGTCAATCCCCTCCTTCCTTGCGTAGCCTGCAAAAATCCTTGCTGAAATCCTCTCGCCAAACGAGCACACAAGGTCAATATCCCTGTTCCCAAGCCGCATACCTGAGTATATGCCTTCCAGCGCAGCCCTCAACAGGTCAAGCTGGGGAGCTATAAGCTCCATCTCGAGCCCGAGCCCAGACACTATTTCTCGATGCCTTTCCTCCACCTGACTGAAAAGCCCAATATTCCCTTCTGAAGCCTCCTTCGCAGCCCGTACAAGAAGGTCAGTCACCCCGGACACTGCGGAAACCACAACAACAGGGCTCCTGTCAAGCCTTGCTTTTGTGATAGCAACAGCGCTCCTGATGGCAGCGGCGCTACCAACAGACGTCCCTCCGAACTTTATGACAATCATAAAAACAACTTCACTTGCGATTCTGCCGGCGTATATATACTTAATGTTAAAATAATAACATTTTTAAGCTCCTTTTGTTATCCAGCCTGGAATGGTCACCATATCCCACATAGTCAAAAAGATAGTGCGTGAGCACCCAGTGATAATGGAAGCCCTAAGGCAGGAGATAGCCAGCTACGGCGCGCTTGCCGAAAAGCTCGACCAGCCGGTTAGAGAAGAGCTCGGAAAACCCGCAAAGCACTCCGCGATAATGATGGCGCTGAGAAGATACGCTGAGGAGCTCCGCAAGAGAAAGCCTCAGGAAAAAAAAGCGGCATCCCTCTACGGGCAGGAAATAGTAATGAAGTCAGGAATAGCGGACATAGGGGTTGCGAAGTCAGGCACACTTGCAAGGAAACTCGAAGGCCTGTACAGGATAGTGGACTTTGACAAGGGAGGGCAGCTAAACCTGATACAGGGAAACTACGAGGTGAGCATAATCACCAATGAGAGATACGCCCCGCATGTCCTGAAGGCACTTTCAGACGAGAAAATAATAGTAAAGGAAAAAGACCTCGCCGCGATATCAATGTCGATATCAAAAGAGCACCTCTACACTCCAGGCTCCCTGTTTGAAGCAGTGCGGAAGCTTGCATGGGACAACGTCAACATATTCGAGATAGTCTCAACAGCAACAGAGCTGACATTCATAGTAAGCAGGAAAGACGCGCTCAGGGCATACAACTCGCTGCAGGAGCTCTCGTCAGGCCATCAAAGCTGAGCACAAAATTAAAAAAGTTTAAATAAGCGTAAGCCACAACATAATCCATGAACACAGCATGCAAGGCGCTTTCACTTCTTGTGCTCACAATGCTGCTTTACGGCTGCACAGCAGAGCCTTCACAGACAACGCCCGCAGGAGCATCACCTGAACGCGAACAGGCATCACCACAGCAAAGCCAGCAAGGTATCCAGGAGCAGCAGACTCAACAGGCACAGCAGCCATCACAGCCAAAGCCGCAGATAATAACCGAAGAGGCAAAGGCACTGTTCTCAAAGAACAGCAAGATAACGAGCATGAGATACCTGTTTCACGGCCCGCCGAATGACGCGCTCGCATATGACATAACAGCAGCAGGCACAAAAAGAAAAATAGTCTCGCCAAAGCTCATCAAGCTGTCAGACGGAGTGTTCTATGACGTGGTTTATATAGACACAGTGGCAAAAAAGGCAACAGCGTACTGTGAATCAGGCTCCTGTACCCAGCCAGGCCCATACGATGTTGATTTCTCATCATACAACTTCCCGACGCCAGCAGACTTTGTGTCCACTGTTTCTTCAGCAGAGGCAAAAGGCACAGAGCTGTTTGAGAACCGCAAAGTGACAGTAGTCCAGTATCAGGACAAGTCTGGAAATGAAGGGACACTGCTTGTCGATACAACGTACGGAGCGCCGCTGAAAGTATCATTTGGCAGCACAAAATACGAATACAGAAACCCCTCATTCAACACTGCTTCTGAAGGTGAGATAACCCCGAAGAGTTTAACATAATGGTATTCTAAGTAATTACTGTGAAAACCTCATGCACGCTGCTGTAATGTCCTCCTGGAAGCTTCCCTCCGGCAATTAAGTGGATGCTGCCGTTCAGCTCAACTGCCGCCAGGCCATGCCTTGGAGTGGGCATACTGCTCAATGACTGCCACGTACTGTTTTCTGGGATGAACACCTCGTGCTTGCCAAAAACCTTCAGCGGGCTCTCACCCCCAAACACATGAATCCTGCCTTTATGGGAAACTGCCGCGATGCCGCCCCTTGCAGTCGGCATTTGCCCCAGCGAAGACCAGTTTCCTGTCTCAGGGTCAAAGACCTCATGGGCCGCAAGGTTATCATAAAAAGACTTCCTGCCGCCAATCACATGAAGCCTTCCGCCAACAACAGCAGACGCAAGGTGCTCCCTCGCAGTTGGCATCGCTTCCAGCACAGACCACGAATTGTTTTCGGGAATATAAGATTCCAGCACCCCGTACAGGGATTCACCCTCACCGCCAACAGCATAAATCCTGTTTCCTATAGCCTGTGCTGTCAGCGCACCCCTTGCAACTGTAAGGTTTGCACGGCTCTTCCATTCGCCTGTTTGCGGGCTATAAGAGAAAACCCTTCCACTCTCAACCCAGCCCTGAGTGTAGCCCCCAATCACAAAAAGCTCGCCACCAAGGCTCACGGCAGCAGCATGGTCAAGGCCAACCGGAAGTGGCTTGGAAAAGCTCCATGAGCCGCTCGAGGGGTCGAACACCTCAACAATGTCACTGGTTCCATTTCTCGTGAGACCACCCACCAAGTAAATCCTCCCGTCAACAACAGCAGCAGAAACTTCAGAGCGCTCAGTTATCATTCCTGCTCCTGCACTCCAGCCGCCTTCGGCAGAAGGTTGCCCGCATCCATAAAGGGCTGAAAGAGCCAAAAGAAAAAAAGCTAGCCGCAACCCCAATAACAGACTCATCTGAGCTTGGGGTGGTCCACAATTGTCTTGTCGCTTATGATCGCGCTGTTGCCAGAAGGGTCATCTATGATTACCTTAATCCTCTCCTGCCCCAAAATCACCCTGTTAATCCTCTTGGCAAGCACCCTTGCCTTGTCACTGTCTTCTTCTTCGCCATCCTCCTTCAGCGATTCAATCTGGCGCTTTACCCTGCTCAGCACACCCTCGATGTTCGTGATGTAGCCCTGCGCAGCGACACCGGGCTCAATCGTTGCAACGTGGGGAATCCTGACAGTTGCCTGGCTTGACTTTACAACCCTGATTTTCATATCCTCCTCGCCATCAACCTCAATCGTGCACCTCACAGGCTCCTTCTGGTCAACACACTCCACATCTGCCTTGTGGAACTTACAGCCCGCGCACGTCATGGAGAAAAGGTAAACCCTTCCAAAGTAAGGAATGTCCTCCTCCCTTTCAGTGAGAATCATCTTTTTCTCCCTGCAGATAGGGCAGGGCTGCTCATCCAGCTCCTCGAATTCAGGCATGGACTCGGATTCGTCAGTCTTCACAAAAAATCACGCTCAAAAAATAAGTTGGACGCAAAATTTAAAAACTTTTCCCCGGGCACTCATCGCACTTTTGCGCTGTCAGCAACATTCGCAACAAGGTCACCCTTCTCTGTCCTCAAAACCTGGCCATTGAACACAACCTTTCTTCCCCTTGTAGTCAGCCTCACTTTCATGAACTCCTCAATGGATATCTCTTGTTCGCCGGGCACGAAACCCTCGACAATGACAGGGTCTCCTGGCCTGGCGCCTGGCGCCTCAATCGCCCTCAGCCTTGAGCCGTCATCAGCAGCCAAAAGCATGCCCTTGCTCTTAACACCCCTGATGACTGCCTCCTTAAGGTTTGCGACAACCACGATATTCTTTCCAACGAGCTCGTCCTTAAGGTAATGCGCCTTCAGCCCTGCAACAAGCTGCCGCTCCTCTTCACCCAGACTTATTCTGAGGACATAAAGCCTGTCCGCGCCCGGATGGTCATCAACAGAAAGAATCTGGGCAACCTTGAGACTCAGCGGGAATGCCTTCACGCTGAATGGGCTGCCCTCAATCCTCGTGAATATTATCCTTGCCTTAGCTATCTTGTGGTTCTTCAGGCTGAAGTCAAGGCCGTTGAATCCAGCTCCCATAAGCCCGAGCTGCTTCTGCAAGGAATCACAAAAGCGAGGCATCACAGGCGAAAGAAGGATTGAAATGTTCTTGACTATGTTGGCTGACAGGGCAACGACAGACTCGCACTTCTTCCTGTCTGTCCTGATAAGGTGCCACGGCTTGTTCTCCTGGAAATACTGGTTGCCAACCGTGCTGATTTCAAGAATACCCCGAACAGCTCCCCTGAAGTTGAAAGTGCGGTAACTCTCGACAACAGACTTAATCTTCCCTTCGATATCCTCCACCAGCTCATCCTGGCCTGAAAAGCGGCCAACCTTCGAGTCAAGATTGTTGTTGGCAAAACTCAAAACCCTGTACGCAAAGTTCGCAATGTTGTCAACCAGCTCGCTGTTGACCTTTGCCTGAAAATCCCCGAAGTCAAGGTCCACGTCGCTCATCGAATCACCGAGGCTTGAGGCATAGTAAAACCTGAGGAACTCTGGGTTTTCCTTCCCAAGGTAATCCCTTGCTGTGATGAACGTTCCCCTGCTCTTGGACATCTTTTCGCCGTTAACAGTGAGGAAGCCGTGAACCTTGATTATGTCCGGCAAGTTATACCCGACCCCCATCAGCATGGCTGGCCAGAAAAGGAAATGAAAGTAAACGATGTCCTTGCCTATGAAGTGAACTATCATGGAGTCCTCGCTCTTCCAGTAGGATTCCGCGTCCTTGCAATGCTTCTCAGTGCTTGCAATGTAGCCTATCGGCGCGTCAAGCCACACATAGTAATACTTACTGGTTTCCCCCGGAATAAGGAAACCGAAATACGGCCCGTCTCTCGTAATATCCCAGTCCTCAAGGCCCTTGCTTATCCAGCCCATCACGAAATTCTTGGCCTCAGCCTGAAGGCCCGGATTAGACACAAGCCACCTCTCCAGCTTCTCAGAGAACGCGCTTAGCTTGAAGAAATAATGAAGGGTTGTCCTTCTCGAAGGAGGGTTTCCGCAAGTCGAGCAGTAAGGCTCCTTAAGCTCAATAGTCCTGTAAGTAGAGTTGCACTTCTCGCACACATCCCCATACTGGTCCGGCGCATCGCATTTCGGGCACCTGCCCTTCACATACCTGTCAGGAAGATAGCGCCTGCACGCCTCGCAGTACGTAAGCTCCACCATCTTCTGGTAAATGAATCCCTTCTCCTTTAGAGTGTTGAAGAAAAAATCGCTGTATTTCCTGTTCTCTGAGCTGTTAGTTGTGTAATACGTGTCAAAAGATATAAGGAAATCTGAAAAATCCCTGGTATGCTCCTCATAATATCGCCTGATAAGCTCTTCAGGAGCAATGCCCTGCTTCGCGGCGTTAATCTCAATAGGCGCGCCGTGGGTGTCATCTGCACAGACAAAAGCAGTGTCCTCTCCAGTGAGCCTCATAACCCTTGCAAAGATGTCTGCCTGCACATACTCGACCATGTGCCCAAGGTGAAGAGGGCCGTTGGCATAAGGCAGCGCGGCAGTAATAAGAATCTTTTCCTTTCCAGCCCGGCCTTTTTTCTGAGATGCCATCCAGAAACGAGTTTTGCCCCAAATTTAAAAATCTTTAGCCTTCGGGTTCTTCATCTTCTTCGTAACGTCTATGCCTTCTGCACACTTGTCGCACTTGAACCTTAACGTGTCAACGCCCTCAACCTTCCTGCGCTTGAAAGGCATCTGCTTTTCGCCTGAAAAACCGCATGAAGGGCAATTATACTCTATGTTTGCCGTAAGGCTTTCCTCATAAGCAGCCTTCTCAGCCCTGTGGCCACATGAAGGGCACGCGTACTCCCTTGCCCTGACAAGCACCTTGCCCCCCTTATCCCTTGGCTTTCCCATCAGGGCCTTGCCGCACTTCGGACAGTTCTGCCTGAAGACCCAGACCATTGCGAAGCCCTGCTGATTATCTCCAAGAGAGCGCTGCGTAAAATACACGCACTCATCCATGCCATCAGGCTTTTTCAAGGACATAAAGCCAAAAACTCCTGCCACAGGTATTTAATATTTTTGGCTCCCGAAAAACCACGGGCAGCCACTGGCAAGTGCTGTTCAACCTGTAGATGTTAAATAGCGGATGTTAAGAACTCGGATGTTTTCTTTATAAACCTAGAATTTCCAGCCTTCAGTCCTAAACATCTCTACAATATCGATGCATTCGACAGCATTTTGGTTGCAGACGTAAGGTATTTTTACGCGATTTCCTCTTATTTTTTCTTCAGTCACAACTATCCTTTTGATTTGAATAAGTGTTTGTTGAGATTGGCTTGCCAATTCAATAGCCAAAGCTATAACCCATGGGTCTGCTGAATGCTTGGCACTCACATCTACGAGGGAAGGATAATTCTTTAGAATTTCTTGGACAATCTGGACTTGCTTTGCGGTTGGAGCTTTAAACAGCTTCTTCTGCTTTTTAGCCCATCCTGCAAGCGCGTCATCATAGTCTTTTATCTCATTGAGTACTTCTCTTGGAGCGATTAACCTATCATTTTGTATCAGTTCACTAATGTTTTTCCACACGCTAACATAAACATCCATTGCGTTATGCTTGTTCAGTTCTATAAGGGAAGAACTGTCAATAATGTAAACATTAGCAGTCATTTTCTCGCCTTTGAGAGTACCTTGTCGAAACTCTTAGATTTTATAGAGAGATAGCTCAGTGCATCTGTGTAAGTGATGTAATTTTTGTCATAATTGTTGGTAACCAGCGAAACAAACTTGTTCCCCACTTCAGAAAGGCATTTCACGTCAGGAGCAACGCTTCCACCTTTAGTTTTCTTGCCTTTTTTAGGCAGGATTTCTGCCTTATACTGGCTTAATTTGTCGTCATAATTTTCTTTACTGATATATCTCAACTTCAGCATATTCAGAAGAAGCATAGCCTTGCTTACTTTATACTTGTTTGACATTGAATTCAAGGTCTCCCTCTGAAGCAGCTTGACCTTGTTCTGCTCAAACACTTCCTTAGCAAGACCTTTAGGCAACAAGAATCCTGACGCAAACTCATTGCACCATCTTTCTACATCATCTTTATAGATGGAAGTAACATCGGGCAAATCAATCACTGATTCCCCGAGGAGAATATGCCCGAATTCGTGCATGATAGAAAAAATCCTTGCTTCAATAGTGTCTTTTGTGGTGACGACTATTACGTTTGGTGTTTCATCGACAAATACAAAGCCTCGGGCATCTTCAACAGGCATCGAAAACTGGAACAAGAAAACATTATGTTCCTCTAAAACATCCCTTAAATAATTCAAAAGGTCACGAGCAGATTTAAATTTTCTCTGCCTCTCATCAGTCAAGCCAAACAATGGCCTGTATTGGCTGGCCATGGTTTCAGGGTTTTCTGTGATTTTCACTCTTTTTATCTTAGAGCCAGTATTATAAGCAATATTCCTGGAAAGCTCTCTGCCCAATTCCTGCAATTTTCTAGTCTTCCTCATAACCAAAATAGTCTTCTTATTGAAGATATTCGCCTTATTCGGAAGCATCCTATAGTCTTTTGGCTTTGGCTTCTCAGGAATCGGCTTTGAGAGTAAGAAAGACGCAACAGGCCTCTTAAAAATGATAGACAGATCCTCTAGCTGCCTGTACGTTGGCTTTTTCTCCTTGCTTATGAATTTCTGGACAGTCTGAGGGCTTGTCTTGAGCCTCTTAGCTACCTCTTCCGCAGTCCACCCAGAGCTTTCTATAAGCCACTTCAGGACAGATGGTTCAATATCCACGAGGATTTGAGTTCTTGTCATTTTTATCATTTAATCTTTCTTTCTTGATTAATTTTATTGTTTCTTTTCCGAATATTTTTCATTTTTTTGATAATTGCATGATGTTACATTCGTTCGTTAAACTCTTCAGCAGTTATTACAATATCATAACCGCCAACCTGTTCAACTTTATGTTTGTATATTCCTGTGTAGGATAAACTTGATTCTTCATATCTTTTAAATTTGAATACAGCATCGTTCATTAAATTGCTGTTGAAGACTCCTAAACTTACCAATAACTCAAAATCATCAACTTTTAGTCCTGTAACCTTTTTGAATAACCCAGGTTCGAGTTTTGTAATAACGTCTTTTAATGTCCTTTCTCTGAAATCTGTTAAATACATAAATATAGGAATTCTGGTTGCAAACTTGATTAATTTTTTCTGTATCTCTTTTCTCTTGCTCATGTATTCTTTCTCTTCGTCCGAAAGTTTTTTCTTTTCTTTTGGAGAAATATCTTCTTCATTAGCTAACTTTTGTTTAGCTTTTTTCACAGCTTCAGACTTATTGATAATCAGCTCTATATCGTTATTTAGACTTCTAAATCCTTCAATACTCATCAAGGCTTCTAAGGCTTTAGGATTATTTAGAATCTTGCTTAATGTAGCGTTATCAACATTTACAAGCAGGGCACTTTCCCATCTTCTTGCAAGAAGTGAGGCAGTCGTTCCACTCATTGCCATTTCGATTATACCAGAAGCGTCAATCTGCTTCATGGTA
>JACQST010000061.1 GCA_016211185.1 Candidatus Woesearchaeota archaeon | reverse complement strand
TTCATAGGCTCGCCTGTGGCTGTAAAGTTGAATGAAATGACTGTGACATTGGTTGCTCCGAGCCTTGTGAATGATGCCACCTGGCTTGCGCCTGTTACAGTCAGATTGCCGAAGATTGTCGAGCTGCTGGACCTCTGTGAAGTAAAGGTTTCGGTTATAGGAAGGTCAGAAGCGCCGCCTGTTGTGTTCACGTCTGCCGCGCCCTCGATGGATGCGTTGAACGTTACGCCGCCGGCTGCGTCGCTGGATATATTCACTACAACCAGCAGCACGTTTGTCCCGCCGGAAGAAACGTTGAAGCCTATGTTGGAGAAATTATATCTGAGCGTGTTGCCAGCGCCTGCTACTGGAGCAGAGGTGTTCCACTGGATTAAATCATAATTGACTCCGCTTCCATCCAGAACGCCTGCGGCCGCTGCTGTGCTGTTGTACAGGCCTACACGTGCAATATCCCTGGCTGTGAATGTTCCGTTGAATGTGACATTCATGCCGCTTATGTTCATGCGCTCGCCGCTTGACGTGAAATTGAAGGAGATGACTGTTACGTTCTTTGTGCCCACCTGGTTTGTTGAAGACACCCTGCTTGCGCCTGTTACAGCGAGTGCCGACAGGGTAGACGTGCTTGAGCGCTGCGTGACAAATGTCTCTGTAATCGCCTGGTAGGATGTGTTTCCTGTTGTCACGACATCTGCAGCGCCTTCTATGGATGCGTTGAACGTGTTGCCGCCAGTAGCGGTGCCGCTTATATTGACGACAACCAGCAATATCTGGCTTGAAGGAATGTTAAATACGATATTCGAAAAGTTGTATCGCAGCGTGTTGCCAGCGCCTGCGACAGGAGCTGAGTTGTTCCATGCTATAAGGTCAATGTTTCCTGTCTCGTTGAGTGTCTGGGCGTTTTCTTTTGTTGAATTGTACAGCGCAACGCGGACTATATCGGCTTGCGTAACTGTGCCGTTTATTGTTACGTTAATCCCGGTGACGTTCATCTGCTCGCCGCCCGCGGAAAAGTTGAAGGATATAATCGTGACATTGGTCGAGCCTAATCTCGTGTAAGCTGCTACCCTGTTTGTGCCTGTTACAGAAAGATTGCCGAAGATTGTCGAGCTGCTGGACCTCTGCGAAGTGAATGTTTCTGTTATTGACAAAGCCGAACTTGCGCCGGTTGTATTCACGTCTGCTGCGCCTTCAATGGATGCGTTGAATGTCATGCCGCCCCTTGAACCGGCGCTCAAATTAACCACAACAAGCAGTATATTTGGTGTTCCGGCAGTTATATTGAAGACTATATTGGAGAAATTATACCTGCCAGCTACAGGAGCTGAAATGTTCCATTGTATCAGGTCATAAGCAGATGTGCCGTTGAACACCCCAGCATCTGCCCTGGTGCTGTTGTACAGGCCGACACGTTCTATGTCAGCTGCTGTTTGGGTGCCGTTGAATGTTATGTTTAGTCCGGTTACATTCATGTTTTCGCCAGTCGCATTAAACAGGAAGGATATCACAGTTATATTCCTTGATGCCACTTCTGTAGTTGAGGCGACCCTGTTCGTACCGGTTATGGCCATGGCAACAAGCGTTGAGCTGCTTGACCTCTGCGTGACAAATGTTTCTGTAATCGCCTGGTAAGATGTGTTGCCTGTTGTCACGACATCTGCAGCGCCCTCGATGGACGCGTTGAATGTGCGGTTGCCGACAGCGGTGCTGGAGATGTTTACTACTACCAGCAATATCTGGCTTGAAGGGATGTTAAATACGATATTCGAGAAGTTGTACCTCAGCGTGTTGCCGGCGCCTGCGACAGGAGCTGAGTTGTTCCATGCTATAAGGTCAATGTTTCCTGTCTCGTTGAACGTCTGAGCGTTCTCTTTTGTTGAATTGTACAGCGCAACGCGGACTATATCCTCGGTGCCTATATTTGTGCCGTTTATTGTTACGTTAATCCCGGTGACGTTCATCTGCTCGCCTGCTGCGGAGAAGTTGAATGATATAATCGTGACATTGGTCGAGCCTAATCTCGTGTAAGCTGCTACCCTGTTTGTGCCTGTTACAGAAAGATTGCCGAAGATTGTCGAGCTGCTGGAC
>JACQST010000006.1 GCA_016211185.1 Candidatus Woesearchaeota archaeon | reverse complement strand
GTGTTGAGCCGAGTGATTTTCAGATGTTGGTTGGTGAGGATGGTCATTTGGGTAAGGCTTTTAGTTTGACGAATTATTACTTTTTTGTGGAGTTGACCTGAGGCATGAGGCCATTGAAGGGCAAAGTGCCTTTTTTGGCCGGCAGGTTTTTAGTTTTCCCCGCTCCGTAAAGGGAGCTGGAAGGTATGGCAAGCGAATTGGAAGGTGAGTGGAATGAACGGCAGGCTGTGGCTTGATAATGATTGGCTTGTAAGAGTTGAGTGCAAGGGAATCATATGCATAGAGCACCGCCTTCCGTATAAGGCATGCTCAAGCTGCCCTGGCAAGTATGGGCTGGGCGAAGGAGTCAGAGTCCGTTATTAAGACTGTATTAATTGAAAGGTGAGGAACCAGAGCAAAGGTGGTTTTTGATGAATAGGAACAGCTTGTTTGACGAGTTTTTGGGCGACGAGGTTAAGGCGCCGTACAGGGACGGTTCCCAGTTCAAGATTGCGCGCGGCGTCCTGGAGAGCATTGACTCTGGTTTTGTGAAGATAAGGGGCAGGCTGGGAACCATAATCATCAATGAGAAGAACATTGAGAAGATGTCCAGGCTTAGCAGGCGGGATGACCTTTGAGCGTGAGTGTGAATGGCTGAGGTATTACATTATGGGAAGCGATAAAGGCATAGTTTGTTTTTTTGCCCGGAAGGGATGGCTGCTTAGGGGAGTGGCTCTTCTGGTCTTCTCTGCACTGGCAGCCATGGCGGTTTTTGGTGTTCCTACTGGTCCTGATACTTTTACTGTTGATGGTTCTTCTGGTTTTACTGGTGGTTTGAATGGTACTTTGATTGAGGCTGAGGCTGGTAATGTTACTTCTTTGATTTTGGCTGAGAATTTTGAGTCTCAGTCTTGGGCTGGTTATTATGGTAATGTTACTGGTACTATTGTGTTGAATGATGGTTCTAATAATACGTTGTATAATTGGAAGCTGGCTAATCCTACTGGTGAGGTTTATGCTTCTAATGGTAGTGATGTGAGTTGGAGTTTGGTTTCGTGTGTTAATTTGACTGCTAATAATTCTATGAATTATACGCTGAATCATAGTACTTTGGATAGGTTTTTTGGTATTAATCAGTCTGATTTGGATGGTTTTAATGAGACTTTTAATGATACTTATTTGGATGCTGCTGGTTTTTTTGTTGGTGATATTAGGATTGATGATCAGGATAGGTGTCCTATGTTGTTTTCTTTTGTGGATAATGCGTATCAGGTGGTTAGTTTTAAGGAGGTTTTGTTGACTGATAATAAGAGTGTTATTTTTACTGCTTTGTTGAATAATAGTCTTGATAATTTTAAGTCTGGTGTTGAGCCGAGTGATTTTCAGATGTTGGTTGGTGAGGATGGTCATTTGGGTAAGGCTTTTAGTTTGACGAATTATTACTTTTTTGTGGAGCTGACATAAGATGTAACCATGTTGATTTTTTTGCTGTGGGGCGCTTCAGCCCCGAAAGCGTAAGCGTTAGAGTAAGTGCAAGTGTGAATGGAATGCCAGTGTGAGTGTTAGGCGCCTGATGGTAAGCCAGGCCGCTAATGGAAATGGGAACGTATAGCAGGAGCTATGCAAGCGGGAGCGTTCAAAAAATGAGAAAGGAAAGGTAAAAGCAGGTAAGCGGAAAAGGAAGGTGAACGCCGAATGAAAAAGGTAGCGGTTTGGTTAGTGGTTAGTGCATTAGTGGTGATGTATGTTATGAGAGCTGTGCTGAGCGTTCCAACAGGGCCTGACACGTTCACTGTAGTTTCGAGTGAGCGTTATACCGGCGGTGTTAACGGCACGACTTTTGTTGCTGAGGCCGGTAATGTTACTTCTCTTATAGTTGACGAGACCTTTATTTCAGCTTCCTGGGCTGGTTATTATGGTAATGTTACTGGTACTATTGTGTTGAATGATGGTTCTAATAATACGTTGTATAATTGGAAGCTGGCTAATCCTACTGGCGAGATTTATGCTTCAAATGCCAGCGAGGTTACTTGGGGTGCTGTGGGCTGCGTCAACCTGTCCGCGAATTCAAGCTCCAACTACCCGATTAATTCCAGCAGTTTGGAGAGTTTCTTCAGGATGAATGCCACAGACTCTGACGGCTTTAATGAGACGTTCAATGATACCTTTACGGATGCAGTAGGATTTTACGTGGGCGCGGTGAGGATTGACAGCACTAACTTTTGCCCAATGCTTTTCACTTATGTGAACAACGCCTACCAGACCGTGGATTTCAAGGAGGTTCTGCTTACGGATAACCGGAGCATTATCTTTACTGCTCTGCTTAATGACAGCAGGGATAATTTCAAGGCAGGTACTGAGCCAAGTGATTTCCAGATGCTTGTTGCAGAGGATGGTCACGGGAGTCAGGCATCTTCGCTTACCAACTATTATTTTTTTGTGGAGCTGACTTAGTTTTTTATGGCGTGAGGGCTTTATGGCAACTGGACAGACGGGAGCGGGTTTGAGTGGAGGGCTTTTTGCCTCTGTCCTGTTCCTTATTGTCCTCGCGGCTGTTGTTTATTCAGAACCTTTTGGTGCCACGATTACTTACATTGCAAACACTACTAAGGGAGCCACTAATGGCTCTATTGCTAACTATACCGGTGGCGGCACAAGCTCTGGAGGTTATATTTTCTATACCAACATCAGCGGCACCCAGCAGAACCTGCGCTGGAAGGGTTTTGTAGGAAACGTTTCTGGAAAGCTTACTTTGGATGATGCTTCCGGGAATACGCTCTATGACTGGTCTATTGTGGGCTCTCCTACTGGCGAGGTTTACGCCACGAGGACCGGCGGCACTGTTAACTGGTCTGCAATAAAGTGTGCTTATCCGAACGCTACTTACAGCGAGAACTTCAGGCTTAACCACACAAGCCCTACCGATAACATCACTGCTACATTCAGCGCTTCCACTAACAAGCAGTTTAATGTTGGCACAGTTACTATTAGTGCAAACACCTGTAACACGACGAATCTCTACGTTAATGACACTATAAACGGTCTGGATACCTTTGAGGAGGTGCTGCTGTATGATGGGCCTTCTCTCTTGCTTACGAACGAGACTTACAACATGAGCAATGTTATCTATACAGCGCTTATAGAGCAGGATGTGTCAAGCTTTGACGCGAAGACTTATGATTTCCAGATGATACTGCCAGAGGTTGGCTTGTCGACTTGGACAAGCTCTACTGCGTATTATTTTTTCATTGAGTTAACTTGAGTGAAAAAGATGGGAGCGAAAAAGATGGAATTGGCTGATGATTATTCAGGAAGGACCGCGTTTGCGCTGCTTGGCTTGATAGCTTTTGCGGCGTTTGTATTTCTGGGCGTTGTCTCGCTTGGCCCGGTAACTACTGCTGCGAATAACACCAGCGTTAAGACTTATGTTAATGTTACGAACACTGAGCCTCAGGTTGCCGCTATAGTCATCAGTCCGTCTCCTTCGGTTGATCTTAATCCTGGTAACATAACTACGGTTACGTGTAACGCCAGCGTGTGGGATTACAACGGCTGGAATGATGTTGCTGTTCTTAACGGGACTTTTTTCAATTCGCAGCTGAGTTATGATTATGCAAGCCCTGATGACAACAACACTCATTACACTAATGCGTCGTGTGGCGCGTGCACTCAGCTTGATGCGTTTGCCACTAATGCTTCCTGCATCTGCTCGTTTGCTGTTCGGTATTACGCAAACAATGGCACGTGGACATGCAACGTTACTGTCCGGGATAATAACATATGGCTTCCCACAGATACTCCGCTTAACTTCAGTGCGTTTGGCGCAGGAAATACGAATATAAATCCATTGATAGCTCTTGACCTTCCAGGCTCCATAAACTTTGGGAATCTTACTGTGACTCAGACGTCCACTCCCAAGACCATTAACATAACAAACTTTGGGAACAGGGACATGAACATCTCGCTTTATGGTTTTGGTGGCGAAAATACTACTTCAGGCCATAACCTTTCGATGGTTTGCCCGCTTGGCAACATAAGCATTGAGAGGGAGCGTTATGATTTCGACACTAATCCAACTTATGCCAACATGAGGCTGATTAACAGCAGCCCGCAGACTACTGGCATAAGCATTCAGAAGTTGATTAACATTAGCGACCCGAAGAACACTACTAACTCGACTTACTGGAAGCTGAGTGTTCCGTTGAGTGTTGGCGGCATGTGCAATGGCACGCTTGTGTTTTTAGGCTCTGATGCGCTGGCCAACTAGGCTGGCTTTTTTTTTGTTTGCATTGGCGTGCTTTTTTTTGCAGGCGCTGATGCTTACATGATAAGTGAAAATGTTGAACGGCAGCGTTTCGGGCGGGATTTGCTTTCCTGTAGGCATATTCTTCGATGACAGGCTGAGTGCGCTTGAGGCCATAACGAAGTTCCTGAGGGAGGAGCATGGTTTGCGGTATTCTGAGATTGCGTCTGTTCTGAACAGGGATGAGCGGACTGTGTGGTGCACTTACCGGAATGCATCAACTAAGTCTTCTGGCAGGCTTTCCTGTTCAGGCTCTGACATCTTGATTCCTGTCTCTGCTGTTGGAGCCAGGGAGCTTAGTGTTTTGGAGACGATTACTGAGTATCTTAAGGAGGACATGAACCTGAGCTTTTCAAGGATAGCTTTTGTTCTCAGGAGGGATTACAGGACAGTGTGGACTGTTTATAGGCGTGCAAAGAGGAAGAGGGCTGCAAATGCGTAGCTGCTATAGGCACTTTGACGCAGTTCTTTTGGCTGTAGCTGTCGCTCTGTCCTTTTTTGTGTCTGTGGCTTCGCTTGCTGTTGCTGTCCCTTCAGGGCCTGTGATTACGCCTGTGGGCAATGAGACTGCTGTTCCCGCGTCGTCTTCGCTGCTGAACACTACGGGGGGCTCCATAACGACGATGATGATTAATTCAACCACTCAGAATCTCAGGTGGAAGGCTTTTGTCGGTAATGTCTCTGGGAGTCTGACTCTGGATGACGCTTCTGGCAATACTGTTTTTGACTGGTCTGTAAGTGCTGCTTCTGGCGAGATTTATGCCACGAGGTTTTCAGGCCAGGTTAACTGGTCAGGTATCGGCTGCTCAAACCTTACGCATCTTCAGAATGAGGATTTCAGGATGAATCACACAAGCCCTTCTGACAACGTATCAAGGACTTTCAGTCAGCAGAGCCATTCGCAGTTCTTTGTGGGCACTTCGGTTATTTCGCAGAACAGTTGTTTTTCCTTGAGGACTTATGTGAATGACAGCGCCCAGAGCACAAGGTTTGAGGAGGTTGTGCTTTATGACGGGACAAACCTCACTAACGGCAATGTTGTTTTTGCGTCAATACTTGAGCAGGATGCTTACGGCTTTAATAACAGGACTTATGATTTCCAGATGATTGTGCCTGAGATTGGCCTTCCGACTTGGACAAGCTCGACTGCGTATTACTTTTTTGTGGAGCTGTCATAGGTGTTTGCCATGTGTCATATTTATATATCGGGTAGTTTAGGGGTGGTGTTGTGATGGCAAGGTTTTTTGCGGCCACTGTTTTGCTTCTTGTGACTTTTGGCTTGGGTGTTTTTAGCCTCTTTTCAGGCCGTTTTGGCGAGTTTTCGCCTGTCTCCATTACTGGCCAGTCTGTTTTGGTTCAGGTGGATGTCATTGGGACTGCTTACGAGATGTTTTGCGTTGTTCCGGTTTATCCTGGCTGGAACCTTGTCTCGAATCCTTGCATCGTGGATAACTCTACTGTTAATCTTGCATTTGCCTCTTTGAACGGGAGCTTTGTTTCTGTGCATTCTTACAATGGTTCTTCTGCTGACAGGTGGAAGGTTTACAGGCCTGGCCTTCCTTCGTGGGTTGTTCAGGACCTTTCTGAGGCGGATGTGAAGAGGGGCTACTGGCTTAATGCTTCTTCCTCGTCTTCATGGAATCTCAACGGCACAATATTTTTTCCGCAGGCCATCAGTCTTGATGCTGGCTGGAACCTTGTCGGGTATCCTATTAATCAGTCCAAGAATTTCAGCGCGGCTTTTTGGTCTGTTTCGCCGGGGAACATCACAAGAATTCATGCCTATAACTCGTCTTCGGGCGTTTTTGAGTTTTTTTATTTCAGCAATGGCTCTGGCTCTTTGCAGGCCTTGTCTTCAGGGAGGGGCTACTGGGTTAATGTTACTAATGGGAGCGTGTGGACTCTGGTTGAGTGATTTTTATGTCGGTTGCTTTGAGTAGGCTGGTGTTGGCTGTTTTTGCAGTTATTGTAGTTATTGCGCTCTCAGGGGTCTCGTTTGGTTTTCCTGAGGTGGCTGTTGAGTTTTACGGCTCTGTTGTGCTTAACTCAAGCAATGCGTCTGTTTCGTCTAATGTTAGTGCTTTTGGCCCGTCAGGCATGTGCGGCTCTTTCATTGTGAAGAACGAGGGCTATTATGGGCTGCTTTCTTGCTCAGGTGATGATTTGGAGACTGTTGGCGTTGAGGGGCCTGTGCGTGGTGGCAGGGTGACGTTCAGGGTTAATAACACTCACGCCCGCTTTGCAGGGAACTCGAGCTGGTATCCCGGGGCTTTTATTGTGCTTAACCTCACAGCGCCGAATCATGAGCCTGTTCTCTCATCGATTGGTTCGCGGGCGGGTGTTGTCGGTAACGTTTTTGCTATTGACGTTGATGCGTCTGACTCTGACAATGACACTCTCTATTATTCCTCTAACAGCTCGGTTTTCGTGATTGACAGCTCGACAGGCGTTGTGAATTTCACCCCTGTGGCTGCTCATGTCGGGAACTATTCGGTTAATTTCTCTGCAAGCGACGGGTTTCTTGAGGACCATGAGGTTGTCAGTATCTCAATCAGCCCTCCTCCTTTTTGCGGGGATAGTGTCTGCCTTAATGAGAACTGCCTTACGTGCCCTGGTGACTGCGGTTCCTGCCCGTCGGGCACTGATATAGGCTCGTCTGCATCAGGCTCGGGCGCGGTTTCAGGCCTTGGCTCTGGCCTGGGCGCTGCGAAGGGCTCTGGGGATGATAAGACAAAGGCTTCTGGCAGCAAGGGTGGGGAGGGCAAGGTTGCTGAAAGCAAGGTGTATGGGTGCCAGGAGAAGTGGATATGCACTGAGTGGTCTTCCTGCGTTTTTGGTGTTCAGGACAGGGCGTGTCGTGACTTGAATGGCTGTGGCACAGTGCTCACAAAGCCTGAGGAGAAGAAGGCCTGTGCTGTGGTTCAGCCTGCAAGCTGTTTTAACGGGATTAGGGATGGTAATGAGACTGATGTTGATTGTGGCGGTGCGTGTGAGCCTTGCCGTGTGAAGAAGTTTGCTGAGGCTCCTCCTCTGCCTGACATTGGGAAGCTGGCTGAGCTGGCTGGCAGGTTGTCCAGGCAGATTCCCTATGTTTTTCTTGTCGTTATGGGTGCTGTGATGCTTGTCACTGTGGGCTCTGACTGGGTGTATGTGCGCAGGATTAGGAGGAAGGACCTTGAGGGGTATCGCAGGAGCCTCAAGAGGTATAGGGTTTTCAAGAGGCAGGTTTACAGGTTTCTTATGAATCTTTTCGCTATCTCAGGCGTGGCTGCTGCCTACCTGTATTACTACAGCAACTGCATGGGCTGCATGGTTAGGAACGCATACATTCCCTTGGTTGCGTTCGCATTGATTCCGTTTGCTGTTGCTTTTGTCATAAAACGGTATCAGTACAGCGAGTATTCTGCCGCGAAGAAGAAGTCAAGGCTTGTGATGGCGCATGATATGCAACTTCGCAGGCTTATAAGGATGGAGAACAGGCTTCTTCTTGACATGGAGGAGAATCTCTGCAGCCAGGTTTCAGCTCTTCTGAAGTCAGACATCGCTGGCAAGGTTCGCGACGCTGTTTCGCCTGTGTATGATGCGGTCAGGGAGGTTAAGAGCCTGCACGGCGAGAAGGCTGATGCTGAGATTCCGGCAGAGGTCCTTGCGAAGGCTTCAGAGCTGTCAAAAGACAGTGTGTTTACTGAGCTCGGCAAGGTTCATCCTGAGTTTGACTTCCTTGTGAAGAGCCTTCTCGGTATCAGGCTGAATTTCAGGAAGGTTGAGGATTATTTCTTTGCTGTGAGCGATGTGAAGGACAGCATTGAGAAGGTTGCTTCTGATGCGTTCCTGATGGACATAGTAAAGTCTGATAAGGAGAGGGTGAGGGCTTATAATGTGCTTGTTGATGTTTATGCTTACTGCAGGAAGGTTCTGGAGCTTTTCAGCAGGGATGAGGATGTTGAGATGCAGCAGGAGAGGGTTCTTCTTTCTGTTCTTGAGAAGTTTTTTGTGGCGAAGTCTGTCCTTCCGCTGCTGCAGACGAGGAATGACCTTGTGCGGGTTTACAATGGTGTGATTGACATATACAATCATTGCAAGAGGAAGCAGGGTATTTATGAGGCTGTGCGCGTGGTTAAGCACCATTAGAAGCGGTTTTATGCGGGCGTTTATCCGGAGTTGCATCTGCTCGTGTGTTTATGCTGGTCCCGCGGCGTTTTTCAGCCGCGAGCCAGCATTTTGCCGGACGAACGTTTTTTATGTGACTTCTACGAAGAAGTAGTAGTTTGTTGGTGCAGGGTCGTCGCCGTTTTCTGCCACGAGCATCTGGAAGTCCCATTTTCTTCCGTCAAACCCAAGCAGCCCGTTCTCGAGGAGCGTTGTGAATACCACGCTGCTGTTGTCCGTGAGCAGGATTTCCTCGAACTCTGTTGTTTGGTATGCGTTGTTTACGAATGTGTATGTTAGGGGGCATTTTTGCTGGTCGTTTATCAGCACTGAGCCCGCTGTGAAGCCTGTTGCGTTTGTGTAGGTGGTGTTGAATGTCTCGTCTATTCCGTCAACATCATTCCTTCCTGCGTTGTAGAACCTTTCGAGGGTTGTTATGTTGAAGGTCCATCCGTCGCTCAGGTTGCTTGTGAAGTTCACGCATTTTATGCTGCTCCAGTCTACTGTGCTGTGGTTTGAGGCATAGACTTCTCCGCTTGGTTGGAGTTCCCAGCTGTACAGCGTGTTGTTGCTTGCGTCTGACAGCGTTACTGTGCCTGTGAGGTTTCCGTAGTAGCCCTGCCACCTGCTGGTCACCTTTGTGTCTGTTAGGGTGACCATGCTGACGTTTCCTGCGCTGGCAGGGACTGTTTTTGGGCTCAGGTTGTCGTTGTATGTTTCTGTTGAGACTATTGTTATGTTGTTTATTCCCTGGGGTGCTGCTGCTGTGTTGGTTATCAGCGCAAGTGCTGCCAGGGCTGTTATTAGCGCGGCAATGACGTTGTATGCTGCGGCAGCGTGTCTGGATTGGGAATCCGCATTATAGATAGAACTACTTCCGTCCGGCATTTCGTTCACTTTTCCGCTCTCTTTTACGCTTCTACACTTCTATTGATAATTCCCCACTGGTTTATTATTATATAAATTTACCGCTTGTGTTGCGCTTTTGTATGTTTTGTACTATTTTTCGCCTTCCTTCTTTTTCTGCCAGAGAAAAATGACTTTTATCATAATTATGACTTTTATCATTTTGATATAGAAAAGTATTTAAATCATTGATATGATAAAAATCATTCGGTGCATGTTTTTTGAAGAAAAGGGTGAACATAGGCCTCAGGGAGAAGGTTCATACGCAGGCCAAGGTTATCTCTGTTCTGAAGAAAATCCCTCTCAGCAGGTATCTTGAGGAAGCTATTGAGGCTGCTGTTGAGAAGGACAGGAAGCTGCTTGAGGAGGTTTCAAAATGAGGCTTTTCCTTGCGCTCCTTGTTATTGCTGCTGTTTTTCATGGTGATGGTGTCAGGGCTGATACGGCTGTGCTGCTTCAGAGCCCTTCTGATGGGGCGTGGTTTGACACTGGGAGCGTGGCATTCACTTACAATGCCTCGTCTTCTGGCAGTGTTTCTTCCTGCTCCTTGATTGTGAACTCGTCTGTGAAGGCCTCTTCGCAGCAGGTTGTCGCCAACCAGGTGTCAAGCCTCTCGGCGTCTCTTGCTGACGGCTTTTATTCATGGAGCATTAGCTGTGTTGATTCGAAGGGCTCTAACTCGTCTGCGCAGTTGGGCGTGGGTGTTGATACCACGCGGCCTGTTGTTTATGTTGTGAGCCCTGTGAATGGCTCCAGGCTGGTGAATGGCTCTGTGCTGTTCAGGTTTAACCCTGTGGATTCCTTTGTGAGGAATTGCAGCCTTTTCACTAACCAGACCGGCCAGTGGCTTGTCCGGGATTCAAGACCTGTTTTTGCCAGCCAGTTCAATGATTTTTCAGCTGTGCTGCCTGATGGCTCTTTCCTTTGGGCAGTCAGGTGCAATGATTCGGTTTATGAGCAGTGGAGCCAGAATTACACGCTGACTGTTGACTCGTTGCCGCCTGTTGTGCTGCGCCATTCGCCAGTGGTTTCGACAAGGCAGTCGTTTTCCCTTAACATAACGACTGATGAGAACGCTACCTGCCGCTACAGCAGCTCCAATTCGTCTGATTTTTCCTCAATGCTTCCTGTGCCTGTCACTGGGAGGGTTGAGCATTCGGCTGTTGTTTCTGGGTTGTCTGATGGCGTTTTTTCGTATTACTTTCTGTGCTCTGACTCGATGGGGCTTTTTATGAATTCAAGTTACGCGGCCCAGGTTTCTGTTCAGCTTCCTCCGTCTGCCGAGATTGTGCTTAGTGATGCCTCTCCTTTGAGGCCGGGCATCATTG
The DNA here is from genome assembly GCA_016211185.1 of Candidatus Woesearchaeota archaeon. Taxonomy (GTDB): domain Archaea; phylum Nanobdellota; class Nanobdellia; order Woesearchaeales; family UBA10216; genus JACQST01. The sequence continues at coordinate 14,644 of JACQST010000006.1, read as the reverse complement.
AGGTGAGTGTTCTTGCCTCTCGTCCTATGCCTTCTGCGCCTCAGCTGAGCTACTCGATGAGTGATTTGCAGGGCACAAAGCAGGTCCCCCTTTTTTCTTCAGGCGCTGCCACGCTCTGGAAGGGGTACCTGATTGCAGAGGACTCGGGAACAAGGAGGATTGGAACTTTTTATTTCTCGGGTACTGATGACAGGGGTGTCTCGGGCTCGGACATAACCTCAGGCAGGTATTTTGTTGTCGATTCTGAGAAGCCCGGCACTCCCGCGAGCATCAAGGCTGTTGCCGATAATAGTAGTATCCGCGTGAGCTGGTATTATGACGGGGATGATGTTGACTACTATAATGTTTTCCGTTCAACTGTTTCGGGTGTGGATTTCACCGACCTTTTTGCTTCCACGAATTCCACGACTTATGCTGATGCCTCTGTTTCTGAGCGTGCTACCTATTATTACAGGGTGAATGTTGTCGATACTGCTGGGAACAGGGGCGCGATGTCGTCTGAGGTTTATGCAACTGCATTGCCTTTGTCTGCTCAGCAGTCTCAGTCTTCTCCAGTCAAGGTTCTTCCTCCTGACCTTGTTCCTAAGGTGGATGCTGCTGCTTCAAAGGTTGAGGGCCTTTCAATAGACCTTGAGGCTGCTGGGCAGTCGCTCAAGGCTGCTTCTTCTTCAAGGGAGGCCGCGGATGTTCTGGGTTCTCTTGGCTTGCTTTCGAAGGTTGATGAGGCTAAGAATAAGGTTGCCCAGTTGGAGTCTGAGGTTTCGGGGCTGAAGTCAAGGTATGCTTCAGGCCAGGAGCTTGATGCTGTGCTCAGCAGGGTTTATTCTGAGATTGAGCTGCTCAGGAAAACTGTTCCTGGCTCTGTGGAGGTTGAGGATTCTGTGGCTTCGGTGCAGGTTGTGGGAAGGGATGACATTGCTATGGCTATAGGGCTGGTGATGCCTGGCCTTTCGAATGAGCAGAAGTCAAGGTATGTTGAGGATGCTTACAGGAAGCAGCAGGATATCCTTGTGGAGTCTGTTGTCTCTGGCGTCAGGATGGAGTTTTTGGATGGTTCTGTTTCTGAGAAGACAGTCGTTACTAAATTTTTCTCATATCGGGGCGAGGGCATTCTTCAGGATGTGGTTGTTGTTGAGGTGGTTCCTAAGTCGGTTGCAAGTGACGTGTCTGAGCTTGAGCTGCTTTCTTATGACTATGAGATATTGAAGTCAGACCCTGTAATTAAGTGGGGCTTTGTTGAGCTTGGAGCTGAGAGAAAGCCTGTCCGCTTTGTTGTCAACAGGAAGGTCGGGGCATCTGATGCTAAGTCCTCTAAGTCTGTTCCTCTTCCGGGCATTTCAGGGATAGGTGTTGAGAAGCAGATAACTGGTTTTTCAGTGGCTGGTTTCTTCGGGAATTCAGGGTTTGGGAAGTCTGGAACTGTTTTTCTTGTGGTTGGGCTTGCTGCCATAGCTGTTCTGCTTCTTTATTACAGGGGCTTTGGTAAGGAGCCTGGGCCTGAGATGGAGGTTGATGTCAGGGGGTTTGGGAATGATGATGAGTATATGCTGGTGCTCGGCCTGCTTGGGGATGCGCGCAGGTTTGTTGCGTCAGGAAGTTATAGGGAGGCTGAGGCTGTTTATTCAAGGATGCAGGAGATTTACAGGCAGCTTCCTCCTGAGCTGAAGTCAAGGGTTTACAGGGAGTGCACGCAGCTTCAGGGCATGATTTCGTACAGGAAGGCTCAGGACAGGTATTCGAGGGACAGGTTCAGGTAGTGGTGGTGCTCATGTTTAGGCAGGGGTATGCTGGCGCATCTGTTATTGCGGCGTTTTTGGCCGCGGCTTTTTTGTCAGTTGCATTTGTTTTTGCGCAGGAGCCTGTTCCGCTGTTTGGGAAGGTTCCGCTTTTCCAGCATGAGGCGCAGCAGGCAGAGCAGGCTGGCTCAGGAGTGGCTTCTGCTGTTCAGTCTCCTTTTCCTTTTCCCGCTAATTCTTCAGGTTCATCCGGGCCTTCTGCTGTTTCAGCGTCGCAGCAAGCTCAGTCTGGAGAGTTTTTCTTCCGCTCTGGTGAGAGGCCTCAGTTCAGTTTTTCCCGGCCTGTCCAGAGGAGGGGTTTTCTTCCTTTGTTCTTGAAGGACAGGGGTGTGCAGAGTGGTGTCTGGCGTGGCTCTTCAGAGTATCTGCGTGCGACTGTGAGCTACATGGATAATTCGTCTTTTGATGCTTTTATTGAGGAAAGCAGGGATGGCAGCTTTAACATAACTGTTCCGGTGGGCAGCTCGTTCAGGCCCGGGAGATACAGGCTCAGGACAGAGTATTCGTTAAGCGGCGCTGTTTTTTCGAGCGAGCAGGATTTCACGTGGGGTGTCCTTGCGATTAACACTGACAAGGCTGCTTATCTTGGGAATGATTCTGTGTTTTTTTCGTTTGCGGTTCTTGATGATTTCGGCAGGGTTGATTGCGATGCAGACCTTTTCCTTGATGTTGTATCTCCTAATTCGACTGATACGCTTAGCACTTCCGGAGGCACTATTTTGAGGTCTCCGGATTGTGCTTTCCTTGGCGTTGCAGAGCTGCCTGATTATTTTGCCTATTACAATGTTACTTCGCAGGGCAGGCATGAGCTGAGGCTTTGGGTTGTGGCGAGGAATGGGCAGAGGTATCTTTATGATTCGTTCATGGCTTATGATTCAGTGGATTTTGATGTGCAGAGGGTTGCTGCCACGAGGATTTATCCTAAGGTGAGGTATCCTGTTGAGATTCATGTGAGGCCCAGTCAGGATTACAGGGGGGATGTTGTTGAGTCTGTGCCGTCTGTTTTCGGCATTACTCCCCAGCAGGGCTTGTCAGTTACTGAAGCTGGTGACACCAAGTTTTTGAGGTGGCAGGCTGATGTTCCTGCAGGCTCTGAGGCTGTTTTCCGCTATGAGTATGACGCCCCTGACGTTTCGCCTTATCTTTACCTCTCAGGGCCTCTGGTTTTGGGCAGCTTTTCTGAGGCGAGGAGGTGGATGATTGCCTCTGATTCGGTGAATGCGATAGGTTACTTGGGCACTGGTTATGCTGTTTTTACTAATGGCTCTTCTAACAGCACGCCTTTCCTGAAGTATTTCGATGGCTCTTTTCCGTTTTCGTCAGGCTCGCTTCAGTCTGTTGATGAGGCTGTGAAGTGGGCTGTCATTCGCGCTTCTCCTGTGAGGGATGAGCGGCTTTTGGTGTTTGCGGATAACGGCTCTGACATAAATGTAGTTGTTTGTAACCCTAACTGCGGCAGCCCTTTTGAGCTGACTACTTCTATGACTGGCTCTGACTGGAGGGGTTTTGATGCGGCTTATGAGCAGGTTAGCGGGGATGCGATGGTTGTTTTTTCTGATGGCACTGCGCTTCCCAAGTATATTAAGTGGGATGGAGCGAATTGGGGTGCTTCAAGCGCTTTGCCGACTGACACCTGTGCTGGCCTGAACAGGTGGGTTACTCTGTCTTCGCAGCCTGGCAGCAATGAGCTTTTTGCAGGGCTTCTTGATGCAGCGAGTGACCTGTGCACTCAGGTCTGGAACGGCTCTGAGTGGGTTAACCACACGAAGATTATAGGAACGGTTGAGGTCCCTACTTCGCAGGCTTTTGATATTGCTTATGAGTATGGGACTGGCAAGGCTTTTATTGTGTTTGCAGAGGCTACAACCGGAGGGCCTGTGTATAACAGGTGGAATGGCTCTGGTCTTGACTTCCCGACCAACCAGAACGGGCCTTCAACAGATGCTGCTTCAATAGTGAATATCAGGTTAGCCTCTGAGCCTGGCAGCAACAGGATTCTTTACGGGGGCACTGACACTGGCCAGGATGACCTTAATGTTCTTCAGTGGAACGGCACTGATTGGGGTGCAAGGCCTGGCGGAACTGATTATGACGGCTCAATAAACGCTGTGTCTTCTCAGAGGATTTTTGATGTTGGCTACTTGGGCGATTCTGGCAGGGGCGCTGTTTTTTACAGGGACGCTAATGACGGGTTTGTTAATTTCGGCACTTGCTCCTCTGATGCGAACTGTCAGGCAGGTACGTGGAGTGCTGCCGGCACTGCTTGCCCTGGCTCGACTAACACGAGCACTATTCCTAACTGGGTCAGCATCGCGAGCTCCGCGAGCTCTGCCAGCATTGGTGAGCTTCTTGTTGTTACCATTTCTCAGGTTGTTGCTTCGGTGAGTGATGGGAGCGGGAATGTGTTTGCGCACAGGTATGATGGGGCAAGCTGCGAGTCAACACATCTTGGCAATGTCTCTACTTCGACAACAGAGTCTGCCATGTTCGCATACTCTAATAATCCTTCCCAGCTTCCTCTTTATTACCTGCACATGCTGAGGATTCCTTGGGGCATTACTGATGCAAGGGAAAATACTAATCTTACGATGTCTTCGTTCAGGCCTCTGTCAAGGGTGGGCGAGGTGTCTGTTCCTGTTCCTGTCACAGCTTCGCAGTGGAGCGCGGGGACTTGCTTTTACCTTTACCCGAGGCTTAACCTTTCGGTTTACGGGATTGATAGGGCAAACCTTACTGTGTGGCTGCGCTCTGCCTCTGCTTCTGTTAGCACGGTTAACTTCTCGTTTGCAGAGCTCCTTGGCAACGGGACTCTTGATTTTTATGCGCAGAACCTCACTGATGGTGTTTCTGTGGGAGCTTCTTACACAAAAATCTCATTGATGGGTCCTGAGGTGCACAGCGAGAAGTTAATCTCAAACAGCACGTTGCGTGCCTGCATCGCATTCAATCCGGACATAACCACTACTATTGATGTTGTGCTTGACAACTACACTTTTAATTCGTCAATGGATTTCAATTACTCCCTTTCTGATGTGTTTCCCCCTGTATGGAGTAGTAATCTTAGCAACGAGTCGTCAGAGCATCCTAAAGTAGGGGGAGTTATACAGCTTAATGTTACGCTGTCTGACAATGATAACCTTGGCGCATACATATACAGCACTAACGATTCTGGCTCGTGGGTTAACGCTACTGTTTACCTTTCAGGGAGGAACAGGACAATAATCATTAATGAGACTGTGGACACTGTTGGAAGCAGGCAGGTCGGGTGGCAGTTCTTCTTTAACGACTCCGTTAATAACACTAACAGCACGCCTGTTTTTGTTTACTCTGTGAAGAACACTGCTCCTTCCTTTATCCAGTCCCTTCAGAACCAGTCTGCGCTTTCAAACCAGTCCTTCTTTTATGATGTGAACTGCTCGGATAACGACATTGAAGATGTGTCTTATTATGATAACTCCACGCTTTTCGACATAAACCCTGCCAATGGCCAAATCTCGTTTAGCCCTGCTGAGGTATACGAGGGTGTTCACGTGATAAACATCTCGTGCGGTGATGCCCTTGTGAATGTCTCAATGCAGTTCAACCTGACTGTTTCTGATGTGAGCCCTCCGGGTGTTTTGCTGTGGATTGGGGACATTGCTAATGTGTCCTCAGGTAACGTGAGCTTTAACTTTACTGGTGTTGATGGGAAGGGGCTCGCGAACGCTTCGCTTTTTGCTAATTTCTCTGGTTCTTGGCAGAGGAATTTCTCAAACCAGTCTTTGTTGCAGAACGGCACTTTTTCACTGATAAATGTGTCGCTTCAGGATGGGAGCTACTTGTGGAATGTTGAGCTCTGCGACATTGCCTTGATTTCTAATTGCGCTTTCAACAGCACGAACAGGACTGTTTTTATCGATACTTTTTCCCCGAATTCTTCAGCATTCCTTTTGGCTGAGGCTGGCCTTTACAATGGCACTCTGCTGGTGAATGTCTCGGTTAATGACACTGTTTCAGGTGCAGAGTCTCTCTACTTGAGGTATGAGAATTCCTCTGTGAATGGCTCGTGGGTTGCCCTTAATCTTAGCTCTGGCTCAAGGCATTCAGGCTTCTGGAACGCCTCAATCTACACCCCGTCAATTGCTGATGGGCATTACAATCTGACAATAAATTCCACTGATTTTGCTGGCAACAGGAATGTCTCGCGGCTGCATGTGGTTTTCGATAATGTTGCCCCCCAGTGGTATAATGCCTCGCGTAACATCTCATTGGTGTTTAATGGCGATATCGTAAACTTTAGCGCGGCGTGGAATGATTCTGTGGGGCTTTCCGGGTTTGTGTTCAGCGTCAACCAGTCTGGCGTCTGGCTTAACTCAAGTTTTGTGCAGTTCTCTGGCTTTTCCAACACGTCTTACAGCTTGGCAGCGATTACTGCAGAGCCTGCAACTAATGTTTCCTGGAGGTTTTTTGCCCGTGACATCTCTGGTTGGTGGAACAGCTCTGATGTTTTGAGTTTTGTTGTTGCAGATGTTGTTCCGCCTGTTGTTGTAATCAACGCTCCGGTGCAGGACGCGAATCTTTCTCTCTGGAACCTGTCTTTTAATTTCACGCTGACTGATTTCTCGCCCTTGCTGAATGCGACTTTGTGGTCTAACTTCAGCGGCCAGTGGGCCCGTAACAACAGCAACGAGACTCCGCTCACGAATGGCGAGTCTTATCTGATAAACGTGACTGAGATTCCCGAGGGTGTTTTCATCTGGAATATTGAGTCGTGTGATGATTCTGTGCTGGGCTTTAACTGCGGGTTTAACTCGACGAATTATACGCTTTCAATCGACCGCTCAATTCCGATGTGGTCCAATAATGTGACTAACGAGACAGTTGACCACCCCAAGCAGGGCGGTGTTGTGCAGCTTAACGTGTCTTTGTCTGATAACCACAGGCTTTTCAGCTTCATTTACAGCACTAATGATTCCGGCTTGTGGATTAATGAGACATTTTTCATTGGCGGTAACAATTTCACGATAGTCATGAATGAGTCTGTTGACAGTCCTGTGGGCAGGGATGTTGGCTGGCAGGTGTTTTTCAATGATACCGCGGGCAACAGAAACTATACAGCCCTTTTTGCATATACTGTCCGTGCTGGCGGCGGTGATACTGGCGCTCCGACTGTGATTCTGAACCAGCCTGTTAATGGCAGGAGGATTTCAGCAGTGAATATAAGCTTTAACTTCACGGCTACAGACCCTTCAGGGATTGAGAACGCAACGCTGTGGTCAAATATCACTGGTGTCTGGGCTGCGAACACGACTAATCAGACTGATATCTCCAGCGGCGTTCTGGCAACCATTAACATGAGCGGGCTGTCAGACGGGGTTTATGTCTGGAATGTGCAGGCCTGTGACAGGGCTTTTTCCCCTAATTGTGGCTTTTCAGTTTCTAACTTAACGTTTGTTGTGGATACTGTCTCTCCGCTTTTTTCCGGTAACGTGACTTTTCCTTTGTCGCCTTCCAATTATAGCAACACCACGAATTACAGCTTTAATGTGTCATGGAGCGATAGCGAAATAGATTCAGTGCTTATGGAGAATAATTTTACGGGCGCGCTGCTGAATTATTCTGTTGCTGTTCAGGGAAGCACTTATTTTTACACTGTTGTTGGCCTGAAGGCAGGGCTTTACTCGTGGAGGCATTACGCTAACGACACTGCTGGCAATGTTAATTCCACCCCTGTTCTGTTTTTTAATGTGACGCGGGCAAAGTCAATTGCTGAGCTTTACATCAACGGCTCAAGGGCTGGCCGTAATTTCGAGGTTTTTGACATGGCGAATTTCTCCGTTAAGCTGAATGCTTACGGAAAGATGGTTAACCTTTCTTCGAACATGAGCCTGTATTATAACAGCACTGCAAACCTCACAAACCTTACGCAGCTTTCTGAGCTTGGCTCGTTCATGATTAATGGAAGTTTTGAGGGTGATGAGAACACGACTGATTCCTTTGAGTCATGGGTAATTAATGTGCTTGATTCGCGCAGGCCTAATTCAAGCGGCGCAGGAATCAATTCAACTGCTGTTTACCAGTTTGATTACCTGATGTTTAATGCTTCGTGGTCAGATAACTTTAATCTCAGCCATTTTATTTTCAGCGTCAACCAGTCAGGTGTGTGGGTTAATTCCACTGCCATCGCGTTCCAGGGTGTTTTTAACGTTTCCTTCAACATCACTCAGGTAATTGCTCCTGACGGCACTAATGTGGCGTGGAGGTTCTTTGCGAATGATTCTTCTGGAAACTTTAATGAAACTCCTGAGCTTTCCTTCACTGTTGCTGACAATGATGCGCCTAATGTGAGTTTGGTGTTGCCTGCCGAGGCTTCGAACCTTTCGCAGGTTGACGTGAATTTTACTTTTATTCCCTCTGACAACATAGGCTTCAGGAACGCGACGCTTTGGATTAACATGACTGGTGTCTGGGTAGGGAACTCTTCAAATCAGTCTCTTATGCTGAATGGCACCCAGAATAATTTCACTCTTGATTTTGTGCCTGAGGGCTCTTACTTGTGGAATGTTGAGGTTTTTGACTTGTATAATTTGAGCAATTCTTCCTCGCGGAATTATTCTTTTGCTGTTGACAGGACTTTTCCCAATATAACTCTGGATTACCCGATTAACAGCTCTTTCCTTGGTTATTCCTTTGTTGAGCTCAACTTTACTGTTGTTGAGTCTGCTGTGCTTAACTGCAGCCTTTACTCTGATTTCAGTGCTCAGTGGGCAATAAACCAGACATTGAACCGCTCCGCAAGTAATGTTACGTCTAATTTCTCAAAGGTTAGCCTGCGGAATGGGACTTTTTTATGGAGCGTGGAGTGCTATGATTATGCGGGGAACAGGAACTTCAGTTCGAATAATTTCAGCTTCACTGTTGATACTGCTGCTCCTGCTGTTAATCTTACATTGCCTGTCAACAACACCAACCAGAAGGATACTTCAAGCATCGTTTTCACTTACAACGTTACAGACGCAAATCCTGTTGGGAACTGCTCCCTTGTGGTTAATGATATTATTGACCAGACTGACGGCTCTGTTCTTGTTAACACGTCGCTTTCCTTTTCCAAGTCTTTCGACAACGGCGATTATAACTGGAGCGTGAACTGCACTGATGCTGCCGGGAACACAGGGGCTTCAGAGGTTAGGAACCTTACTATTGCTGTTCCTCTTCCTGAGCCTAATGCCTTGGTTGCTTACTTCTCAAACAATGATTCTGCTCCTCTATTGCCCAAGTTCAGGGCTGGCAACGGGACTGTCTGGGTTGAGGAGGGCAATGCCAGCAACATCTCCTCGACTGCACAGTGGGTTGTTTTGAGGGCTGCTCCTTCGAGGGAGGAGTGGCTGATGGGCACTTTGGATTCTGCTGGCAAGGTTTATGCGCAGGTTTTTGATGGTGTTGCGTGGGGGAATGCTTCGCTTATGACTTCTGCGGTTGGGGCTGCGAATTCAAGGTATAGGGGTTTTGATGTGGCTTATGAGCGCAATTCAAGCACTGCCATGATTGTTTACAATGTCAACACAGGCACGCCCTCTTACAGGCTGTGGAATGGCTCTGGCTGGTTTTCTGAGGGTTCCCTTGATGCTGATGGCTGTGTTGGGGTTCCTGTCTGGATTGTTCTTGCTTCGAATCCTTTGAAGAACGAGGTTCTTGAAGTCGACCTTGATACTTCCGGCGATTTCTGTGCTCAGGTCTGGAATGGCAGCGAGTGGAGCAGCGCAAAGACTCTTTCAACTGCTGGCCAGTCTTTCTCTTCGAAGATGTTTGACGCTGCATATGAGCAGGGCACTGGCGCGGCCATGGTTGCGTGGGAAAGTTCGGTTGCAGGTATCATAAGCACAATCAACTTCTCAAGCAGTTCCCCGACTTCAGGCACGTGGAACACCTCTACAACTAATTTTGCTGATTTTGGTTCTTCCAACGTCTACATAAGGATGGCTTCGATGCGTAATTCGAGGAGGATTATGCTTGGCTCTGTTGAGGCTGCTGCAGCTAACAGTTACGACATAAATGTTGTTGAGTGGAATGGTGCTGGTTGGGGCACTGCGGCTGCTCTTGACACTGCGGTTGCATCCATGGGTGATGGTGCGCTTGACGTTGCATACATAGGGATAACTGGCGATGCGTTGGCTGTGTATAATGACTTTGCAGCTCCAACTACTAACAGGCCTGCGTTCAGGAGCTGCACTGGCTCTGCGAATTGCTTTGCAGGAACTTGGAATGCGGCCTCGTTTACAGCTCCTGCTGGCAGCAATTGTGGCTTGCCTGAGGATTTGGACTTTATACATCTTGATGCTGACCCGAATTCGAACAGGGTGCTGCTTGTTGCCCAGAGCTTTTCGAATCATACTAAGTGCTCGCAGGAGTATAGTGGGGGGTGGCAGGTGTGGGTTTCGAATCTGGGCAATGGCTCTGTGCAGTTGAATTCCTCTGGCATTATGGGCCAGTATGCTCGTCATCCGCTTGACACTGTTGCTCCTGAAGTCAGTCTTAACTCGCCTGCTGCAGGGCAGAGCCTTAACCTTACCAATGTGTCGTTTAACTTCACTGCCCTTGACAACTACAGGACAAGGAACGCTACGCTTTATACTAATTTCACAGGTGTATGGGAATTCAACAACTCAATCTTTTTCCTTGTGAACAATGACTCGAACCTTGTGGTTGCCAATGACGCCCCTGAGGGCATCTTTGTCTGGAACGTGCTGGTTACAGACACTTCAAAGAACAGGCAGTTTTCCTCTTCGAACAGGACTGTTGTGATTGACAGGACTGCTCCGCTTGTTATCCTTAACCTGCCTGGGGACCTGGTAAACACCACAAACACCTCTCTTCAGTTCAACTGGTCAGTTATCGATTTGACGTCTGCTGTGTGCAACATCTCTGTTGACGGTGTTGTTAACTCTACCGGTATTATAACCACTAATGGGACTGTTAATGTCACGCTGGATGGCATTTCCAAGGGCAATCATCTCTGGAATGTTTCGTGTGCTGACAATGCCTCGAATTCGAATCTCAGCGCGTCAAGGCGCTTCACCGTTGTTGGCGGCCCGTCAAATATCAGTGTCTTTGTTTCAGGGAGGAACGTTACTCTTAGCTGGTCTAATGAGACTTATGCTGACAGCTACTCCATATTTATTTCTGATAACTTCTCGGCAGGCTTTGCTCAGGTTCCGAATGTGTCCGGGATTACTGATACTAACTGGACTGACATTTCTGCTTTTGGCAGCAGGGCAAGGTTTTACAGGGTTTCTGCTGTGAGGAGCGGTAGTAATCAGTCTGCTGTGCTTACTGCTGGGGCTTATGGCCTTTCATTGGTGGCTGGCTGGAACTTCATAAGCGTGCCTTTCAACCTTTCGGTTTATGAGCTGTATAACGGCAGCAATTCAGGGTTTGACTTTGCGACTGACAGCCGCTGCTCAAGGAGCCTTTGGCGCTTTAATGCGACTCAGGGCTTTGAGCGCTCGGATTACAATGGCTCTGCGTGGATTCCTGCTTCTGGAAGCGAGAACTTTACTTTTCTTGAGAGGGGCAAGGGCTACTGGCTTGAGACCAATGAGTCCTGTAACGTTACCTTTTTCGGGACTGTTCCAGTCAGTAATTTGACTATGGGGCTTGTGAAGGACTGGAACATTGTCTCGTGGCATTCTGTTGACAACAAGTCCCTTGAGACTGATTATGGGGCTCCGCTTATTGTTCATACGCCGGCTAACTCTTTGCAGGCCATTGACCGCTTCAATCCTGCGTCTGGCCTGTTTGAGGTGACTGTGTTTTACATGGACGGCTCTAATCCTTGGGGCTGGTTCCCGTCGTGGAACAATCAGGACTTTACTCAGATGGAGCCCGGGAGGGCTTATTATTTTGATGCCGGGAGGGCTTTGAACTGGACTCATACTCCTTGAGGTGGCTTGTATGGATGTGTTTGGATGTGTGGCGAGGCTTGCTGTGTTTTTGGCTGTTTGCTTTGCAGTCATTGGGAGTGCGTATGCTATTCCGCTTCCTTTGGGTGTTGACGGGGCTGTTTATGATGTTGATGGCTTTACAAAGGCAGGGAAGGTTGCGTTTAGTGTGAAAAATGTTGTTACAGGGCAGGAGGTGAGGGGCTTTACGCGGGCTGGGAGGTATTCTGTCGCGTTGTCAGGGAATGATGGCGATTCGGTTGTTGTGTCTGTGTGGAATATTGAGCATAACTCTTCGAGGTCTGTTGCTCTTTCAGGGGTTATGCATGGCGTTGATTTGCTGCTTAACCTTACAATAAGGAACTATGCCCCTGTTATCTTGTCTGTTCCTTCTCTTGTTGCTGTGCAGAGCCAGCCTTATCTGTATTCTGTGGTTGCTGAGGATGTCAATGAGGATGTTTTGTCATTCAGCCTTGTTCAGGCTCCTGCTGGGATGTCTGTTGACAGCTCAGGCAGGGTGTCGTGGGTTCCTTCGAGTTCTGATGTCGGGGCGCATCTTGTTTCGGTTTCGGTTAATGATTCTGAGTATCAGGCGGTTCAGAGCTTCACGCTGTTTGTGCAGGACGTTAATGACGCTCCTGTGTTTGTGTCTGTTCCTCTTGCTGAAGCGAGTGTTGCCCACCAGTATTCTTATCAGGCTGTGGGTTTTGACGCTGATGGTGATGCGCTTTCCTTCTCGTTGGTGTTTGGGCCTCAAGGGATGTCTGTCGGTTCGTCAGGTATTGTTTCATGGGTGCCTTCGGCGCAGGGTGTTTTTCCTGTGGGAATCATGGTTTCTGACGGGGCTCTTAACTCGTCGCAGCTGTTCAGCGTGTCTGTTGGCGTTTCTGACTTTGCCCCTTTTTTTGTTTCCTCTCCTGTTTTGGAGGCTGTTGAGGATAAAGGGTACGTGTATTTTGTGGAGGCTTCTGACCCTGAGAACGCGTCCCTTGTTTTTTCTTTTGAAGGGCCTGCCGGCATGTCTTTGGAGCCTGTTGGCATGTCTGGCATGTCTGGCTGGTCAGGTGCTGTTTTGAGGTGGCTTCCTGGAAACAGTGATGTTGGTGTCCATAATGTTTCTGTTTCAGTGTCTGACGGCGTGAATTCTGTGTTGCAGCGCTTTGCTGTCATTGTTCTGCCTGTTAACGATGCGCCTGTCATTTTTTCTGCGCCTGGGGCTGTTGCCTTTGCAGGCAGGAGGTATTCTTATCAGGTTTCTGCCCGTGATGAGGACAGCCCTGTTTTGCATTACTCTCTTCTTCAGGGCCCTGTTGGGATGTCTATTTCAGGGTCCGGGCTGGTTTCATGGATGCCTCGGAGGCCTGGTGGCAGGGAGTTGGTTGTGGTTATGGTGTCTGATGGCTTGTTATCTGCGCGGCAGGAGTTTTCCGTTGAGGTTTCCAGTCAGAGGGAGGAGGTGAGGGCTGTGGCAGGGAATGTTTCTGGTCAGCGCGGGTCTGGTTTGTCGCTTGATGTGGATTTCCTTGAGAGGAGCCCTGTTTCGCCTGCTCTTGACAGGAAGGTTTACCGTTATCTAAGCATTCAGCCTGTTGACGGTGCTCATGACAGGGCTGCGGTTGTGAGCTTTTCTGTTCCGAAGTCTTGGCTGGGCAGGAACAGGGTTCAGGCGGGCCGTGTGGTGCTGAAGAGGTTTTCAGGCTCTTGGGTTTCCCTTCCGACACGGGTTGTTGGCCAGGACAATGTGTCTGTAGGCTACGAGGCTGATACTCCTGGCTTCAGCTACTTTGCGATTGCTGCCGAGGAGTTCTCGCTGCCTGAGCCTGAACTCAGCAGGCTTGAGAACCCTTACAGGCTTACTGGGATTATCCATGATGCCGGGGGCAAGGCTCTTGATGTTGGTTATTCGATTAAAAATTTAAACAGGAGCTTCGAATATTCAGGTGTAAGCAGGAGCGGGCGCTTCTATGCCATGGTTTATGGCCAGGAAGGGGATGCGCTGGTGTTCAGCTCGGGGTCAAGTGATTACGGCTTTTCCCTTAGGGGCAGGCCGGGTTCTGACTTGGTGCTGGATTTTGCTGTTGAGCGCAGCCGTGAGGGCTTTGGGCTGGTGGCGGCTTTGGCTGCTTCGGTTTTGGTTGCCGTGGGCCTGTTTGTTGGCCGCGGGATTGTTTTTGCCAAAAGGGACAGGTGATGCGAAATGTGTGCTAAGGGTCTGGGTTTGTTTCTGGTCATGTGCTTGTTTCTGGTTCCTTTTTCTTTTGCTTTGGAGCCGGGTTCTGTCAGCAGCAGTGATGGTGGCAGGAGTGGTGAGTCTTTGTTTGTGTTCAGGGGCTTGGTGCAAAGGGACTGGGAGCCTGTGGATGTTTCTGTGTCAGTCACCAATTCAAGGTCTCTTTTCAGGAACCAGACTTTTTCTTCAGGCGGGCTGTATGAGGTTGGTGTGGTGGGGCTTCAGGGTGATATTGTGGTGGTTGAGGCTGGTGGCAGCAGGGCGGTGGTTGTGCTTTCCAGTGCTGAGCAGAAGCTCGATATGGCGCTGTCTGGCGGCGGTGGCATAACCGGCTTTGCTTTCTATCCTGGCGGCGAGTTTAGTGTTTCAGGGGCTGCTATGCTGCTTTTTGTTGTTTTGTTCTCTGCAACTATTGTGGGTGTTTTTGTGCTCAAGACCCGTGAGATGAGGGCTGCACAGTTAGTGAAGGCTAAGGGGAAAGGGAAATAATGAGGTTTTTTTTCGTACTGCTGTTTTTGCTGGCGTGTTTTTTTGCTGTGATGCTTGCTTCAGCAGCTCCGCCGGCAGCGCATAGCGTGAGGGGCACTGTTTTTACTAATGGTTCGACTCAGGTTCCTAATGGTTTTCCTGTGAGGGTTAATAATACTGTTCTTAATGTGTCTGTTCTTACTTTTACGAATGGCCCGCCTCCTTCGCCTGGC
>JACQST010000056.1 GCA_016211185.1 Candidatus Woesearchaeota archaeon | reverse complement strand
TTTCTTGTAAGATTCAGGATTGTCAAACGGGAAGCCTTCTGAAACCATTCCCTTTTGTATCAAAAGCTGTCTTGTAAACTGGTCAACCCGGGCAGGCGCTTCAACCATCTGCTCAAGCTCGCTTTTCGGTATGACTGTGGTTTTCCCAACAATCACTGCGTAAAGCTGGCCGTTCTCAACTGCCTGCATGATATTTTCAGGCTCAACGTGCAGCATCGCGGCTGCTTCCTCTACCTTGTAGGCAAGAGTTTCAGGTGCGTTGTGGCCCAACGGGGTTTCAGCAGGATTATTTGTTCCAGTTGCGTGATTGGTTTCTTGTTCAGGCTGCTTGCCACTAATAAAAGCCATAAGTGCGCCATACTCAACTCTCACCGCGCCGCCAAACCTGACGCTTGGCAGCGTTCCCTCGTCGAGATACCTGTAAACAGTTTTTTGAGCAACCCTGAGTATTGGAGCTACTTCGTGAACAGTAAGCAAGTCTTTAGGCTTGTAGTCTCTTGTTCCCACAGTAGCTTTCATTTTTCAGTCATACCCCGCAAATTCATAACTTACTAGTAACTATTCACAGAACAACACATTTATAAGATTTTTCCATAAGAATCTTATAAACAGCTCAAAATCTTATAAAAACATAATATTTAAATACCCTGAGCAGTTTAGCTTGAATTATGAAGCGTAAAATTATCGAGCTTGGGAACGGCTGCCTTGTAGTGAGCATCCCGGCCAAGTATGCTAGAAAGCATTTGCTCAGGAAGGGAGATGAGTTGCAGCTGGCTGAGGAAGGCAATGACCTGCGCCTGTCAAAAGGGCGGACTGAGTCAAGGCCAGTCTCATACTTTTACGACGTGGGGCAGAATGAGCGCATTGGCAGGCGTGTCATACCTGCCGCTTATAGGCTGGGCGTCAGCGAGCTCAGGCTTTCATACAGGAACCCGAACTATTTCGAGTCCATCCAGAAGACGCTTCTTGAGCAGACGATTGGCTTCGAGGTCGTGAAGCAGGAGCATCTTTCCTGCACGATAAAGGATCTGTCGAAGCCTGCTGTTGAGGAATTTGACAATACCGTTCAGAGGTGCTGGTCTCTTTTGATTGACATTGCCAACGAGACTTTGGATGGCATTAAGAGGAAGGATTATGATCTGCTCAAGTCAATGTATCTTAAGGACAAGGCTGTTAACAAGTTTGCACATTACACTATGCGCATGCTGATGCAGGGCAGCCCTTTCAGCCAGTCGAAGACAATTTCTTACTATCACTTTTTCCAGATTTTTGAGGAGCTTTCCGACGAGTATCAGGACCTTGCTGTCCAGGCCAGCGCGCAAAGGCTCGTGTTTGGCAGCAATCACATTGCCATCCTTGAGGAGCTTAATGTATGCATTAAGAATTTTTCAGCCGTGTTCGGCAAGTTTGACGACGCCTCTGCCGAGCAGGCGTTGAATGCTGTGGTCGATATCCACAACAGGCTGAACAGGGAATCTTTTGACCGAAGGGTTAGTTTTGCCATCCCGTATTACCTTATGAGCATCTGCCGGAGGATTAGGAACATAATGGCTGCAATTGTTGAGCTAAACACCTGCGACAGGCTGTGCCTCTAGGCGGCTTGCATATTTTATTGCGGTGTCAAGTGCCTGCTTGAGTGTCATCAGGGTTTCTCCCGGCTTCTGCAGTTTCGTTGCATAATCCCTGGCAAGCTGGAGGGCCTGGATTGCGGCAGGAATGTATGATTTTGTTTCCTTGCTTGCCATTGTTGCGTCCGCTGTGCTGATGTCTTTAAGCTGGCTTGTCGTGTGGTTCCACCTCAGGAGCCTTATTGCCGTCATCGCGCAAATCCTTGCCATGTCCGCATCTGGTATGTCAAGGTTCACGCCATATGAGGTGAGGGCTGCCCGAGCCTCGTCAGTTGGCGACTTGTCCCACTTCATCAGGGCAGCGTGGAATCCCTCTTGTTCCACCTGTGTGTGCCTTCCGGAGTAGAATTGCTTCATTGCAGTAAAGGCTCTGCATCCCCTGGCGATTGCGTCTACGCTTGTTGCGCCTGCTGTCAGGGAGGCCTCTATTGCATCATTGAATTCAGGATACAAGTCCAACGTCCTTTTGAAGTCGCTGACGTAAAGGCTGCCTGCAAGCGTGTTGAAGGCCGCTTTTTCGTCTGGCTGGCTTGCAGTTGCAATGAGAACGTCAATTCCTCTTGCGCCGCCGTCAAGCCATGTCTGGTAAGGTGTTGGGTCTACCCTGGCTGCGTAGCCGCCTTTTTCAAAGAGCCCGTCAATTGTCAGCGATGCAATCAGCAGGTCAAGCTGCTCGTCCATGGCCATTCTTGAAACGCCTGATATCGCGTCGTAGAGCTTTGGCCCTATGGTTTCTGTCCTTTGCCCTTTGGGTGGGCTTCTGGCCACTGCCTGCTGGATGAGGGCAATCTGCCTCATGTGTGCATGTTTCAGGGCATACTGAAAATTTTCAGGAACATTTGCTGGCATGTCTGCAAGCCTTGACTGGGTTATTCGCGTCATTACGTTGGTGGCTCCAAGGTTGCTAATCAGCGCAGCTGCGCTCCTGATTCTGGAATCCTCGGCTATGGCCGCATATGTGCTCGCCTCTGCCCTTGAGTAGGCTACATCTGTAGTCTTGACAACAATGCCGAGATTTGCATTACGGAATGTGGCATTAATCGCAGCAGCATTTGCTCCGGCTGCTCTTGGCCTTACGTCAAAGACGCGGGTTATTGATGTCCTGCTTGGAAGCTGGGTTACCTCATAAAAGATAACTGTTTCCTGGCCTGTTTCGTCAAGCTGCCTGAGAAAAAGGCCCATAGTGTCTTGAATTCCTGCCACTTCTGCCTTGAAGCTTGGACGACCGCTGATTCCACCTGCATTGTCGAGGAAGTTATAAAGTAACTGCGGTACATTGCCCGGAACCAAATGTGGCGCCTCAATGACAAATACGGGCTCGTTTTTTGATTCTTTTTCAACAACGACTGCCATAAGGGCTGCATCCTTGCGCAGGTAGTTTGCGATTGCAAGCGCAGAGCCAAGTGTTTTCTCTCCTTGTTCTGGAACTGAATCGCCCGCCTGCTCAGCTATGAATTCGAGAATGCGCTTATTGGGGCCTGATAATGCTGCCTCTAGCTCTGCAAGTCTGCCAATTCTTCCCTGATTAAGCTCAATCGGTTTTACAGCCATACCCCATCACGACAATGCTGGCTTTTGCCATTTATAAATCTTTCTATTTTTAACCACTAAGTAGTAATGATAAAAGAGTGTTGCGGTTG
>JACQST010000055.1 GCA_016211185.1 Candidatus Woesearchaeota archaeon | reverse complement strand
CTTCTTCAGTGGATGGTATGCTGTTAGCGAGCACGCGCAGCACGCCTGCCCGCTCCGTCGTCAGCTCGCTGCTCCGCGCATGCTTGTAGTAGCTGCACCGCTTGTCCTTTATCATCGCGGTGCAGAAGTTGTTGAACATGCCGGCGTCCATGTCAGCGGTGTCATGCGAGCACAGGTGCTTCTTGCCGACGATGTCAACTGCCTTGAAGCTGTTGCCGCCGCCTTTCATGAGCTTTAGCGTTTCTACAGCTGCCTTATGCTGGCTAAGCCGGGATGTAAGGAAAAATACGCTTTTGCCGTTGGCCACCGCGTATTCAACAGCAGGGAAAAGCGCCGCTATGGTCTTGCCCAGCCCGGTAGGCGCGTCGGCGACGAGATGCTTGCCGGCGGAAACAGCCGCAGCCACGTCATGCATCATGTCTTGCTGGCTTTCTCTAACTGCAGAAAAAGGAAAAACGAACTTGCTCGCCTGCGGTTTCTCAATCTGGATAAGGTCGGTCCCGGGCGTGTCAGGGTCGATTGCAGGAAAATTTGTAATGCGATTGGAACCGCCGTGGCCGGGCCAGCCAGTTCTCGCGCTGCTTACGGCATCGCACTCCGGGCACCTGGCAAAAACATAATAAGCCTTGAAGCCGCACTTTGAGCACGTTTTTGGAGCCTTCGAAAGACTTCTCTGTGCTACGGCAGAATTTTTCCTTTTCATATTGCACGGAAGGCAGAAGCCGCGATGGGCAATAGGGCGCCCGCATAATGAGCATTTGTAAAGTTTATCCATGAGAAATAAATAAAGCTGGATGCTTAAAGCCTTGAATCGTTTATGATATTGTATGTTGTTCGGCATAGACACAAGCGGCAAGATAGGCCAGGGGGGTTTGTATATTTCTATTGTCGAAAACAGGCAGACATCGATATTGAACGACCTGAGGAAGAAAGTAGAAAAACGTCACATGGCATTGGCTTCGCGGAGACGAATCAAAGCCAGCAATCTAAATTCAGCCGAGCTTAATTGGTTTATTGAGAACTTCGGATCAAAATATTCATGTTCCTATTTATCCATAGGCACTTTCTCATTCCTGAGGAATAAATTTATGCGTGTAAAGAATTGGCAGTTTAAAATTTTAGCATGCACGTTTTATTTGGCCATGAAGAAGCATGTCAAAGATGGGGATGTAGTGCTTATTGACAGGGACTATTCGGAGGACGTGATGAAACTTTTGATGAAATATTTGCATTTGATTATGGATTATAGCGGCAAGCTCAATGTAACTGCCGAAACAGGCACGTCTTTTAACGAAGTTATAGTTCTCGCCGATATGATTGCGGGCTGCGGCAAGAGAGGCGCTTTGAAGTGCGCAGAAATAAAGCCGGAAGAAATTAGCTACTTGATGAGAATATTAAATTAAAAATAGTGTCTCATGGAGCGGCCTGTCCTGGACAGGTAGACATCTCCACAAGTTATTTGTAATAATCATATGGCTAGGGAAAGTATTAAAATATATCCAGTTTATAAGGCCAGCCTAAAATTAAAATAAGAAACCTGCTCTAAGGCAGGCGAGTCTTCCACGCCTTTTAGGTTACACGAGGTAAAGTTGAAACTTTACCTGTGTTGTTAAGCTTTACACTTAACAACATCCCATAGGGAAGATTCCACAAAGGCTCCAGCTCTAGGAATACTTGTATACACAGAATATATAAGAATACAGCTAAGGCTAGGGCATTTATAAGTACCATTCTAGAAAATATACTTTCCAGACATCAGCAGTCTTTGAAATTCCATTAGAGATGCTTGTTATTTCTGAACCTCGTTGCATTCCGTTGCGCTGGCGGTAGCGGGTCTTGAAGCCGCATTATTTCCCTTTTGCCTTCTCTCCGCACTCGTCGCAGTAACGGTGGTAGTGCGGCCAGTGAACTTTTTGCCGCAACCAACGCATGTTGAAATGCCCTTCAGTGAGTAATCAATGGCGTCCTGGGTCGGAAGCACCTGCAAGACAAAATCAGTGCCCATCAGATTCATTAGCAGGCTTTCAATATGTTTTTTCTCCTCTTCAACCATAGCCAGTGCTTTCTCTTCTGTCTTGTGATCGGTCTTGTTG
>JACQST010000057.1 GCA_016211185.1 Candidatus Woesearchaeota archaeon | reverse complement strand
TTATTATGCAGGCAACAAACCGGTTCATGCGATAGCCACGAGATTTTGACCAATAATAGCAAATATCGCGATCTTCTTCATCATAACCATGAATATCCAGCAGATGATGGACGATTCAAAGCTATATGCGGAGGCGCTGGAGAAGAGCAAAGGAGACTGGCGTGCCCAGTTGGAACACCTGAAGAGAATAGTCGAACAGGTTAATGGATGGCAGGAACAAGTAGAGAAGGCATTTGGTGTCCCCTCCCGACGCAGTCTTTTCGAATTCACCGAGCCTACATTACAGCTTGCCTTTACCGGTGTGATGATCCAGCAACAACTAGAAACAAAGCCATCGGAAGAAGTGGTTGAGGTGTTCTACCGAGCAGATCTTCACGTGGACGAGAACTATGTTTTGTCTGCCATGCTTCCACAAATTGCTAAACACGACCCCACATACACACTTTATGAAATTCATATGAATATCCCAAGAGCAGACCTGATCAGGGAATCGCTACATCTTATCAATGAAAAGCTCAGAATTAGAGAAGGCAACTAGTTCTACGTTGCAGAGAGCGTTGAGTCTTGCCCTTCCTAGGAATGAGTATCCCAGGCAGTAGACTTCGTCGAAGCCTTTGTTTCCAGATCTTCATCTCCGTATCCTTTGTAAGCCTGCAATTCTCCTCCTTCGAAACCCTGTCCGCGATCTTCCTAGCTCCGCCAAAATTGGCCATCTCTAGTTCGATCACGCTCCTAACTATTCGTTCTGGGTGCCTAGTCATTTCCGATGTGAGCCGGACCGCTCCATTGTCTATATAATCGGCAGAATTAGGATGATGTTCCCTGAATGATGCAGGCTCTCCGTTCTCCTTGTGTTCCCTCAAGATGTCTTCACCATGCCTCCATTACTAGTTCTTTGGTGATTATCGGCGGTACCTGTCTAGCAGGCGCCTCCTGATCTCCTCCTCTGATAGTCCTTGCTTGATCCACCCTCTGACATCTGCTCCCATCTTTCTTCCCAATCTCGCAATGTAAGGTCTGACAAACTTGGAAGCTCTCGTCCTCAATTCCATTTCTTCAAGGAAAGATGTAGGAACAGCTTCTCTCAGCGCCTGCTCCAACAACTTTCGAAAGGTTCTTGGCCGAAGAGATTCAACCTCCCACACCTTGTTACCATGCTTTTGCACAAATTTTTTCCATCTTGAGTCTCTTCGATTCGCAGGCATCGGAATTAGCTTAAGCTTTGTCGCTTGCTCCTTCGTAACCATCACACGCTTGAATTCTATCCCAGTTTCTCTGCGACAGACCTCCTCAATTTCTAATCCTGAGGGGTCCCAATCCCCGATGTAAAGTATCAGCTTAATGCCCCTAGCTATAGCCCTTTTTAGTGCCCTTGTGATGGCAGATAGGGAGCCAAATCCTCGCAATATCAACACGTTGACTCCGAATAGCTTTGCTAGGGGCATTAGCGGCGGTAAGAGCGACCCTTTTTCTGTCCACATCTCAATAGGATGGTACGAGTAACGCTGTTCGATGAAGTGCCTTGTTGGGTCGATAAATTTCGCGTTTAGTTTCGGATCGACTCTCCTTAATTTGGTCGACCTGTGGACTACCGATTTGTAGGTGCGCTTGTCGTTAGGATACAGTTTCGGAAATCTGCTAACCAAAAGGTAATACAAAAAACGAATGGTCAGTGTGCTGTAGTGTTTTACTAGGAGGATTATGTGATCAGATAGGAGGAGGTACCTTCTGTATCTCCGACGGCGTCTTCGTTTATGAACAGTCAAACCTCTTGCCTACGATCTATTCGTCTGATTCTGATACTCCCGTCCTCCAGCTGGAGTATCCCTATTGTGGAGCCTCTCCGCAGAATGTATGAATAATTACGAGGCAGTTTGTCTTGCAGGAATATCCTGACTTTCCTAGTGCAACTAATCACCACTGAGCCACTTTCTATTTCTTCTACTGTCCCTATGCACTCGGTCAAAGGTGGCAGAAGTCTTACCTGTTCTAGCGCTGGATCGGCTGGTAGGCGAGTTCGTTGCTCAGGTAGGAACCCCTTTCTGCTGCCTTTGACACCAAGATTCTTTTGTGGAAGGCTCAACTAGTTAGAAGCAAGATTAGCTATTTAGCATAGAGTTTTCAGGACAGCGGGTGGCGGTTCTGTCCAGAAATGATGGGATTACTTCAATGGCGACTGGAAATGCATCTCAAGTCTTTTGAGCCTATCGCCGCTGAGGATTCTGGTTGGGAGACAAGGCAGAAGAACTCTGTTAGTAAACTCTTTCTTGCCTTGGAAGTGGGGAGATCTCTCTTTGGAAGGGACCCGACTAGGCGCGAACTCTCGATCCTGAGTGGTCTAAGCGAAAAGACTGCAGAAAGAATAATTACAAATAGCGAATTCAAGGAATTCGTAAGGCTTACTGAGAAGAAGAACCTAAATAGGATAATGTGGCATAAGGTTTCGCTATCACCCACCTTGACGATGGTGCTTCCTAGAGGGAGGCTTTCGAAGAGTTACTCCAAACGGGAAGGGAGGCCGAATGTTACATTTGTTGATGTCGACAAGCATCCTCTACCCGGAATCGTGGCGCATCTGGGTTTGTTTTTTGCTGAATTACGGGAGGAGATAAAGGCTGATAGAGAGCTCATCAGCGCCTTGGAGGAACGCAATGCCTTCTTGAAAAAGAGGGACATGCGAATTACCAGGTCTGAAATATCTACTCAAAAGCTTCCACAGATCGAAGCTGCCATAACCTATAGCCTGATTTCCGGCTACGCCAAAAACTCGACCCAACAGTGGTATTTCTCTATGCACAATACAATCAACGAGATGCTCGAGAGGGCGGAGAAGTCTTTCAGTCACTACGATCTCGCGCCAAGTAGGTACAGGACGGAGTACAAGACAAGATTAGCAGGACTTCGGGAAATTTCGTCCCGTATGAGTAAAATTGTCGGCTTCTCGACTACAATGGCCTTTCGTAGTTGGATGGAGAACTATCGTGTCAAAGAGAGGCGGCAAAAATATCTTAGGTTGTTGCGGAACGGAAATGTTCATTCGGTTGTTAAGAGGATCTTCGACCAAATCTATGATGAAGTACTAGAGTCAATTCTTTCTCAACATCTGAAGCACCGAGAGGTTTGAAACTATCTTACTTCCGCCGAGCTCGAAGCAGAGCAAAGGCCACACTTGTTGCTCGAATATCGACTGCGCCTACCAGGAGCGGGAGTTCTAATTGTAAAGAGAGCGCGTGCTAAATTACTGTAGCTCCAGTGGGCGATCTTGATTATGCGATGATAATCACAAAAGGCAAAGAGTCCTAAGGTGAAGAAACTTGCTATCTAACTGATGCTTAGAGAAGCTGGTTTTTCTGAAAAGGAGGCAGATGATCGTATTAGCAAATCAGACCTATGACTGACTCAAGATAAATAAGTTCTGACAATACATAGCTGCCGCAGCCGAAATCGTCACTGTTGGTACTCATCGCACAAAAATGCGCGTTGTTATAACCCTCGTTCGATTACGAACACAGACCTGATTGAACCGTATATTTGTCCTAGGGTTTCTTTCTAAATCGTATGGCTAAGGCAATACCTATAGCGATAGCAACACCTGCGCCCAGTATTACTGGAAGTCCTAGCTGCAAAGTGCCGTTATCTGTAGCTGCTCTTGGTGCAGGAATCGGGTTGGGGGGAGGTTGTTCTGGCACCGGAGCTGGCACTGGTGGCACAGCCGGAGGGGGTTGTTGCTCTGCCGCTGGAGGGAGTTCTGGGGCTGGTAATGGTGCTACTGGTTCTCGTTGAGGTGCAGGAGGCTGAGGTTGAGGAGCCAGTGCAGGGGCCGGTGCTGGAGCTGGCGCAGGTTGTGGAACTGGTTGCTGGGGCTGGGGACCCGGTAGGGGTTGTGGAACAGGCTGAGGTTGCGGTGCAGGTTGGGGCACTGGTTGCGGAGCTGGTTGAGGAGGCACCATCATAGACAGAATGTTAAGAGTAAACGTTACCGAATGGGTATTGCCTCCAGCCGTTCCTGAAACCGTCACGGCATAGATGCCCGCGGGTGTTGTGCTGGAGGTTGCCAGAGTGATGGTCGATGTGAAATTTGGCGTGCCTGTTGTCGGGCTAAAGCTAGTTGTCACTCCAGAAGGCAAACCCGAAACCAATAGAGATGTTTGCTGGGATATTCCCTGAGTGCTCATCAGATTGAAAGACGTTGTAGCTGAGCTTCCTTGCGTGATGGACAGAGAGCTTTGTGATACTGATATTGAGAAATCGAAACTTTCCTCTCTAACTACCAGATATGCAGGATTCAATGCGGAATCCGGATCGGCCTTTAGTGTGATAACAATATTCCCTGGCTTGGAAACCTTAAGCGCAAGCGATGTTACTCTATCCGCAACTTTAGGTGTTCCAATTATTTCTGCCGAGGAGGAAGCATTTACAGATATCTTGTCACTGGTTGGATG
>JACQST010000053.1 GCA_016211185.1 Candidatus Woesearchaeota archaeon | reverse complement strand
TCAAATGTAAGTTTATACATAAATAGTCACCCCAAACGGGGTGACCTTATGTAAAGTAAAAACGTGATAGCACAATGGCGCGCTGCAAGCCCAACCAAATCTTTTTAAAGCAGCCAAGTTTCTTTTTTCATTGAAAAAATGGATTCTCCAGCGTCATCACCGAACACACAGCACAGGATACTTGACAGGCAGATAGACCGGGAAATGAAGACCTCATACCTTGACTACGCAATGTCTGTGCTGATAGGAAGAGCGCTACCTGACGCGAGGGACGGCCTCAAGCCAGTCCAGAGAAGAATACTCTATGCCATGTTCAGGGAAGGGCTCTTCCATGACAAGAAATACTCAAAATGCGCAGGCATAGTGGGGGAAGTCCTGAAAAGCTACCACCCGCACGGAGACTCGGCAGTTTACGAAGCCCTCGTAAGGATGGCGCAGGACTTCAACATGCGCTACACACTAGTCGACGGGCAAGGGAATTTTGGCTCTGTCGACGGAGACCCTGCCGCAGCATACAGATACACAGAAGCAAGGCTGTCAAGGATAGCAGAAGAGCTTCTTGCAGACATAGACTCAGAGACCGTCGACCTTGCACAGAATTTTGATGCCAGACTAATGGAGCCAGTGGTACTGCCCTCAAAAATACCCAACCTGCTCGTAAACGGAAGCTCAGGAATAGCAGTGGGGATGGCAACAAACATACCGCCCCACAACATTGCAGAGGTAACTGCCGCAGCCAGAGCATACATAGACAACCCGGACATAACAACAGCCGAACTCATGGCACACATAAAAGGGCCTGACTTCCCGACAGGAGGCATAATATGCGGCCTCGAAGGAGTGAGAAAGGCATACGAGACAGGCAGGGGGCTTATAACTGTAAGGGCACGGATGAAGACTGAACAGCACAAGGAAAAAACCAGGCTAATAGTAACAGAGCTCCCCTACCAGGTCAACAAGGCACAGCTAATCGAGGAAATAGCAGAGCTCGTACAGCAAAAAAAGCTGACAGGCATATCAGATCTCAGGGATGAAAGCGACAGGGATGGAATACGCATAGTAATAGAGCTCAAGAAAGACGCAATGCCTGAAATAGCAGAAAACCAGCTCTACTCACACACAAGGCTCGAGTCAACATTCGGAGTAATAATGATAGCCCTGGTAAACAACGAGCCAAAAACACTTACGCTAAAGCAGATAGTAGGCAGCTTCGTATCGCATAGGAAACAAGTCGTAATAAGGAAAACAACCTTCGACCTAAACAAAGCCGAGGAAAAGGCACACCTCCTTGAAGGCCTCATAAAAGCACTCAACTCCATAGACCAAACCATCAGAATAATAAGGGAATCGCTGGACGCTCCCTCGGCAAAGGCAGCACTCATCAGCAAGCTAAAGGTAACAGAGAAACAGGCACTGGCCATACTTGACATGCGGCTCCAGAGACTCGCCTCACTTGAGCAGGAAAAACTCAGAAAGGAACACTCAGAGCTGCTAAAGCTCATAGCAGAACTGAAAGGCATACTTGCATCAGAAAGGAAAATCCTTGACATAATCAAGGCAGAGCTTGAAAAACTCAGGAAAGACTACGGCGACCAAAGAAGGACAGAAATAGGAGAAAGCATAGAAGACGTAGAAGACGAGGACCTCATCCCCTCACAGGAAGCAATAGTAACCGTGACACACAACGGCTACATAAAAAGGATGTCCCTTGACAACTACAAGCAGCAAAGAAGAGGCGGCAAAGGCATAATAGCAGCAGAGGCAGGGGAACAGGACTTCCTCGAAAGCATATTCGTAGCGAACACGCACAGCCACATACTGTTCTTCACAGATAAGGGAATGGCGCACTGGCTCAAGGTATACAAGATACCCGAGTCCTCAAGGCACGCCATGGGAAAGGCAATGGTAAACCTGCTCGACATCGAAGGCGAAAAGATAACCGAATTCATACCGGTAAGCAGGTTCGACAGCAGGCACTACCTGATGATGGCCACAAAGAAAGGCATAGTCAAGAAAACAAACCTCGCAGAATACTCCCGGCCAAGAAGAGGAGGCATAATAGCCATAAACATAAGCGAAGGAGACGAACTGATAGGCGTTGAGCTCACAGACGGAAGCAGGAACGTGATACTCGCAACAAAAAACGGCCTTGCCGCGAGATTTGACGAATCAAACATAAGACCAACAGGTAGGGCATCACAGGGAGTAAGGGGCATAAGGCTCAGGCAGGACGACGAAGTCATAGGAATGGTGCAGGCAGACGAGACAAAAACACTCCTAACAATAACAGAAAATGGCTACGGAAAAAGAACCCCTGTCAACGAATACAGGCTCATAGGAAGAGGAGGCTCAGGCGTCATAAACATACAGACAACAGAACGAAACGGCAAGGCAGCAGTAATAAAGCCCGTAACAGACACAGACGAGCTAATGCTGATAAGCAGGACAGGAATAGCCATAAGAATCACAGCAAAAGACATACCCGTAATAGGAAGAAACACACAAGGAGTAAGGATAATGAAGCTGCAGAACGACAAGCTGGCCTCAGCAGCGATAATAGCACAGGAAACCCAGCCAGCACAACAACCGGAACAGTAAACTCTTTATGAAAGGGCTAATAATAACGCACAAAGGGTTCGAGGACATAGCTGCAAAGGAAGCCGAAGAGCTTGCAGGATGCGAAGCAGAAACAGAAGATTCAGTTGCAATCCTGCACGCAAAAAACCTGCTTGACCTCTGCCTGCTCAGCTACAAAGCCCAGTCAGCAATAAAGGTCATGAGCCTCCTTGCAAAAACACAAGCAACCCAAGACATAGCAGAAACAGCATCCAACCTCAACAGGGCAATAGCAGACACAGACCTCTCCCCCTGGTTCTCAGAAAATACCACCTTCAAAGTAGTCTGCGCAAGGACAGGAACACACCGCTTCACAAGCCAAGACATCATGCTCGAAGCAGCAAAAACCATAAAAGACAAGACAAACAGAGATATAAGCCTCGACAACCCTGACATAACGTTCTACATATACGTCGCAGAAAGCACCATATACTTTGGCGTGGACCTCGCAGGAATGGACCTGAGCAAGAGAGACTACAGGATATTTGCGCACCCCGCAGCCCTCAAGGGAACAATTGCCTACTGCCTCACCCGGCTCGCAGAATACAAGAGAACAGACACGCTCCTTGACCCCTTCACAAAATCAGGCATAATACCGATAGAGGCAGCACTCTACGCCACAAAAACACCAGTAAACCACTACAGGAAAGACGCACTCGCATTCAGAACCCTCAAGCCCCTCGAGAACGAGGACTTTGACTCCTTCTTCAAAAAAATAGACCGCGAAATGAATACAGGCTCCAAGACCTCAATATACAGCATAGACTCGTCAATGCCCAGCATAACCGCAGCCCAAAAAAACGCGAAGCTGGCAGGGGTTGTAAAGAAAATAACATTCAGCAGGATAGAGCTTGAATGGCTTGACACAAAGTTCTCCGAAGGGGAGATAGACAAAATCGTAACAAGCCCTCCAGAAGAGTCAAGCAGGCTCCACTCAAGATTCGTGGAAAAACTATACAAGGAACTGTTCTACCAGGCAAAATACGCGCTCTCCGTGAAAGGAACAATGACATGCATACTCAGAAACCCCGAGCTACTAAAGAAAGTTGCCCAGCTAAACGGCTTCACAGCAGAGCACGAAAGAGCAGTCAGCCTCGGAAAGGAGCAACTCAAGGCAATCAGGCTAATAAGAAGCTAAACCATCCTCACCCCCTTAATTCCCCTGAAATCATTATCTGCAGTGACAAGCTCTGCATCATTCAGAAACGCTGTTGCATATATTAGTGAATCAACAGCAGCAAGCCCGAACCTTAATGAGATGTCCGCTGCTGCCTCACATATGCCCCTATCAGCACTTATGATGAGGCTCCTTGCCTTAATGAATTCCAATACGCTGCTGATCTTATCCTGTGCTTCCTTCACATTTAACAGCTTTCTTTTGACTTCATACAAAGAAATCGATGCGGTTAGCAGAATGCCGTTTCCATCTATAATGGCGGTCACATCTTTGCCCTGCCCAAAAAAATACAGGAGCCATGCCGAAGAATCAATAAGCCTAAAGCCTCTCATGCTTGTCCCTTAAGCCCCTAAGAATATCTGCCCTGTTGCGCCTGCCCAAATAACCCTGCATCGACCTTCGGCGAAGACCCCTTTCCGCCATTCTTTCAATCGCTTCATTATATGTAGATACATTGAAGTGCTCCTTAAGCTTCTTAAGAAGCTCCAATGTCTCTTCCTCAACCTGAATAGTGGTCACCATAGCCTTACTATAGCGCCATAGTATTTAAGCTTTTGTATGCGCGGTGACCTGAACCAAAACCAATAAATAAGCAACAAAAAACACATAACGCCAAGGGCCCATGGTCTAGCGGTTACTCCAGCGCCTTTTGCAGCAGGCATAAAGCCGGCAATGGAGCTGCATATGACATCACCTTCACAGGGTGAGGGTCCCCGGTTCGAACCCGGGTGGGCCCACTTGTTTTTTACGAACTTAAGACCGGAAAATATATAAACAGTTGTCTATTTTAATAGACACATGTCTAGGGTTATTCGAATAGATTCATTTTTGGAGTATTTTTTTAAAGAGCCGGTTAAATGGTTTCACGTCAGGGAAATGGCAAGGCTTTCCAAAGTCAATGCCACTACAGCTTCCAAATACCTGAATGAGCTTAACAGGGAAGGTTTTATATTGAGAAAGCTTGAAAGGGGACATCTGTTGTTTAAGGCTGATACTGAAAGCGCCACTTACAAAGATGCCAAAGTTTGCAGGAATATAAGACAGATTAAGGGCTCTGGACTGATTGAATATCTTGACAAGGAATTGCATTTTCCCACAGCGATTGTATTATTCGGCTCCTTTTCCAGAGGAGAAAATGACAAAAACAGCGACGTAGATATTTTTGCTTTAAGCAATATTAAAAAACAGGTCAGCCTTGATAAGTTCAACAAACTACTTGGAGCAGAAATTCAACTTTTTTTGAAAAGCAATGAGGAATTTAGAGACATGCAGAAGAAAAACAAGAACCTTGCCAATAGCATTCTAAATGGGAGTATAATTAAAGGCTTCCTGGAGGTTTTTTGATGAACTTTTCTGACTTCATTGAGCAAGGCAAGGTAAGAAAGGGAAGTCCTGATAGTGCCCGAATTAAGTCACTAATGGAAACATCAAATAACCATTTGCGATTTCTTAAGGACCAGAAGATTGACAATATTAGCGCAGCAAGCATTTTAGTGACGTATTACGAAGCATTGAGAGAGATTGTTGAAGCTGTTTGCCTGAAAGACGGCTTTAAGGTGTACTCCCATGAGGCATTCACATATTTTCTTAAGGAAAAAGGCGAGCCTGTAATCGCATTAAAATTTGACAGCATGAGAAAGCTAAGGAATGCCGTAAACTATTATGGTGAAAATGTCAGCATCAATGAAGCAATGGCCGGAAGAAAAGACTCGGTAGAGCTGATAAAAGAAATTAAGGAAAAGTTTCTTGATGAAGAACCCAAAGGCGGTTCACGAAAATAGAATGAGCTCGGACAGTTCATCTACTATTTCGTCACCTGCGCAGGGCTAAAAGAAGAATCGGCTTTTCACGACGATGACCGAAATTTTTTTATAATGGTGCCGCGAAGCACACACAAATAAACAAAAAAAGAACGATGGTGAAAAATGACTATGAATTCCATGCAAAAAACCATTCTTTCTGTCGTTGCATTGCTCATGCTTGTGCCTGCAGCAATGGCCACAATAACTGTCAATAACCCAAATGCGTGCGCAGGACAGTGGGTTGTGTGCGGGAACGCATTCCTTGACGGCATAAACCGCTCAGTGACCTCAGTAACGAAAACAACAACCATGACCTCCACGTGGATGGGATACGGGCTCAGCATCCCGCAAACCGCCG
Organism: Candidatus Woesearchaeota archaeon; assembly: GCA_016211185.1. GTDB lineage: Archaea > Nanobdellota > Nanobdellia > Woesearchaeales > UBA10216 > JACQST01. The sequence continues at coordinate 6,892 of JACQST010000053.1, read as the reverse complement.
CAGTCGACTCGGTCAAGGTAAGGGCTGACTTCTACTCAACAGACACATCAGGATATGCTACTGTCAGGGTAAGCAATGACGGCGGATTGACATACGGGCCGGTTCACACGATAGGAGGCAACGTCCCGGAACAGGCACATATAATAGACGCAACTAACGATTTCTCATGGACACCTTCAATGCTGAACAACAGCAACCTAAGGGTAAATGTAACCTGCTATAAGAACGGCACAGGAGGAACTGTACACTGCAGGCTTGACTGGCTGCCGGTAAACGTAACATACACGCCGTTTGACTTTGCTATGAGCGCAAGCCCTGCAACAGGAACAACAACACAGGGAAGTACTGCGCAGACAACAATAAACGTGACGCTTGTCAGCGGAAACACGGAAAACGTCAACTTAGCAGTATCCGGCTGCCCAACAGAAGCAGCCTGCAGCGTGAACCCTGCCTCAGGAAACCCCACATACGCATCGACATTCACAGTGAACACCACAACAGGAACGCCAACAGGAATATACGTGATGAACGTCACAGGCACAAGCAGCGCACTCACAAGGTCAACAACATACACCCTGAACGTAACCCAGCCGGACTTAACAGTAACGGACATATCGTTCAATCCCCCAAGCCCGGTTTCAGGGCCTGCAACTGTGGAAGTGAGGGTTACAGTAAGGAACATAGGCACTGCAACAGCAGCCACATCTGTACTAAGGATTGATGGAACTGGCGGCTATTGGAGGCTTGGAACAAGCAGCCTTGCGCCTGGACAAAGCCAGGTGCTGTCTGTTTATCCATACCTGACAGCAGGCGAGCACGAGTATCTCGCAACAGCCGATGTTGACTCAACCGTTTCTGAGATAAGCGAGGCCAACAACCAGCTAAGCAGGAACGTGACAGTTACTGAGCCTGAGTTCGACTTCAATGTTTCGGCAGTCCCGGGCAGCATAACAATGCAGCAATCAGACTTTGCGTCATCAACAGTATTTGTGAACCTGCTCCAGGGAAGCTCCCAGACAGTGAACATTTCCATGGCTGGCTGCCCTTATGCCTCGACCTGCTTGCTGAGCACTGCAAGCGGCATGCCTTCATACAACTCCACCCTGAGCATACAGACAACCAATGAAACAGTTCCAATGACTTACTACATGGTTGTTAACGGCACAGGAGGAGGACTGGTGAGGTCAGCTTACCTTGCAGTGACTGTCAACTAGGCGGCAGAGAGTTCTTTTTTACTTTTTATTTGCAGATTGGATGCTCCTTTCAGCAACACTTAAAAATTGAGAATCCTCAAACAGAGCAATGGACACCAGAAAGTACAGGCTGCAGCAGCAGGAAGCAGCAAAAAAAGTCGTGACTACTGACGACTTCCCACAGACAGAGTTCACAGCAGGCGCAGACCAGGCATACTCAGAAGGAAAGATAATCTCAGCAATAGCAGTGCTCGACAAAAACCTTGAGCTGGTCGAGGCACAAACAGCTGTCACAGAAGAAAACTTCCCATACATACCAGGACTACTCTATTTCAGGGAAGGCCCAGCAATAGCATCAGCATACGGAAAGCTTGAGCACAAGCCAAGCATACTAATGATAGAAGGGCACGGAATACTCCACCCGCTCAGGATAGGCATAGCATCGCACATAGGAGTTGCGCTGGACATACCTACAATAGGGGTGGCGAAACAGCTCATATGCGGAGAGCCAGATAAAAATGGAAGGATAACATATGAAGGCGAAGCCAGAGGGATGGCCATAAAGACAAAGGAATACAGCAAGCCAATATACGTAAGCCCAGGGCACAGAATAAGCCTCCAGACAAGCATAGACATAGTCCAGAAAAGCATAATCGCTCCGCACAAGCTCCCAGAGCAGCTGCATGTTGCAAGGAAGATAGCCAACAAGGCAGCAAGCCTGCATCCATAAGAACCCGTGAAACTCCGAGAAAAGCCACTAAAAACAGAAAACCGAAAACAAAAAGCTTAAAAAGCACTGACTGCAAAGAGCCAAAATGGGTGCCAAAACAAAGGCAAAATCAGATAGTCTACTGACTCTTTCTTCAGTCGCAAAGGAAAACCCGCTCTTCTGGGTGTTCGCGTTCCTTCTATTAGTGACAGCAGGACTCGTAGCGTATGACCTGAACAATGGCACAGCCCTAACCAAAGCAAGCACCATGTCATCAGTAACGGGTGCGTTTGCTTCTGCAATAACCGGGATGGATCCCTACACGCAGAACAGGTGTGAATTCACAGCAGGAGAATTTGGCCAATGCACACGCTGCGGATATTCCCGAGTTTACATCAAAGCCCCTGACTGCACAATACGGGAAAAAGAAGGCGTCGGAGAAAGGGAAGATCCTGCATGTAAAACCCTACAATGGTGCCAGGCTTCTCCGAACCCTGGCTTCCCCTCATCTACATCTACATCTGACCCTGCTGACCCTGATTGCACTACAGAGATATACTGGGAGTGCTATGCCTGCGACTATGAAAGGCAAATCATATACTTCCCTGACCCTGATTGCGACCACATGAGATACAAAGTAATAGCAACTCAACGAAACGAAAGATGTCGTTACATGTGCCCAGCCACAGGCGACGCACGTGTAGGCGAAGATCCTGAAATCAGAAGGGAACGCTGTGAAAGACCTGGAGCAGGCTCTGATTCTGAGATTAACAGAGAGGTCTGTGAAGATACAGGTAGCGGTTCTGGTTCAGCCACAGGTGACGCACGTGTAGGCGAAGACAATCCCGGCAGCGGTGGCGGGTCTGGTTCAGCCACAGGTGACGCACGTGTAGGCGAAGACAATCCCGGCAGCGGTGGCGGGTCTGGTTCATGCTTCATTTTTGGTATATGGACTGTATGCTGGCCATTTGGCTCGGCAGACTCTTCTGATGAAGTAGAGGGTTCTGGTGATGATGGTTCTGATTATCATGGAATGTCAGCCAGTTCAGTGAGGCCAGCGACAACAGGCCTCACCTCTGCAAAGTGCAAAGAGCAGATAAAGGGAAAAACAAACCCGGGTAGATGTTACCGAGAAAACCTTGGCTCACTCTCCTCAGACGGGTGCGGCTGCGATGCAGCCTGCCTGACAATAGGAGACTGCTGCGAAAACTACTGCGACGTGCTTGCCCAGTCCGAAAACCAGCCTGTAAACAGAATCGGTGCGCAAAGCACCTCGCAAGCCTCAGACCTTGAGAGGCTGCCCTCAAACAAGTGCCCTGGAGGATACGAAAAAGCCTGCGGTGACAACAACTACGGAAACCTCGAGAACTGCCAAAGCCCCACGTATCCAAACAACGCGCAGTGGAATGACTGGTGCAGAAACCAGCCAAACGCAGAGAAGGACGACAAGCAATACTGCTACAGATGCAAAAATGAGCCAACACTACGAGATATCCCCGGAATAGCTGTTGGCAAACCGCCGGTTGCATACATCACAGTGGATGGCTCCTCTATCGCGGCAGACAGATTGTATATTGGAAAGAAACTCAACATCACAACAGAAGCAGAAGATTCAGATGGAGACCTGAGCAAGATACAGATATGGGTCAGCCCATCAAACACGCAGGACTGGAAAAATCTTGAAGAGTGCCAGACACAAAACAAGAAAATAGACTACTGCTCAGTGTTCTACACCCCAACCACTTTAGGCTCCATGGTTTTCGTGGTGAATGCATACGACTCTGCGGGCTACAAATGCTCGGGAAACACCTTTGAGCTTCCAGAGGGCTGGAATAGGTGCATGGCGCTGTATGACCACTTCGATGCAAAGATAGTCCCGAAACAAGATGCTGCAGCGCCATCAGCAACAGTAACCGTTGACAAAAGGCTCGTATCCGGAGACCTGTACTCAGGCAACGGCTACCCTGTTGAGGCAACAGCCTCAGACCCTGATTCAGACATCACAAAGATGGAGATATGGAACAGCTCCTCACAGAAACAAGGGTGGTCACTCATCAAGAGCTGCACGTTCAGAAGCCCACTCAACGCGCTCTACGGATACAGGTGCGAGGCAGCATGGACACCTCCAACTCCATCTGAGCAATCCGGCGAAAGCCAATACGTTGTTGTCAACGCTTTTGACTCCTCAGGATACAAATGCACAGGAAACCCGTTCTGGCCCCTCCCAGAAGAATGGGTAAGGTGCAGCGAGAAGAAGAACGACGTGTTCAAGGCATATGTGAGCGCACCGAAAGTGGGCATAATTGCGAGCACAAGAGATGCAGGCATATCAGAGCAAGCAGTTCCTTCAGGCAGGTTTAGAGGCTACATACTTTACGCCAGCCCATCAACTGTTGAAGCAGGAAAAGAAGTCAGGGTAGCGGCATACGCAAGCGGCAGAAGCCTCAGGAAAATAGAGTTACTTGAATATATGTTACCAGACACTTATCCTATGACAATTGGCTCCTGCGTATACGGCGAGGAGAAAACGGGTGTTTTCGAGCCGCAGATATGCTACGCCAGTTTCGTGCCCCAGATACCCGGAACATACTATGTATACATGAGGGCTTATAATCCAAACGAAATAATCTGCACGGGAAATAGACAGGAAGGTCCTTACGCATGCTCAAACAACGGAGAGGACATAGTGCAGCTGAACGTGGAGCCATCACCTCCCACTACAGGAGAATCTCCAAGAACGGAGCACGATTTTGCCATAAACACCCAAGATAAAATCACCGCTTGGCTTGACAACCCTCCTGGAAACGTAAAAATAGGCGAACCCGTAACCCTTAAGGCTAGCGTCACAGCGCCTGAAGGAAAAGGCACGAGCAAAGCTGAGGTCTGGATAACAAAGACGTCAAGCCCTCTCAACCCTCAGCCAATCTCGCTTCCCAGCAACTGCCAAAGCCAGTCTAATGACAAATGGTGCCTTGTCGCAAGGACCGATTTCAGCGCACTTCCACCTCCAAGCGGAACTTCAGTTCAGGGAGCATGGACCCCGAACGAGTTTGGGAGCTATCTTGCTGTTGTGAATGCTTTCTCAACAGACGGCAAGCAGTGCAGCGGAAACCCGTTCATCAGCAGCCCTGAATGGCCCCGATGCGGAGGCTTTGGCAGAACAGACGCAACAACAATAACAGTCACCCCCGTTGTGCCTACAGTTACCTCACCAAGCCCAAGCCCTGCACAGAGAGGACAACCAACTGCTGAGCTAACAGAAGCACCGCTCACCGGAAGAGCTAACGAAAGACTAACATACAAGGCAAAGGCAAACGCGGGCCAGAAACCTGACGGCTCCCCCAAGTCTGTAGCTGTATTAGCTGTATGGGCTACAAAAAAAGTAAATGACCAAGGCGGCATCGCTCTGCCAGCAGGATGCATGGACTCCAAGGCCTACGGCGAATGGTGCCTCATAGGAGCCTATAGGGCAGAATATGGAGGAGCATCATCACTCGGAACAGCAGAGATAACGACCTACTGGACACCGACACAGGAAGCGGATTACCACATAATTGCAACTGTCCAGACAACAGACGAAAGCCGGTGCCAAGGAACAACCTGTGGGAGCAAAGCATACGCAATTACAAAGGTATCAGGCACTGTGGCTGCAAATGCGGTTGGGGACGAGTTTGCTGGCGTTGGGGCGCAGTCTGTAGAGCAGATGTCTGATTACCAACGCTGGACTTTGACAATGCAGGCGTTCGGCATATATCCTACTCCTGAATATAGTTGGAAAGCAGGAGAAGAGATTGTTCTCTACAATAGAGCAGATTTTATTTCAACTTATTGTTCACAAACTGCTTGCATTATGAATCCACCTTCATCTCGTGAGTTAATAGATTCCGTTAATAACATGGATAATGCTTTTATGAATTCACTTTTTGCTAAACTGAACCAAAGGGGATATGCGATTTATGAAGTTCTGATTCCTTACTTTCCTGCGGTAACTGATACAGGTGGTTACAGATTATATTTGCGTACAGGTAAAAATTATTTGGACCCTCCCAATGACCAGCGTATTTATAGTATTAATGAAGAAACACTTGCTCGCATAATAGAGGAAGTCCGGACTGAGCGAGGCATAATAACAGAAAATCTTAATTCTCCAATGAAAATGCTTCTTGCCGCAACTGATCCGTTGTTTAGCACCCGAACAGTAGTCGACTATTTTGCATACGGTCGAGTGCCTAGTGACATGGAGGTTTTAGGGCTTGCACTCGCATTCGGCCAATTCAAATTTAAAGGTTTACCTGGATTTGGCCGAAGTGGTAGCGCTTTCAATGCCGGGAGCGCGAGAAGACAAGCGGAAAAGGTTATAGAATCCCTTACAGATCCCATTAATGGAAAGCCTGTCGAATTATCGTCTGTTCGAAGCTCTTCGTTTATAGGCAAAAGCGAACTTACAGCGGCCGACCTACTTCTTATGAGATCTCCAACAATAACTAGTGCAGTAATGAGTCATTATGGAATTACCGATGACACTTACGTCTATGCACTTGTCAAAAGGATTCAAGTACGTGGAAGTACTCTGGATTTAGAAGCCATAGGCGATAATCCTCTATTAACAGGCGTTCGCGTAATAGATTACTATACTTCTGAATTTCCAGTTGGCTCACCTATGGCGGCTATTTATAAAACACGTGGTCTTGCTGAATTAGGCGCTAGCGAGCCTGCAATTTTGGTCTCGGAAGAAATCACCACAAATGTTGCTCTCGGCTCGCGTAACCAATACGATACTATTGTCAAAATACGTTTAGGAGAACTAAATAAACGGATGGGTAGCAGATTTTATCCATCTATCTCCCCACGTGAAGCTGGATTAGTTGTCACTCCTGCCGGAACTTGGGATGTACCCGTAGTAGAGGTTAAAGAGCTTCCTAAAGGATTTCAACGGATAAGATTAGACTGAGCACCGGGAATTTTTCTATAGATAATTCTGTAACTTATA
>JACQST010000052.1 GCA_016211185.1 Candidatus Woesearchaeota archaeon | reverse complement strand
CAGTTCGTTGAGTGTCTCAGTTTCTACTGTGAGCCCTTTTTTTGTTGTGCTGAGGAACACCAGCACAATTATGGCTGTTATTGAGAGCGCTACTATTAGCAGGGGTTTGGTGACTGCCCGTTTGGATTTTTGTTCTTTCAGCTTTTTTTGCTTCATCTATTCCCTCTTTTTGAGGTAGTATCCGAGACCCAGCATTATTATTGCAGAAGCGGCAAGTATAAGCATAACTGTGTCTCTACCGAGCTGGAATGCCTCTATTACGTATGATACCATGAATACGTATATCGAGAGGGATATTATGTACATCAGGTAGTACAGCTTTCTGAGGTTGGCGTATATTATGATTGACGCTATTAGGGCTATGAAGAATACAAGCACTCCGACTGCCTGGAACCACGCCATTCCCTTTCACATCCCTTTTTCCTTCATCAGCTCTCCACCGAAGAAGAACGCCACCACGAGAAGTGCGAGTATGGCTGTCTTTATCTCCTTGGAAAGGCTGAAGACGTACTGATAGGAGAAGTAAGATACTGATGCAAAGAGGAATATGATTCCCACAACAAAGAACAGGTGCTGCATCTGCATGTCTGCGTATCCGGAACGATAACTATTTAAGCCTTTCTGTTTCAAATGCATGAATGCCTGATTTTTTGAGAAGGGTGCTTTTTTTATTCGCAAAGCCCGGAGCGGTTCTTGAGCAGGCAGGGCAGGAAAGCGCTTGGTCATCCTTCGCAGTGTTTCTGGTTGTGCTTCTTGCGTCTTCCATTCTGTCCGTTATAGGCAACTTTTCATTTTTTTCAATGATTTTCGGAGCATCCATTTTCTTCGAGATTGTTATGGCTTTGCTGGTTGTTGTTGCGCTTTGGGTTGCGGCAGGGGCTTTACATGCTTTTGCCCTGTTTGTTGGCGCAAGGAACGGGTTCTGGCAGACTTTTAAGGTTTGCTGCTACTCATTCATTCCTGCGTCCTTCATGATAGGTGTTTCTTCTATAATTAATGCAGCATACCGTTTTTCTGTGATGAACTACAGCCCAGTGTATTTGTGGTTACTTTCAGCGATTTACATCGGCGCAATTGGTTACGGCGCTGTGCTTCAGCAGAAGGGTCTTGTAATGTTGCAGGGCTTGAGTCCTGGCAAGGCGTGGGCTGCTGTTTCTTCAGCGCTGCTGATATTCCTTGTACTGCTTCTCGGCCTTTTGATTTTGGCCGTCATGATTACTTGGTATTACTTTTGAGCAGAAGTCATTTTCCTTATTGCGCCTTTCACCCTTCCAAGATTTACCTCAGACAGGATGACTCCGAGCACAATCAGCCCTCCACCTATCAGCTCTATTGCATCAGGAACTGTCCTGAACAGGAGGAACGCATATGCTATTACTATGAAAGGGTCAAGTGTTCTTATTATAGCTACCTTTGATATGCTCATCTGGCTGAGTGCCTTGTAGTAGAATATGAATCCGATGACCGCGCTGATTGCAGAGCCCGAGATTATAAGGGGAAGCAGCCAAATCTGGACCGGCTCTATTTTGCCAGTTGCCATGCTGAACGCTGACAGGAAAAGAAAGCTGCAGCTTACCCTCAGGCTGTTTAGTGTGTAGGGCTCTATTCTTGAGACATAGATTTTTGATATGAATTCCTGCAGGCCTATGGTGATGGCTGCAAGGACTGCTATCATTGTTCCTGCCAGTGCTACTATCTTCATGTCAAGGCTTATTATCAGGGCTCCTGAAACAGCTATGGCGGCTCCAGCTATTTCGAGCTTGTTGAGTTTTTCCCTGAGGAACACTATTCCAAGCGCTATTATGAAGATTGTTGCGAACCTGAGGAAGAATGCTGTGAGTGATGGCCCTATTGTGCTTATCGAGGCAGCCCAGAGCATTGCTGCAACGAAGTTGACAAAGCCCAGTATGAGGCCTTCCTTCCAGAATGAGATGTAGTGTGTGGGCTGTCTCCTTGAAAGCAGGAGCATGGCTGCCCATGAGACAATGGTAGCGGCCGAAAACCAGAGGAGCATCAGTAGCTCCATTCCTATGAATTGCAGGAGGTATTTTACGAATACAAAGGATGAGGAGATGCACAGCCCTGAGAGAACTGCAAGAAGGAAGCCTTTTCCGCTGCTCATTTTCGGGTGCTGCTTCTTGTTTTTTCCCTTGTTTTTTCCGAGTTCCAGATTTTTACTGCTTCCTCTATGCTTACCTGCCTTCCGGTTTCTATGTATGGCTTTCTTCTTCTTATTTTCTCGTTGACCTGCGCTATTGTGTCCCCTGCGCTCAGGATTCCTTTTTCCTCTGCTATGTGCAGCAGCATCACAGTATCCCAGAACAGGTCGCCTATCTCTTCCCTGATTCCCTCGCTGTCTCCTTTTGTTACTGCTTCCTCGAGTTCCTTTGCCTCGCTCATTAGCTGCTCTGTGTATGTCTGGACTGTCTGCTCCCTGCACCATGGGCAGTTTGTCCTGCATTTCTTGACAAGCTCGACAAGCTCGTGAAAGCGTTCCATTTTTATAAAAAGAGCTCGTGCGTATGGTGGACCGGCCGGGATTTGAACCCGGAGCCTCGCCCTAGCCAAGGGCGCATTATTCTGGAATCCCGAGCAAATCCTGCTCAAAGTTGAATGGCTTTACCAGATTTAACTACCGGCCCTTTTCAGTCCGGATTTGTGGGGCTTGACGAGATTTATAAATGTATCTGCCGGCTGTTTTCAGTTGCTAAAGCAGTAAAAGAAAGCATAAGCATGGCTCAGGCAGCCTTTCTTTTTCCCAGCCTTATTCCTTCACGTTTTTGCTTTCCCGAGGTTGCTGAGAAGTATGCCCGGTAAAAAGCAAGCAGAACTTCATATCCCTTTTCTGCAGGTCTGATATCATCGTGCGTATCGGGTTCGTATCGGGAAAACAGCCCAACTTTTTCGAGCGAATATTCTGCTATTTTTCCCGTTTTTTCCGCGCTCCAATGCGGCCTGTATCGTTTTACAAGCTCGCTTACTGCTGTTTGCAGGCCGCTTGTTTTAGGGTTTCCCCGCGCAAGAGGGAGGGTTTCCAATGCCGAAACATATGCCCTGAAGAACGCAAGCTCAACTTCGTATCCTTTATCCCTGTCTGTTGCTATGTATAGCCAATCTGCAAGCTCCCTGGCCTCGAGGTTATTGAGAGAGCTCCTTAAAAGCATTATGTGCCTTGCAACATCTTTACGTTCCCATCTGCTGAAGTGGTATCCAACTAAGCTTCGCACTTCCTGCTCGAGCAGTTGCACTTGTGCTTCAAGCAGTTGAGCTTCATATCTCAAACTCTTCATCCCCGTAGTAGACCTTCACGGCCCTTTCAACGTCGTAGTTTCCGAGTGTTATTGCGGATACCGCGTTGCACATCCTTATTGCTTCCTTTAGCGGCTTCTGGTGTATGTTTCTTCCTGTCGCGTTTCCTGACACTCCGCCTGTGTGTATCTGCTTGTGCAGCCCTGCAAGGAATTTTTGTGTGTCAACGCTGCTTCCTCCTGCGCATATGACCTTTGTTCTTGAGCCTGCTGCCATTACCGCCTCTTTCAGCATCTCAGCAGAGTCCATGCCTTCTTTCTTTGGCGGGTTTACCTTCACAAAGTCAGCACCTATGCAGCACGCTGTTCCTGTTGCTCCTGCTATCAGGTGGGGGTCTTTTTCGTCTTTTACAGCCCTTCCTCTCGGATACATCCATATCACTGAGAGCAGGCCATGTTGGTGCGCTTGGTATATCGATTGAGCGGCTTCGTTGAGCATCTCTGATTCGAACTCGCTGCCGAGGTATACGGTGTATCCTATGCCCAGTATTTTCAGGCCGGAGTTTTTCTTGAACTCAGCTGCTTGTGCAGAGCTCCACATGGCTTTGCTGTTCGGGTCCTTCTGGTCTGTTTTAACAAGGTGGCTTTTCGAGTTCAGCTTTACTATGTACTGGACGTCTTTGTAGCTGTGCCCGTACTTTGCTGCCATGCCGAGCTGGGTTGCGAACACGCCTATTGCTCCTTTTGACGCTATCCTGAACATGTGCTCTGGCTCTGCATCATCAACAGGTATTGTACCTATGTCTGCATTGCCGAAGAAGTCGTCATTAAGGTGCTCTATTTTCTGGTCGCCTGCGAAAAGCATGAGCCTTCCTGTTCCCCTGGTTGCGTTAAAGTAGTTGTCTGCATATTCCTTTCGCATTGCCGATGGGACATCTGATGGCACATTAATCGTTTCCCTGCTGAACTTTTCCATGGTATCACCCTTGCTGTGGTTTGTGCTCGTGGCCCATTCTGTGGATTGCCTTGATGAACCTGATTGTTTTTGATTTGGACCTCATCACAAGTGAGTGCGTCACCGCGCCTGTGGCTGTGAATTGGACGCCTTCAAGCAGCAAGCCGGGAAGGACCCCTGTGGCGGCAAAGACAACGTTATCTCCTCTTGCGAGGTCTTCTGTCATATACTTCCTGTCAGGGTCGATTATGCCCATTGACTGGGCCCGTTTTCTTTCCTCATCGTTTTTGTATGAGAACCGTGCCTGCATTTCTCCTCCGAGGCATCTTATTGCTGCTGCTGCAAGAACGCCTTCGGGCGCGGCGCCTATTCCCATCAGAAGGTCTGCTCCTGAGTAATCAAGGCTTGGAGCTATGGCCCCTGAAACATCTCCGTCAGGGATGAGTATTATCCTTGCGCCTGCTGCTCTTATCTCTGTTATGAGCTTTTCATGGCGCTCGCGGTCAAGAACTACTACGGTAACGTCTTCAACCTCCTTTCCAACTGCCTCAGCGACGGCATAAATGTTTTCCTCAGGGGTTGCGTCGATGTCTGCCTTTCCTTTTGCGAGCGGGCCGACTGCTATCTTGTTCATGTATATGTCCGGTGCGCCAAGGAGGTTTCCCTTTGGCGCTGCCGCAAGCACGGAGATTGCATTTGGCCTGCCGAACGCCACGCTGTTTGTGCACTCCAGCGGGTCCACCGCTATATCGAACTTTGGTCCTTTGCCGTTCCCGAGCTTTTCGCCTATGTAGAGCATCGGGGCTTCGTCCCGCTCACCTTCGCCTATCACAACCTGCCCGTCTATGTCTATGGTGTCGAACCTTTTCCTCATCAGGTTGACTGCTGCCTGGTCTGCAGAATTCTTGTCGCCTTTTCCGACCCATCTTGCGGCAGCTATCGCTGCCTCCTCAGTCACCCTTACAAATTCAAGAGCAAGATTCCGTTCCATTATTATCCTGAAGGGCAGCAGGCTAAAATCTTTATATATTTTGTCATTATCATACCTTGTCATATCAAGGAAAATCTTATATATCAATTCATACGAAGTATGATGAAATAATACTTACTGTGAGGGGGATTATGGACAGGATACGCGTAGGTGTGAACGGCTACGGGGTAATAGGGAGAAGGGTTGCTGATGCATTGATGAGGCAGGACGACATGACGCTTGTCGGGGTGACCAAGGCAAGCCCTGATTACAGCGCGGCAGAGGCTGGGCGCAAGGGCATAGGCGTTTATGCTCTTAAGGGCTCTGAGCAGTTCGAGAAGATGGGGATAAGCACTCAAGGGGCGCTTCATGACCTGCTTCCGGAGTGCGATGTAGTCATTGACTGTTCTCCTAAGGGAAAGGGCGCTGAGAACCTCAGGCTGTACAGGAACTACAGGTCGCTTAAGGCAATCTTCCAGGGAGGAGAGCATCACGGCCTCACCAACATTTCTTTCAATGCCCAGTGCAACTATGATTCAGCTGTCAATAAAAACTATGTCCGGATAGTTTCGTGCAACACAACAGCCCTTTGCAGGGTGCTCAACCATGTTGACAGGAGCTACGGGATAATGAAGGCAAGGGTTGCTCTTGTGAGGAGAAGCACAGACCCTTCTGACAGCGAGAAAGGGCCTATAAACGCATGGGTTCCAGACAGCTCTTACCCGAGCCATCACGCGACAGATGTTCAGACAGTGCTTCCAGGCCTGAAGGTTACATCGCTTGCAGGCACTGCTCCAATGACTCTGATGCATGGCCACATGCTTTTCGCAGAGCTGAAGTCGCCGGCAACACGGGATGAGGTCGCGGATGTGCTTGAAGGTAACAGGAGGATAATGCTGGTAAGCAAGGCTTCAGGGTTCAGTTCCACAGCGCAGATAAAAGACTTTGCGCACACAAACGGGAGAAGCGGCAACATGTACGAGGTGTGCGTCTGGAAGGACAGCATCGGGATTGACTCTGACAATGAGCTTGGCATGCATCTCGCAATAGACCAGCAGGCAGATGTGATTCCTGAAAACATAGATGCTATTAGGGCAATGTTCAGCCTTATGGATGCAGAGTCCTCAATGGACAAGACAAACAGGTCGCTGGGCATGAAGTAAACCATTTTAAAGCCAAAAACATTCCCTTCTGGATGCAGAACACACTGCTTGCATACATTGTCCCGAGGTTTTCAAATGGTTCCATTCAAGGCATGGACTTATTTGCGACCAGAGGGAGAGGGCTGGAAGAACTTGTTGGAACGTTCGTTTTACTTCCTAACAGAGTCCTGTTCAAAATAGCTGTTTCTGACTTCATGTGTTATGTTGACCAGGGGCAAGGTTACCGCGATATTAAACCAGACCAATGTTATCTATTTGTAAATAAGGTTGGATTTGGGAGAGGGTATATTGAGTGTGAGCTTGTCTTTGATGGAATCAGGGAAGGCGTTGATGAAGCAAGAAAAGGTTACGGTTGGGCGCAGTATCAGTATCTCCGAAAAGGGCGCCTTCTTTGGCCGAAGTAAGGTTGTCTTAAGATTTTTCTGTTGGTTTTTTGTATGTATCCCTGCATTATTCAATCTT
>JACQST010000050.1 GCA_016211185.1 Candidatus Woesearchaeota archaeon | reverse complement strand
GCCCAGCGGGATTCGAACCCACGACCTGTTGGTTAAGAGCTTCGGTCAGTTGTCAACCGCTCTACCAGACTGAGCTATAGGCCCTTTGCATCATGAAGAAATTAAGGGGGCGTTTAAATAGTTTTTCAAACTCCGCTGCATTGTGCTGGCTGACCGCAAGATTTTTAAAATGCCCTTTTTTCTCGTGCTTAATGGACCTTCTTTTAAGACTTAAGGAGTTCACACTGGAGAGCAGGAGGGTCCTGAGGATAACGAAGAAGCCTACAAGTGATGAGCTGAGGACTATCGTCAAGGTTTCGGGGATAGGTATCATGCTTATCGGCTTTATAGGCTTCCTGATGCACCTGTTGAACGAAATACTTATCCAGCGATAAATGAGTTGAGATTAAAAATGGACAAGGAAGAGATCGAGAAGGAGTTTGAAACCACGCTCAAGGAGGACGTTCCTGTTAAGGAGCCTGTGGAGAAGGAAGTCCTGCCTGTGGTTGTTGGCCAGTCGAAGATATTTGCGGTGAGGACTACAGCCAATAGGGAGGAACAGGTGATGGATTTCATTACTTCGAACGCTAAGAAGAGGGGTCTGGCTATTTATTCCGTCATAAGGCCTCACGGCATGAGGGGCTACATTTTCATTGAGTCAAGGAACAAGGAGGATGCTGATGCTGCTGTCTACAAGGTTCCTTACGCAAGGGGTGTGCTTCCTAAGGAGGTTCAGTATTCTGAGATTGACCATATGCTTGAGCCAGCTAAAAAGGTCGAGATGAATATCAAGAAGAATGACATTGTTGAGATAATAGCAGGGCCTTTCAAGAGGGAGCAGGCAAAGATAACAAGAATCGATAAGGTCAAGGAGGATGTTGTCGTGGAGCTGCTTGAGGCAGCGGTTCCTATCCCTATAACGCTGAAGATGGACGCTGTCAAGGTAATCAGGCGCGAGTCTGAGGCTGGAAGCGAAGAGGAAAGGGACGAGGATTAGGAAAATGGCTAAGCAGACTGTTCAGGCACTTGTTGATGGGGGGAAGGCAACCGCCGGCCCGCCGTTGGGTCCTGCGTTGGGACCTATGGGAATTAACATTGGTCAGGTCATTAGTGAGATTAACAGGAAAACCTCTTCGTTCAAGGGCATGCAGGTGCCTGTCAAGGTGGTTATTGAGCCTGCTGACAAGTCCTTTGAGATTGTTGTAGGAACCCCGCCTGTTAGCGCGCTTATCAGGAAGGAGGCCAACATTGAGAAGGGGTCCTCTAACCCGTTAATGGATAAGGTGGCTGACCTAAGGATTGAGCAGGTCATAAAGATTGCTATCATGAAGCAGGACTCACTGCTTGGCAGGAGCCTGAAGGAGAAGGTTAAGCAGGTTGCCGGCACATGCAACTCGATGGGAATCCTTGTTGAGGGCAGGCAGGCGACAGAGGCCATTTCTGAAATCAACAAGGGCTCTTTCGACCGCGAGATTTCCGAGGAGAAGACAGAGCTTACCGAGGAAGAGCTCAGGCAGCTTGAGGAGGAGAAGAAGCGCCTCGCTGAGGAAATCACAAAGCGCAGGGAGGAGCTTTTGGCTAGAGCTAAGGCAACTATTGAGCAGATGGCTGGCAAGGAGCGCGGCGAGATCAAGGGCAGGCTTGTCCAGCTCGGCATACCGCAGAAGATTATTGACGAGCTTCTGCCTGCTGAGGGCGCTGCTGCAGCTGCTGCGGCTGGTGCTGGCGGCAAGGGTGCTGCCCCTGCAGCCAAGCCTGAGAAGGAGAAAGCTGAGAAGAAGTAACTTTTTGGCTTTCGGATTCAAAGAAATAGCCGCTTTGGCTTCAGTCAAGCTTTCTTGTCTTGACAAGTCTGGTTACGCATCCTATGAGTGAGTTCCTGAGCTTTTTTGAATAAACCTCAATGTGTGGCGCAAGCAGCTTGTCGTTCTCGTTGAAGTCTTTTGTGAGGATTTCCCCGTACAGCTTCACAAGGTCTCTTGCAACTCTCTTTATGAGTTGCGTCTTTATCCTTCCCATGTGGTGGGAGACCAAGGGCATATTTATAAAGGTTTTGATGTTAACAGTATCTCCGAAAAGGGCGCCTTCTTTGGCCGAAGTAAGGTTGTCTTAAGATTTTTCTGTTGGTTTTTTGTATGTATCCCTGCATTATTCAATCTT
>JACQST010000049.1 GCA_016211185.1 Candidatus Woesearchaeota archaeon | reverse complement strand
TGGAATGAGTTATAAAATTCTGCCTACAAAAGAGTTTGCTAAAGACTTCTCAAGACTGGACAGTTCACTTCAAGCAAGGGTTAGAAAGAAAGTAGTTGAAGTTGCTGAAGACCCGACAAGGTATAAGCAACTCCATTATGACTTGAGCGGAAGCAGCCGGCTTTGGATTGGCAAGCTGAGGATTATTTTCTCCTATGATGAGTCCAAACAAGAAGTTTACCTCGATCATCCAGTATAGTCCCTTACGAGCTTCATTATTTTTTCAAGGCTTTCCTTGGTGTATCCTTGCCTGCGGTGGAATATCTTCAGCACGTATATTGTTGTTTTGCTTTTCCATAGGACTATCCTAAGCTCCCTGAACTTTATTTTTCTGAAGCCTTCAGGCAGGCCTCTTATCTGTGAGCTGTATGTGTCCGGGTTTTTTGTTGCTTCTTGCAGTGTTTCGTGTATTTGCTGGAACACTATCTGATTTATCTGAAGCTCTTTCAGGTCTTTCTCAATTGAAGGGTGGAATTCAAGTTCAGCCATAGGTCTTTTCGTATAGTTGCCTGAAGGACAGTCCTTTTACTCGTTTGTTCCTGAGGTCTTCTGAGAGCTTGATTATCTCTGTTTTCAGTTCGTTCTTTAGCTCAAGGTGCGCTTCAATCTTATCCTCTATTAGTTCAGTTATGACCTCGTCGTAGCTTTGCCGTTCAAACCTTTTTATCAGGTCAAGCATTCTCTTTGTTTCATCTTTCAGCTTTATAGTGGATGCAGCCATTGTATACCGATTTACACTTCGGTATATTTAAAGGTTGTGTTCACTGGCTGGGATTTCCACATGCAGAACAGGCAAACATTATTATACGTGCCTTTTTCAGGGTGTTCTGATGTTTTATGGGTGTTCGTGCTGTGCTTCTGGTTGCCGGTGTCCTGTTTTTCTCTTTGTCAATGGTTTTCCTGTTTTTTTCCAGGGATAGGATTGGAATTTCAGATGAAGTTGTTGTGGTTCAGGATGTTGAGCCAAGCGAGGTGGTGTCTGTTTCAGATTCAGTTAGTGCTGCTTCTGTGGAGTCTGCTCCTGCTCAGAGTCAGGCTCCTGTTGAAGGCAGGAAGCCAGTCATTGGTTCTGGCGGGTTAGTCATAAGGAATGTGAACATAACTCCTTCTTCTCCTTTGGTGAACAGCTTTGTCAATGTTAGCGTTGCTATCTATAATTCAGGCACAAGCAAGGTCACTTCTACGCTTATTGTGCTTCTGGGTAATGGGAATAAGCTGTCTAAGGATTTTTCTCTTGTGCCAGGCGAGACTGAGGTCATTTCTTTTGTTGACCTTTATACCTCTTCCGGGACTTATACGGTTAAGGCTGAGCTTTCTGGTTTTGAGTTTGATGCTTCAAAGGGTGTCTTTGTCAAGACCTTGACTGTTAGGCCTCCTCCTGAGGTTCAGGGTGACCGGAAGCCTGACCTGAAGGTTACAGAGATTTCCTTTGAAGTTGGGTCTCTTTCAGGCGGGAGGAGGCACGTTGTTTTTTATGTTAATGTCAGGAATTTTGGGGGCGCTAAGTCAGGGGCTTTTGTTACAGGCATGAGCGGTCCCGGGAAGGCGAGGTTCAGGCTTATCAGCAGCGGCTTGGAGCCTGGGCAGGTTGCGAAGTTCAGGCTAGGCACTTATCTTTACCCGGGTGATTACTCTGTTGCTGTGGCTGCTGATTCTGATGGCGTGGTTTCTGAGATTGATGAGGAAAACAATGCTGCCAGCAAGGTTGTCAGTGTTTAGGGTATCAGGCCAACAGTGACAAAAAACCTGCCAAAAAAAGATTAACCAAAAAGTATTTATAACGGGTTAGCCTGGTTTTTGGTATGCGCAAGGTCTGGATATTCGTGATAGTTGCGTTCTCCCTGATGATATTTTTGGTGTTCACGTTCTTCTTTTTGCTGCTGGCAGCGCTTCTGCTTTCAAACCCTGATGTGGAGGTGTCAGGCGTTGGGAATGTCGCTGTTATCTCCCTGAGCGGCGAGATTGTTGGGGACAGGGATGCTGATTTTTTCGGCAGCGGGGCTGTTTCCTCCCAGTCTTTGGTCAGGCTTATTGACGGTGTTGGCTCTGACCGCTCAATTAAGGCAGTCATTATTGAGGTTAATTCTCCGGGTGGTAGTGCTGTTGCTTCTGAGGAGATTGCAAACGCTGTTAAACAGCTGGATAAGCCTGTTGTGGCTGTGATTAGGGAGTATGGGACTTCTGGTGCGTACTGGGTTGCATCTTCTGCTGACCGCGTGTTTGCGAGCAGGGTTTCCCTTACTGGCTCGATTGGTGTGACTGCTGCTTACCTTCAGTTTGGTGGCCTGCTGGAAAGATACAACGTTAGTTATGAGCGCATGGTTGCCGGTAAGTATAAGGACATGGGTTCTCCTTACAGGGAGTTGACTGATGAGGAGCGTTTCAGGTTCCAGCGTGAGCTTGACCTTGTTCATGGCGAGTTCATAAGGGCTGTCGCTGAAAACAGGCAGCTTGACGAAGCAAGGGTTAGGGAGCTTGCTACGGGTGAGCTTTTCCTTGGCTCTGAAGCTGTTGCTCTGGCTCTTGTTGATGAGATTGGCGGCAGGCAGGAGGCTTCGAAGTATCTTGAGTCAAAGCTTAATGTTCCTGTTTCGCTTGTTGAGTATCGCCAGAGGCGCTCTTTTTTTGATTCGTTAGGCGAGGTTTTGGGCAGGGGTTCTTTTAATGTTGGCCGGGGGATTGGACATGAGATTTCAAGACAGGGAGGCTTTAGGGTTGTTACTTGATTGTCGGTTGAGAGGGAAAAAAATGCAGATGATGAAGGTTGCTGGTTTGTTTTTTCTGGCAGCGTTTGCTGCTGTTGTTGCTTTGATTGTTTCCAGTCCAGTTTCTGCCGCGGTTATTTTCCAGGATGATTTTGAGTCTGGGACCCATAAGGGCAAGTGGAACTACAGGGTTGTTGATACAGGAGGCATAGCCGCTGTTGACGCTGTTTCAAAGAACGCTGGCAGTTATGGTTTCCATTCCATGACTAGTGGAGGGGAGGATGCTCGTTTAACTTTGGTAAACAGCGGCGTTTCTGGTTTCTACATGAGGGTTTATGTAAAGCCCGTGCAGACAAGCTCTTCATCTGGCCAGAGCATTCTTGCAGCAGGGCTTGACGAGATTGCGGGTGGTGTTGTCGGGGTGGGTGTTTCTTCATCCTTGAGGCTCAGGACTGTTGGGAACTCTGCTGTAAGGAGTGACACCGGTGTGGACCTTGTCCTTGGAAACTGGCACTGTCTTGAGGCTTATGTATCTGTTCAGTCCAGCGGCAGGTTCACTGTTTGGCTGGATGGTGCGGTTGTTTCTGATTTCAATAACGTGAACCTTGGCACTTCGCCTCTTACTACATTTGTGCTTGGTGCCAATGGCGGAGGCACGGTTGTTAGTTCGGAGTATTACTTTGATGATTTTGTTTTGGATGATTCTGCGAGGGTTGGTTGCCCTGGTTCCCCTCCTCCTTCGGATACAACTCCTCCATCCTTGTCTGGCGCTAGCCCTTCAGGGGCTCTTGCATCAGGAACTACTTCAGCTACTATTTCGGTAACTACAAATGAAGCCGCGACGTGTCGTTATTCAACTACGTCAGGGACAGCTTACAGTTCTATGACTAACACGTTTTCAACCACTGGGGGCACGTCGCATTCAATGCCTGTTTCTGGGCTGGCTGATGGTAATTCTTACACTTATTATGTTCGGTGTCAGGATGCTTCGAGTAATGCGAATGCTAATGATTATTCTGTAACTTTTAGTGTTGCGTCTGGTGGTGCTCTTGACACTACGCCGCCTGTTTTGTCTGGTGGTGCTCCTTCAGGAGCCCTTGTTGCGGGCACTACTTCTACAACTGTTTCGGTTACTACGAATGAGGGATCTACTTGTAGGTATTCTACGTCAGCAGGCACTGCTTACAGCTCCATGACGAGCACGTTCAGCACCACTGGGGGCACGTCGCACTCAACAAGTATAACAGGCCTGATTAACGGCAACACTTACAGCTACTATGTTCGGTGTCAGGATGCTTCGAGTAATGCCAACACTAATGACTACGCTGTAAGTTTTAGTGTTGCTTCTCCTGTGCCTTCGGACACTACTCCTCCTGTGCTGTCTGGAGGGGGTCCTTCAGGAACTCTTTCTGCTGGCACGACTTCGGCAACTCTTTCTGTTACGACTGACGAAGGAGCTATTTGTAAATATTCGGCAGTTGCCGGTACTGCTTATTCATCTATGTTGGGCACGTTCAGTATAACGGGTTCTACTTCACACTCTACTACTGTCTCCGGGCTATCTAATGGTAATAGTTATAGTTATTATGTCCGGTGTCAGGATGTTGCGGGCAACGCTAACGGCAATGATTTTTCTGTTGCGTTTAGTGTGGCTTCTGTTTCTTCTGGTTCTTCTTCGAGTGTGAATCAGGTTGTGGTTGGTTCTTTGGTTTTGTCTGCCACTTTTAGTAGTGTGGGTGTTGAGTTTTTTTTTAGGAATGATTCTAATGGAAATGCTCAGGCAGTTCTTGAATATAAGAAGTCGAGTGATTCTTTTTGGAGGAGTGGTCTTCCGTTGTGGAGGACTGATGATGGTTCTGTGAGTCCTGGCCCTGCTTTTTATGGCTCTGCGTTGTTGCTTGATGCAGGCACGGGTTATGATATTCGTGTCACTGTTTCAGACCCTGATGGAGTTGTGGGGTCTTCTGTTGTTACGGGGACTGCTGTTACCCGTGCTGAGAACCTTCCTGATTTCAGGTCGTTGGCTCCTACGCATTACGTTATGGCTAATGGGAATGACGCAAATCCAGGCACGAGTCCTTCATCAGCGTGGCAGACGATCGGTAAGGCTTTGAGTTCTGCTCCTTCTGGTGCTGTTGTGCAGGTTGGGCCCGGGTATTATAAGGCAGGGGGCGTTGTGAGGACTCAGCCAATTGCCATTGTTGCCCAGTATCCTGCTGTTGATGGCAGGGGGAATATTATAAATAGGGGTCTTCACTCTGTGATTGAGTCTGACGCAGTTTCCTCTCCAAGTTCATCTACAAATCCTAATGACCCTAATAAGGGGGTGTGGCAGAGCGTTACTCTTATCGGGCCGAAGACTGGGAAGTCCTTTCAGGTTTGGAAATGGGCAAATCCGCCTGGTGGTGGAGCTCACATGGGCTTTTCAAGAGCAAGGGATGATGTGCCGAAGCGTGTTTCTGTTTGGAGCATAAAGGGCAATGACGTGCTTGACACGAGTGATGGCAAGTCTTGGACTATAAAGACGCCTGAGGGCTGGGCTGAGATTCTTTACGAAAATCTTAATTACAACTATGGGTTCGCTAATTTCGGAGTCGACATATATGCGAGGTTTCCAGGTGATATTAACCCGAACAATTATTATGTTACTGTTGATGGAGGCGACGCCTTGAGCTTTAACGGGCCTAACATAAGCGTTCACGGCCTGAGTATAAAGAACTTCGGTTACGGCATAGTTTATAATTCAGGTTCTTCTTTCGGGGTGGTTGACCACGTTTTGGTTTCAGGCACTTTGGCAGGTGTGGCTTTTCTCGGAACTAAGTCCTCTAACAGTTACGGCTTTGACAACGTTGTGCAGTACAGTAGCTTTCAGGACAGTGGCTTCTATACTGATGATAACATAAATAATCCGACAATTGCTTGGAACTTCATAAAGATGACTATTTCTTTGCAGAAGTCAGACGGCTCTACAGTGA
This sequence comes from Candidatus Woesearchaeota archaeon, assembly GCA_016211185.1. Lineage (GTDB taxonomy): Archaea > Nanobdellota > Nanobdellia > Woesearchaeales > UBA10216 > JACQST01. The sequence continues at coordinate 2,141 of JACQST010000049.1, read as the reverse complement.
AATGGTCATCCAACAGGCTTGGGGACAAGATTGAGAACGGCGGCGTCAGCGGCCCTGGTGGCTCGATAAGGAAGGTAGTCAGGTTTAACCTCATAAATGGAACCTTTAACGGAGTCGGGGGCTATAATTTCGGGTTTAACAGGTATTCCAATTATAACCAGGACATATATGGGAACGTGATAATGAATATAGGCGATGACGTGTTTGAGCCTTCTTATGGCTCGATAAATTGGCGGATATGGAACAACACTGTTAAGAATACGCCTGTATTTATGTCGACAGGGCCTGCTCACTACGGCCCTCTCTATGTCTTCAGGAATGTTGGTTGGCGGATAAGCAGTGAGGGTGTTACGCCTGATGGTCTGGGCAGCAGGGGTGTCGGTTCTCTTGGTTTTAAGTACTCGGGAACATCTTCACCTCAGGCAAGGGTCTATGTTATTCACAACACTTTCTGGACTTCTGCCAGTGTAACAGTTAGTGGCGGAAACCAGTTTGCTGGCGGTGGCCCGAATCGTGAGGAATATTACCTCAGGAACAATATATTCAGGTTTACAGGGTATGCCTTCAGCACATATTCCGGTGCGTGGAATGAGGACTACAATTACCTGAGTACGAGTGATTCAACAAGCGGGCTGGAGTTTAATGGCAAGAGATATAAATCCGCTGCAGATGTTATTGCTTATAGGTCCGCTTCAGGTCAGGGTGCTAATTCAAATGTCGCAGGAAGCTTTTTGACTGTGCCTGACCCATGGTTTGCCGGCCCGGGATCGGGTGATTTGCGGCTTGTTACAGGCGCTCCGCTTATTGATGCAGGCACTCCTGTTCCAGGCATCTCTGACAGGGCAGGCATTGACTATAGGGGAAGCTCCCCTGACCTCGGCTTTGCTGAGTTCAGTGGTGTGGGTTCGCCAGCTCCACAGGATACTTCAGCTCCTGTTGTCTCCAGCGGTAGCCCTTCAGGCACTTTACCATCTGGTACAAATTCAGCAACGGTGAGTTTCAGGTCTGATGAAGCTGCGGTCTGCAGGTATTCAACTAACACCGGAACTGCATACAGTGCGATGACTGGCACTGTAACCAATACTGGAGGCACTGCTCATTCATTCATTGTCCAGGGCCTTTCTCCTTCAACCGCTTATAGTTATTACATAAGGTGCATAGACCTCTTTGGGAACGCGAACGCTAATGATTTTGCGGTTTCTTTCAGTACAGGGGGAGTGGTGGTTACTGATGTTATTCCTCCTGTGATGTCTAATGGTTTCCCTGCAGGCAAGCTTTCTGGCTTCAGTTCCTCTGCGAATATGTCTTTCTCCACTGATGAGGCTGCTACGTGCAGGTATTCATTGACGCCGGGTGTGCCTTATGATTCCATGGCGAGTACGTTTTCATCCACAGGTGGAACAAGCCATTACGAGATTATCTCAGGCATAGTTAATGGCACGCCTTACAATTACTTCGTCAGGTGCAGTGATGCTTCAGGAAACAAGAATGCTGCTGATTTTGTTATTTCGTTTGGTGTGCCTCCTGTGCTGAATGTTTTGAAAGTGCCTGTTGCTATGGGTAGGGTTGTGGTTGGTGGCGGGGTTGTTCCTGTTAGGATGGAGCTTGATTATAATGTGTCTGGCTCTGCTGCTTCTGTGAGGTTGCCGAAGCCCGCTAATTTTTTCGGGGCGTCTAATTTCAGGTTTAATGAGTCTGGCTCTGTGAGTTCGGTGACTGATTTGGGTAGCGAGGTGGCTTTCACGTCTGATACTTCGAAGCAGGGCTTTATTGTTTTTGATGTTCCTCCTCCGTCAAAGTCAGGTGAGTTTGTGAAGCTGGCGAATGGCTCGTTGTTTGGTAAGGAGGTTAATTTCTCTTCGCCTAATCATTTCTCTGGTGTTGTTGCTTCTGTGGATGTGAATGATAGCTATTCTTCTTGGGTGCTTTATGAGTTGGTGAGTGGTGTTTGGAGTGATGTTTCTTCGCTGTATGGCCTTGTCGTTAGTGGTGGTGTTGCGTCTTTTGGCGGGTTTTCGATGTCTGATGTTTCTTTCCTTTTGGAGGGTTCTAGTGCTCAGTCTGGTTCTTCTTCAAGCTCCAGTTCTTCCAGTAGCTCGAGTGGTGGTTCTGATGGCGGTTCGGGCGGTGGAGGCGGTGGT
>JACQST010000058.1 GCA_016211185.1 Candidatus Woesearchaeota archaeon | reverse complement strand
GAATACAACTCGCCTTCGTAGCATAGTAGCCATTGCGGCTGCTTCGTAAGCAGCAGGTCGAGGGTGCAACTCCCTCCGAAGGCTTTTTAGCTGCACAAATTCTCGTCAACTTTTTATAAAGACTCAAAAATACCCAAGCCTGCCAATAAGCCACTTCTTTGTCAGGTGGACACAGGCAAAATAGGCAGCCAAAATGCCAGCCATTGCTGCAAAATACCACCCAGGCAGGCCAGTAAAGCCAAGAGGATAACCAAGCGGAGTCAGGGCTATAAGAAAGCCTGAAGTTAGTATCGCAGCAGAAGCGAAAACAAGAAACCTTCCAGGCATGCTATCAACAAAGGACAGCTTCGGGGTCCTTATAAGATAAATTATCAGCACCTGAGTTGAGAGCGACACCAGAAACCACCCTGTATGGAACTGAGCTTCGCTCACCCTGAAAACCATGAGGAGAATCCCGAAAGTCAGGAAGTCAAAAACAGAGCTGATAGGGCCGAACGTGAGCATGAAGCGCTTGATGTGCTCAACATTCCAAGGCGTAGGCCTGCGGACCTGCTCATCATCAACCCTGTCAGTAGGAATCGCCACCTGCGAAACATCATAAAGAAAATTGTTAAGCAGTATCTGAATAGGCAGCATTGGAAGGAACGGAAGCATAAGGCTGGCTCCGACCATGCTGAGCATGTTCCCGAAGTTCGAGCTCGCGCCCATCTTGATATACTTGAAAAGGTTAACGAAAGTCTTCCTCCCCTCTATCACGCCATCAGTCAGCACCGTCAGGCTCTTCCTCAAAAGGATTATGTCAGAAGACTCCTTAGCAATGTCAACAGCATTATTAACAGTTATCCCTATGTCAGCGGCCTTAAGCGCCAAAGAGTCATTTATGCCGTCACCAAGATATCCCACAATATGCCCACCCCTGCCAAGCGCCAATATTATCCGCTCCTTCTGAAGCGGGGAAACCCTTGCAAAAATAGTCACGGACTCAGCAATTGCCTGAAGCTCCTTGTTCGACATGCTGTTGAGCTGCTCGCCTGTCACCATTCCGGTAACCTGAAGGCCGACATCCACACAAATCTTCTCTGCCACAATCTCATTATCCCCTGTAAGTATCTTAATCCCGATTCCCAGCCGCTTAAGGTCATCAAGCGTCTTCTTCACAGTGGGCTTAGGAGGGTCAAGGAACGCGAGGTAACCCTTAATCACCATATCCTTCTCGTCCTCCTTCCCGTAAACCTGCTTTTTCCGAGAAACATTCCTGTAAGCAACAGCCAGAACCCTGAAACCCTGGCCCCTCAGCCTGTCTGCCTCGTCCTTCAGCTTGCTGAGGCGCCCCTTCTCAATAGGCCTTATCCTGCCACCCAGCTCGTAATGCGTGCACTTCCTGAATATGCTCTCCGGAGCACCCTTCGAAACAATAAGCTGCCGGCCGCCGCGCTCAACAACAACAGACATGATATCCCGCGAGAAGTCAAAAGGAACCTCATCAACCTTCCTGAACTTCGATACAGAAAAGTGCTCATGCTGAAGTATGGCCTTGTCAAGAAGATTCTTAAGCCCTGTCTGGTAGAAGCTGTTAATATAGGCATACTCTAAAACACCCCTGCTCTCCCTGCCCTCAACATCAAGGTGCATCTCCAAAACCACCTTATCCATCGTAAGCGTCCCTGTCTTGTCAGTGCATAGAATATCCATCGCGCCAAGGTTCTGTATCGAGCTCAGATGCTTCACTATAACCTGCTTCCTCGCCAAAGCCATAGACCCCTTTGACAGGTTTATAGTAACAAGCGTCGGCAGCATCTCAGGAGTCAGCCCGACAGCCACAGCCAGAGAGAAAAGAAGCGCCTGCAACGGGTTCCCCTTCGAAATCATGTTTATGGCAAAAATCAGGCAAACAAGCACAAGCATAAACCTTATCATCAGCCAAGTAAAGCCCTTGATTCCCCTGTCAAACCCTGTCTCAACAGACGCTGCGGAAAGCCTCTGGGCGATTTCCCCAAACCTCGTGTTTGCCCCAGTCTTGACAACCAGCCCTATGCCTGTGCCGCTGACAACGCTGGAGCCCATGAACGCTATTGCACCCATCTCCACCACAGCACCCTTCCTGACCTCATCAGCAGCAAACTTCTGCACAGGAAAGGACTCGCCAGTAAGAGCAGCCTGATTTATGAAAAGGTCCTTGCACTTCAGAATCCTGATGTCTGCCGGAATAATGTCGCCAACAAACAGCTCAGCTATGTCTCCTGGAACAAGCTCACGAATCTTTATTTCCCTCTGCTTCCCCTCCCTGTAAACCATACAGGTATCCTGAATCATCTCGCCAAGCTTCTCGGCCTCCTTCCCTGAGCGGTACTCCTGAACAAAAGAAAGAGCCACGCTCAGAACAATCATCAGAAAAATCATCACTGCGCTGACGCCCTCGCTGAGAAACACGGAAAAAGCACCGATAACCAGAAGAACAATAACCAGGGGATTCAGGAATTTCCCCGCAATCTGCAACGCAATAGCTGTCTTCTCCTTCCTGTCAGGCTCATTATAGCCGAAGTCAAGAAGCCGCCTCTGCGCCTCATCCTCAGAAATACCGCCGATATCGCTCTCAAATATCTCAAGCAGTTCATCAGGCGTTGAGCTAACTATGTCAAAATACGACAGCCTCTTAAGATGGCCGCTATCCCTAAGCATCCCTACAGAATCCGGAGAGCGGATTTAAAAATCTATGGCTTACCCACACGGTTAATACACCCTTATACATTATATACGGCATGTTTTTATATTAGATTCCTGATTTCCAAAACCATGGTCAAGATGGATGGCACAATATGCGTGAAGTGCGGAACAATAATAATAAAGCCCGGCTTCAACCCGGACACCTGCAAATGGTGCGAAGTAGAGCCTGAAATAGACTTCACAGTCAGAAAGCTTTTTGTGCCATAAAAAAGCAACTTAGCGTAACACCTTCTTCCTGCCCTTATTCCTCAGCTTTCTATCCTTAAGCTTCCGCAATGGAGAGATTATGACGCTGTCAATAAGCTGCTTAGGCTTCTGAACAGCAGCCATTTTCCGGTCAATCATCCTCGCAGCAGGAGCCAATGGAGCAACAGTCCTTTTTATAAGTTCCCTTGGCTTAGGGATAATAAGCATCTGCCTTTCAATAGACACAGCAGTCCTGCCTCCAACCTTCCGGACAGCCTTGCCCACCTTTGCAGCGCCCTCTATGCTGCCAGCTATCTGGGCGCTGATGTTGCCGAAAGCCTCTCTTGTGGGCTCAGTTACGACAAGGCTCACAAGCATATCCGTATCCCTGCCCTCATACTGTATGCTCCTTACCTCCTTCACCCTACTGAAAAAAGCAACCGCCACAATAAGGCGGGCAATCCCTGCAATCAGGAACAGCGTGTGGAAACTCGATTCAAAAACAAGAGAAGGAGGAATTGCGCTGAGCAGAAGGCCGCCAAGCATGGCCCCGCCAAAAACCGCAGCACCGTTAAGGACATTGTAATAGGACATAGCCCTTGTCCTTCCTTCAGGCGAAACAGCATCATAAATAAAGTTGGAGGCGCTAAGGGAAAGCCCGACAAATATGAAGTTCCCAAAGGTCTGAATCAGGGTAAGAACATAAAAGTTGTCTGTAAAAAGCCACAGCAAAGGTATGACTGGCATCATAGCGGCAGTCACAGTGAAAATTATCCTGTTGCCCATCCTGTCAGACCTCGTGCCCCAATACGTAACAAACATGAATGATGCAAAATTAGACACAACAGTGAAAACAGTGTACTGGATGTAATCGTAATGAAGCTCCTTCAGCACGTAAACCGCAAAAAAAGGCGCGGCGATGTTGATTGCAAACGTCATAAGGCTCATGAACAGCACAAATCTCCCAAAATTATTCGAGGGAAGAGCCCTGACAAAACCAACAAACCCTGCCCCTTCCTGCACAACAGGCCTGGAAACAAAAGGCTCGTGCATCCTTGCCAAAAGAAACAGGGAAAACAACCTCGCTATGAAAGCCAGCACGAAAAGCACGAGAAAGCCAACAAACTGCAGCCTGAGCACTGAAAAGTAATGCATCAGCAAGCCAAAGAGCATAACTCCAAAAAAAGCAGCCATACCGATGAACCTGTTCCTGTGCGCGAAATACCTCCCCCTGTCCTTCTCCTCGGTCAGGTCCCCCATCCATGAGGCCCAGGCAGGGCTTGAAAGACCTCCAAAGGCAGCTATAAGGGCTGCAGTCAGAATCAAGGAAAAAATGCTGTGCGCAAAAACCGCCACAGCCAAAAGAGGCAGCCACATCAATGACTGCAGCAGGACAGAAAGCAGAACAAGCCTCTTGTTGCCACCAACCAGCCTGGCAGCCTCAGGCGCAAACAACTGCACAAACGAGGAAGCAAGCTGAGGAACTGCACGAAGAAGACCTATCTGAGCAGAAGCAGCACTAAGCGCTACCGCGAAAGGCACAAGGAACTGGTCAAAGACGCCCTGCATAAGCGCAGTTGAAGAACCCTCAACAACAGACAGCCTCAAGCTCTCCTTTCTCTTATCATCCGAATCAGGAAGGTTATTGGACATTTTAAGAAATGAGACAGGTATTAAGAATAAAAAAACAGATGTGTGCCTACATACGAACAGGCTTGGCCAGCTCAGACTCAAGCACAGATATCTTTGTCCTCAACAGGGCAATCGTCTTGCTGTTCTCCTGGTTCATCATGGTCTTGCCACATTCAGGACACCTGTAGCTGACATCTGTCGCGCTGTCAAAGTCCATCCTTGTACAGAGGCTGGGACACATGTAAAACAAGTCCCTGTTCTCTTCCTCCCTGACGAGCCTTTCCTTCAACTCGTCGAGCTTGCTTCTCTTAAGCATCAGTGCAGCGTGCTTCATCCCCGCAGGGTTAAAAGTCCAGTAGCTGATATACCAGCCCTTCTGGCGGTCCTTCTTCCTGTAATAAGTAACCATGTTATGCGTATGAAGCCTGTAAAGAACACTGCGAATAGTGTTGACTTCCTCATCAAGGTCTTCAGCAATCTTGAACTCGGAGATGTTCCTCTTGTCCTGCAGGTATCTGACCACTGACAACACATCTTCTCCTGCAATCTCGCTTATTGATGCCTCTGCATGTTCCGGCAGAGCCTTCAACTCCTGCCCAGGCATTACCTTCTGCTTGATTTTCTTCTGGTCTTTCTTCATTTCCAGAACCCCCAGCCATTTATTGACAGAACTAGTATTTAAAGATTTATAGCTTACAGCAGTAACGATATAAACT
>JACQST010000054.1 GCA_016211185.1 Candidatus Woesearchaeota archaeon | reverse complement strand
TATATATATATATATATTGTCGACAAGTTAAAGTTATGAAGAAAAAAGGTGCATACGTAATAGGAATGCTTTTTCTCGCAATCATAGCAGCCTACACAGCACAAGCAGGGCCCTGCGACAAATGGCCAAGCATAGACGACTTCGGAAACGTGGTGACAACAGGCTCACTAACAGGCCAAGGGCTGGCATCATCATCAGGCATCACAGCAGCACAAGACATCACCGCAACAAGGGACATAACTGCCGGCAGGAACATGCTGGCATTGGGAACAATAACAGGAACAGGAATAACCTCAACACAGAACATAAACGCGCAGCAAGACGTCATAGCCACAAGAGACGTCACAGCAGGAAGAAACCTCGCAGTAACAGGCACAACAACACTAACCGGAACAGCAACAATCACAGGAGCAACAGCCATAAACAACCAACTTGACGTAGCAGGAAACGTAAGACTCGGAGGACCAACACCAACATACAGGATAACCAACCTCGCAGCACCAATAGCAGCAGACGACGCAGCAACCAAAGGATACGTCGACGCAGCAGGAGGTGGTGGAGGAGGGTCAAGTAGTGGAAGCTGCTACACAGTATACGGAGGAAACACCTGCGCATCAGGATTCACAAGAACAGTAGACGGATACTCAACAGGCTATGGATGGAATGTAGGCGGAACTTATTGGCCTGGAGAGCTTGTCTGCTCACCTGTCACCCACAACGGTGGACCTGGGAACCCCCAAGGCTTCATACTAGCAACAAGCGAATACTGGAAAACCCAAATACTTTACAATGAGCAGTGCGCAATCTGCTGCCAGACCACAGGAGCAGGAGGAGGCGGAAGTAGCTTAAAAACAGTTATAACCACTGGATGCACTTGGCTGGCATCTGGAGGAAATCTAGGAGCAATTTTGGGCGGAAGTGATGGATGCACCCCGAGAAGTTGCCCTGCCGGATACACTGATTTGGGAGTTACAGGCTGTTATCCCAGCAATGGTTACACAGGTACGGGCAGTGATTACGCTGCTGGCTGGTGCACCCGCACATGCGAGAAGTAGAATAACTGTAATAGCAACAAGCGGATACTGAAGCCAGTTTGTAGGCGGCATATAAGAAAGGGCATGCACACTGCCTTAAGTCTAACTTTATCTAAAATTTTTTTGCAACTCCTCTGGCTTGATTATTCTAATCCCTCGATACTCCTTCAATCTCAACAAATGCCTGTCGTAAGTCACAATATAATCCGAAAGAGATTCGATGGCGCACTCTATCACCTTGTTATCATCAGGATCTTCTTTTACGGCGTTTATTTTTTGTTCCGGATTTATCAGTTCAGCAAAAAGCAATATTTTTCCAATGATGTTTTTAGCTTCACTCTTGCTGTATTTAAAATCCCTTTCGAGAACTTCAGTAGTTTCCTGCAAAATTTCCTGCGTCGTGAAGATTTTAGCATCAGAAAGAATTAGTTTCTTCAATAGTTTGTGTGCAACGCTATAATCCCATTGGGTGGCTGAAATCAGAAAATTAGTGTCTGCGGTTATTTTCATGCTGCCTTGATTTTCTTGCAGTCCGGATTAGTTCAGGCACATCACTCTCTTTGATGCCTGCTTTTTCAGCTCTTTTTCTGCCTTCTGATGCAATCGCCTCCAGTTCTTTGATTAAGTCCTCCTTTGATGGAGTGGCTATTTTTTTCAGGATAATTGCATCTTTGGCAGAAACAACTGAAAAGACAGTCCCTTCGCCGGCTTTTATTTCCTCTCTCATTTCTTGCGGTATTACGATTTGCCCCCTTGATGACATTTTAACTGTTTCTGCGGTCATTTTATCCTCCAATAATCTTATTTTAAGATAATAAGATTATTATATAAATTTTTCTATGCCTATACGAAAGGGCATGCACACTGCCTTAAGTTATGCCCCTCCATTTCTTGAACAGAACCTTCATCGGACGATCTCTACGTTGCCTGCTCCACTGAAATCGGAGTCACACGTCACAAGAAGCGCGCTGCGGCTCTTTGCAGTTGATAGTATTATTGCATCAGCCAAACTCAGCTTCCTGTTCCTTGCCTTTAGGCTGGCGTAGGTTTCGGCTATTGGAATAACCATCTCTTCATCAAAGCCCAGTATGGCCGAGTTTGCCCTGATGAAGCCTATCTGGCTGCTGAAATCAATGTTTTCCCTGGCTGATTTGCAGGCAAGCTCAACCAACACAATCATAGGAGTAGCTAAAGCGCCATCCTCCTTGATAAAAGACTCGACTTTACGCCCTCTATCACTACCGATAAAATACTCAACCCAGGCGGAAGTATCAAGAACGATCATTCTAATGCTTCCACATATCGAGCCTCTCAGTTCTTGAAAAAGGCTTCATCTTGCCTTTCAGCATGCCAAACATGGACTTAGGCATGTCAAGCTGCTTCTCCAGAACCTTCTGAAGCGCTTCATCGAGCGATCTTGCTCCAATCCTGTCTTTGGCCAGCTCAAGCATATTCCTCGTAGTTTCGCTAACCTGAATAGTAGTTGCCATCACTATAGCTATAGGCAATAGTTATATAAATTTTGTGTTCCTGAGTTCCGAAAGCATTAAATAAATTATACTGGTTTACGCCTTCGCCAAAAACCGAAAAAATGAGCAACAAAGACACACTCATACTATTTGACGTAGGAGGAGTCCTACTGCAGCTGGACTTCGGAAGGTTCAACAGCGAAGCAGCAAAACTATCAGGCACAATGACTGCCGAGGAATTCAAGGAACAATACACCAAAACAGACTTCGAAATGCTCAGGCTTACCGGAAAGATAAGCCCTGAACAGCACTTCGAATACCTCAGAAAGCTAATCGGAAGAGAAGAGCTGACCATGGAAGAACTCAAAGAGTTATACACCTGCATATACAAAGCCCAGATAGATGAAAACGTCCAGCTCAAAAAGGAGCTGCATGAAAAAGGCTACACTGTAGGAATATTCTCAAACGCGTCACAGCTTGACGAGGAGCTCATAAGCAAAAGATACCCCGAGCTGCTTGAGACGTACGACAAGAAAGCGCCGAAAATATTCTCATACCGCACAGGAAAGCCAAAACCAGAGCCGGAAATGTACAAACAGGTAAAAGGCTACAAAAAAACAATATACATAGACGACAGGGCACAATACATACGGACAGGCCTAACATTCGGGTGGAAATGCATACTCTACACAGGCCACAGAGACCCAAACGAGGCATCAAGGATAGCCCAGAGGGAGAGCGAAGACGCAAAAGGGCTAACAACAGCCAATTCGCCACAAGAACTCAGGAACAAGCTCAGCCTTTTCCTATAGCAACAAGCACGCTTTAACTAACGCTCACAGCAGCGCCCTTATCCAGAGACTTCTGCGCAGCATCAAGCACCCTCGCAACCAGCACAGCATTCCTGTCCCTTGAAAAATCCCCTGCCAAAACCCTGTCAATAAACCACCTGACCTGGCCTGAAAGAGGACGCAGAGAGCCCAGCTCAGGGCATAAAAACCCCTCCTTTCCCCTGGCAAAATACCTAAGCCGATTAGACTGGGCATAGTCATCAAACACCGCAGAACACTTCTCACCAGAAAGCACAACATCCATCCTCTTCAAAGGCGAAAGCCACGTTCCAGTAACGGTTGCAAAAAACCCTGACTTGAAACCCAAATCCATGGACACGATATCCTGAACACCCTTCTTAAGGAAAGAAGCGCCAGAACAAGAAACAGACGAAGGCGAGCCACACAAAGCAATAAGTATTGAAGCAGAATGAGGAAAAAAATCCCATAGAGCACTCATGTCCTGCCGCACAGGCCCATTACCTGAATGCACAAGCTGCGCATAGTAAAGCCTCCCAAAAATACCATCCCTCGAATCAGATACCATCCTCTGAATACCCGGATTGAAACGATGGATGTCGCTAACCATGAGAACCCTCTTCTTTCGGAAGGCAAGCTCCACAAGCTCCTCAACCTTCCTTCCTGAAAAAGCCAAAGGCTTCTCCACAAGAACATGCTTCCCTGAAAGAAGGGCTTTTTTTGCAATCTCATAATGGGCAGAGCCATCAGTAGCTATAACCACTGCATCAACAGAAGAATCTCCAAGAACATCAGCGTAATCAGCTGTCGAGCACCTGACCTTCACCCCAGTGCTCCTCAAAGCATCACGAACACCGCCCTCAGACCTGGAACAAACCCACCCAACACAGCCAGAACTAACAGACTCAAGCGTCCTCAAGTAATTACAGCCCCACCTACCAACGCCGATAACACCAACATTAATGGCCATACCAGGCCAAAGCCAAACAGAACTATATAAAAGTTCAGTTAAAAGTTGCAAAGTTGCAGTAACATTTATAAAAAAACATGCAAAGACCAAACCATGGAATGCAGGGTATGCGGCAACAAAGAACTCCAAAACATACTTTCCCTCGGCGAATCACCACTCGCAAACAGCTTCCTACACCAAAAAGACATTCCAAACGAGGAGTTCTACCCACTTGAGCTGTGCATGTGCAGAAACTGCAAGCTGCTCCAGCTGAGCCACGTAGTAAGCCCTGAAAAGATGTTCAGGAACTACCTATACGTGACCTCAACAACAAAAACATTCCGAGACCACTTCGCAAATATGGCAGAAGACCTTACCACAGAGCTTGGCCTGAGAAAAGGCGCGCTGGCAGTCGACATAGGAAGCAATGACGGGCTGCTGCTCAAAGGCTTCCAAGCCAAAGGCCTCAGCACAATAGGAGTCGAGCCAGCAACCAACATAGCAATGATGGCTGAGCAGAGCGGGGTTGAAACAATAAACGACTTCTTCAACACGAACGCCGCAAACGAGATAATCCGGAGAAAAGGAAAGGCAGAGCTGATAACGGCAACAAACGTATTTGCCCACGTCAACGACATAAAAACGCTCACACACAACGTGAAGAGCCTGCTCAAGGACAACGGAACATTCGTGATAGAGATACAGTACTTCATGGACACGATAGAGCAGATGACATTCGACAACATATACCACGAGCACCTCTCCTACTTCACCCTGACGTCACTAAACAACTTCTTCAACACGCAAGGGATGAGGATATTCCACATCGAACACGTTGACTCCCACGGAGGCTCCCTAAGGGTGTATATCCAAAAAGACAACGGGCAACAGGAAACCAAAAACACAGTCCACAACCTGCTGGACCATGAGCAAAAAAAAGGGATTAACGACACACAACTCTACACAGACTTCGCAAAAAAGGTAAACGCGACAAAAAACACCCTGACTTCGGAAATAAGAAAGATAAGAGCAGCAGGAAAAACAATAGCAGGCTACGGGGCGCCAGCAAAATCAACAACCCTGCTCAACTTCTGCGGCATAGGAAAAAACGAGATAAGCTACATAGCAGAAGACAACCCCCTCAAAACAGGACTTCTAACTCCAGGAACACACATACCCGTCGTAAATCCTGCCATGCTTGACGAAAATACACCTGACTACATACTCATACTGGCATGGAACTTTGCCACAGAAATCCTCCAGAAAACGATGAAACACGCTGAAAAGGGAACAAGATTCATAATACCACTGCCAACTCCAAGAATAGTGTGAGCAAAAAAACCGGAATAATACAATACGACAAAAAATTTATAACTACGGCAGTGCGAATGAAAGCAGGGGGCGAAATTGCCAAACGAAAAAGTCATAAGGATAACGCCCGCGTTCAAGGACCAGCGGGGAGAGATATCAAACGTCCTTGAGAAGCCAATAAACCACGTTGCAGTCATAACCTCAAAAAAAGGCTCCATACGCGGAAACCACTACCACCCAGAACAGGACCAATACGTATACCTGATAAGCGGAAGATACGAGAGCGTATCAAAAGACCTAAGGCACGAAGACGCAAAAAACGAAACCATAACAATAGAGCCAGGAGACCTCGTGATGACCCCGCCAATGATTGCGCACGCAATGAGGTTCGCAGAGGACTCAGTCATGCTGAACCTCACAACAGGACACAGGGAAAACAAAAATTACGAGCAGCACACAAAAACCCACAGGCTGCTATGAGATAAACTAAAAAACCGCATTTGAAAATGAGCAGCAGCAAAGTCATACAACATGACCTGAACACAATAGCAGACTCAATAGCGCCACTCGCACAGAAACTCAGCGGAAAAACACTCCTCATATCAGGAGGAGCGGGATTCCTCGGAAACTACTTCATAGGCGCCATAGACCACCTCAACAGGCACACACTCAGCAAGCCATGCAGGGTAATCTCCATAGACAACTTCTCAACAGGCATAAAATACAGGGTAGAGGAAGGGCCAAACTTCAAGGCAATAAAACACAACATAAAGGAACCAATACAAATAGACGAGGACGTGGACTACATAATACACGCGGCAGGCATAGCATCGCCCAAATTCTACAGGGAACTCAAGATAGAGACAATAGACGTGGCAACACTCGGAACAAAAAACATGCTTGGGCTGGCAAAAGAAAAAAAAGCCAAAAGCATGCTATACTTCAGTTCCAGCGAAGTGTACGGAGACCCAGACCCAAGACACATACCCACACCCGAAACATACCACGGCGCAGTGTCCTGCACAGGACCAAGGGCAAACTACGACGAGTCAAAAAGGCTCGGAGAAACATACTGCGTTGCATACTTTGAGACACACAACGTGCCTGTAAAGATGGTAAGGCCATTCAACGTATACGGCCCTGGAATGAGACTGGACGACTACAGAGTAATACCGAACTTCATAGCAAGCATACTGAAAGGAACACCCCTCCCCGTATACGGAGGAGGCAACAGCAAGAGGACATTCTGCTACATAACAGACGCAATAAACGGATTCTTCAGGGTATTGCTGTCAGAACACCACGGACACCCATTCAACGTAGGAAACGACCAAAACGAGATAACAATGAAGCAACTCGCCGAGATAATCGTGGAACTGTTTGACAGCAACGCAAAGATAGACGAGCCGCCAGGACTAAATGACGCATACTCGCAGGCAGACCCAAAAAGAAGATGCCCAGACCTCACAAAGATGAGAACACTGCTAAAATACGAACCCAAAGTAGACCTAAGGACAGGACTAAAAAGATTCATGGACTGGGCGATAGAGGCCCACCCCGAATACGCAAAAAAAGCATACCCGCTAACTATAGTGTAGGACATTAATATCCGTTTGTTTTTAGTAACAAATCTCTCTTTCTGAATGCTATTCTTAATTGCTTTTCGAGTTCCTGTATCGAAAACCATACCCTTGTTC
>JACQST010000051.1 GCA_016211185.1 Candidatus Woesearchaeota archaeon | reverse complement strand
TATATATATATATATATATTTTTCTTTTCAAAATGTTAACCAGTCTCGAAGATGGCGAAACACAAATACGTAATCTTTATTAATGCATGCTACTTTTTAGTCATATGGCCACAACAATCATGGTTAGCAAAAAAGCCATTTTTGACCTCCTGAAGGTTAAGGAAGAATTCGACTCCATAATAGAGTCTTTGGAACTATCTTCCGATAAGGAGTTCATGGATTCCTACAACAAGGCAAAGGAGCAAATAAGGAACCGGCAGTTTGTGAACTGGAATGAGTTATAAAATTCTGCCTACAAAAGAGTTTGCTAAAGACTTCTCAAAACTGGACAGTTCCCTTCAGGCAAGAGTTAGAAAGAAAGTAGTTGAAGTTGCCGAAGATCCGACAAGATATAAGCAGCTCCATTATGACTTGGGCGGAAGCAGCAGACTTTGGATTGGCAAGCTGAGGATTATTTTCTCCTATGATGAATCCAAACAAGAAGTTTACCTTGAAAAAGTCATATCGGGCCACCGATATAGCAAGTAAAGAGCTTTAAAAGAATTAATAACCCGCCTTTTTCATTACAGCTATGGCTGGTATGAGACGCCCTGAACCTGATACTTGGCAAGGTGAGCGTCGTCAATAAGAAGCCAGTTCTCATAGGTGTTGTTCACCCTGTAGAGAGCAGCTGTTGAGAGGTTCCCGAAATAGACGTAGTCAACCATGCTCCTCTCATACTGTGAAACGCCCTTCTGCTGGAGCTCAGGCACATTCACAAAGGTTTCAATGCCGAAAGGCGAGCCTGAGTAGTTGCCCTCAAAGCGCATAAGGAAGTCAGGCCCTGTTGAGTTGGTGTAGTAAAAGCCAGCTATGTGCGAAACAAGGTTAGCGGTGTTGTTGCCCACAACATAATTGCCCTCGAATGGAGAGGAGTTTATCACCCTTAGAGCCCTTCCCTGTGTGTTTATCACGAAGAAAGGGTCCTCAAGGCCGATAATACTGACTAGGGCAGATGCAGAGCTGTTCACTGACCACGAAGCAGTGTTCAGGGTGTCTGTCACGTTTATAGTCATGTTGGACTCTGCAACCAATGCCCAGCTGCCAGACTGCCTCACGCTCACAGAATCAAACGAGATGTTCACAATCAGGGCTATGCCCGAAGCCACCCCGGAAACCCTAGCTGCCCAGTCAGGGAGAGTTGAGTTCTGCATAAGCACCATTGATCTGTTATGTATGCTTCCCGTCAGAACAGCCTCCTGGAACCTTGCCCCCGAATCGTTAAGGAAGCTGCCCTGCGAAACAAACTCCTCCATGCTCAGAACAGCCCTGAAGGCAGATATGTAAAGCCCCCTCTCCATGTCCTTCTCAATGCTTCCAACGAAGTCACTCATGGTCGAAATCCTTGTCTCGACAACAGCCCTGTCCGGCTGCCTGTATTTTGACTGCAGCGAAACAAGCATTGCAAGCGCAAGAAGCAGGAGCACAGCTGCCAAAGTGAAAAACACGCCTTTCTTCCCTGTCACTGCCATAGCCTTGCCTCCAGCACAGCAGGCCCCCATAACGACGGCACGCCCTTAATTGTGACAGTGTCAAGGAGCAAATCATCCTGGCTCAGCACGACATCAAGAAGTCCATCCTGGTCAAGGTCCAGCTTGTCCAGCAAAGAATAAACAGTCACGTCAACAGCATCATTGCCATTGTAAGAGGCGTTTGAGTAGTAGCACATTGAAGAGCCGTTATAATACGAAGGAATCCTGATGACTGAGCTGCTGTTATCCTCAAAAAACACAGTCCATGCACACCCGACTGCATAAGTCAGGCTTGCGGTATAAGCAGTTGTGGTGTCTATGTTAAGCGTGTATATTGCCTTGTCATCCATCGAGCCTGAGCTGTAGTTAAAAGGTGCAACACCAGCACCAACCCTTAATACGTTGTTCCCCCCTGTCACGTAACTCACTGGAACGTCAACAACAAAAGGGTCCCCAAGGGCAACATAGTCATTTCCCCACCCTGCAAGCGAAAAAACATCAAATGTGCCTGAGTTTGAAATGGTGACGTTGTCTGTCCACCTGTCGCCGGAATAGGAAGTCACCTTTACTGAGCTTACAGTCAAGTTTGGGGGAATAACCAATGTGCCCTGGCTTATGTTGTTTCCAAAACGGTCAGTCTCAAACGTTATGGGAATCCTGTTGAACTGGGGAGAAGATGCAAAAGTGTAGTTTATTTCCATGTAAGAATCGTTGTAGAGAACGCCATACGCGTTCCCGCCACCACTCACATTTATCACCTGCGATGAGTAGCTTATGGCCACAAGCTGGTCAGCTATTGCCCTATACGCATCTATAAGGTCCTGCACATTTGTCGCGTTGAAATAAGAGCCGTTGCACGCAGCCATTGACTGCAGAGTTTCCTCATCTACATCACTGCCGAAGCCAACAGTGTATACTGTTATGTTGTAATTCGTGCAGGCATCCTGAGCAGCCTTTACGGCATCTGCCTTTGCGTTACCAGTCCCAACACCTGTGCACTTGTCAGTTGCCTCGCCATCACTCATGACAACCATGCTCCTCTTCCTGCTCGAGTTGCTCAGCTTAGAGAGCATGTCCACTGCATCAACAACACCACAGCAGATGCATGTCCCCCAGTAAGCATCCATATACTTTGCCAGATGCGAGTCTGCGGCAGAATAGTTTGATGTAAGGTTAAGCCTCCCCACAATGCTGTCAGGAAACGGCGCGTACCTGTCAGTCCATTCCCCACCCTGAGGTATTACAGAATTCCAAGGGTTCGTGTACTCAACAAGCCCAAGCTGATTGCCGACTGTTGACAGCACAGTGCTGGCAAAAACCCTGCTCGCGTTAAGAGCAATGTCGATCTTCCTGGAGTCGTTAGCAGTGCAATGCGCATGCCACCTGGCGCTGCACACAGGCCCGTTGTTGACAACAGTGTAGTTCTCAGTCATCCAGTCGCAATAAGTCCCGTTCTCAGGTCGGTAATTAGCGTTGGTACCGCAATACCTTCTGGGGCCGAGAAGGCTTGTCGTGCAAACTGTTCCTGAGCACCACTCCATAGAGCCAGAAGCATCATTCACAAGCACAACATCCCCAATGCCCTGCCCCACAATGGTCTGGTTCCCGCTGCCTGAGCTAACCCTCAGAGGGATTGTCCTGCTCCCAAGCGAAGAGTAATCCAGCATAGCAGATAGTTCAGTGTCTGAAAGGTCAGCCACCTGATTCCCAGAGCCCTGCGCACTATAAACAGTGATGTTTCCTAGCGTAAAGGTAGTAAAGAAGTCGGAATTGTAGTGGAGCCTCGCGCTCATCCCAGTCACGTTACCAGGCACGTAAAAAGAGGAATACATGTTTATCACGCCCTCAACGCCAGGAAGCCACTCCCTCCTCGTTGCCATGCTCTGGCTTTGGAAATACACAAAGTCGCTGTCATTAAGCTGCCCTGTTGTGTATCTCACCCTAAGAAAACCTCCTGAAATAAAGCCAGAGGAATTAAACACAATCCTAATCAGGTTTGTCCCGTTCACGAAATTCTTCAGATAACCTGTATCAATCACAAACTTATCTGCCAGCAGCAAGCCTCCGCCAGCGCTGCCCTTGGCATAGCTACCGGAATACGCAGAGTTTATGTAAAGCGAGAAATCACCGCTCGCGTCAACCTCAAGATAAGCCTCCTTTATGCTCGTGGTCTTGTTGGGAAGCAGAAGGAGCTGAGTTATGTTGCCTTCCCCGATAAAGCCGCCAAAGTAGCTGTACGAGTTAGTAGTCCTGGCCTGTATGCTGCTCAAGACAGCCCTCGCTGAGAACCCCTTGACAGGCTTGTCCTTCGCGATCCCGGACACAATCAGCTTTGACACAGTAAGGCCGCTGTTAAGGGGAACAGAGTTCTCGTAAATCAGCTCATCATCAGCATAAACAGCGAACCCATAGCCGAAGGGAATCAGCTCCCCTGTCATGTTCTGAAGCAGCAGCATGGCATAATAAGAGCGGTTCTCAGCCCAAAACGCACCCACCTGCTCAAGAAGCGTAGCGTTAAGGTCAGTAATGGTGCCGTTTGCCACAAGCGCCGAAACATAGGAGTTGTTCACCTCACCAACCCTGAGCCGCGAAAGAATCCCTAAAGTGTCCTTGGCGAAATAGTTGTCAGGCAAAGCCTGGTCCCTGACGTAAAGAACAGAGATAAGGAAAACCCCCAACAGAATGAGGCTGGCTGCCAGAAAAGCATCCATGCTAAAATAATAACCCCTTCCCATATTCAGGCCTTCCAGGCGTAGACAACCATCTTCACGACGCCTCCCGAATAAACAAGCCTCTCGGTCCGAGCCAGCCTCCTTGCATACACAGAGACATTGCTGCAGAGCTCAGGGCTGATGTTTGAAACTGCAAGCTTTCCCACACCGCAAACACCCAGATTAATCACGTTCCCTGCCCTGTCCTCAAAGAAAACAAAAAAATCGCTCCTCACACCAAGAATCGCCTTAAGGCTTGAATAGTTGACAAGCGCGGCCTCATTAACCTTTGTCTGGTTAAGGAAAAAGTCCCCATCAGTAAAGCCAACCTTCTGCACATCCGCAGCAGTCCAGCCAGAAGGATACCCGATGCCCATAAGCGACTCTGAAATGGCAGCCGAGTCAGAAGAGACCTCCCCAAGAGCCCTCTCGTCAATATCCGAGATGTTAGAGCTGACCCTGAAGTAAACAATGAGGGCAGAGACGAATATAATAGTAGCAAGCATCACATCAGCAAACCACGCCTGGCCACGGCTAATTGAGATAGACAACCCCCCCGATTTTCCTGAGCCTGTTATTGCCAAGAGCAAGAGCCCCATTAACCGAAGGCACCTTCACAGCCTCCTCATAATCACCCATCAACAAAACAACAGTGCCATTGGCAGTAAGGACAGAATACTGAATCCCGCTCAGGTTATGAGGCATCACAAAGCTCCTTGAATACCCATCACGGGCCTCGGCCGCGATAAAAAGCTCCCTCCTGACATCCTGCCCAAGCCCCCGCAAAAGAAAAACCTCCTTCTGCGCCCTCAAATCCTCAAACTGCCTTCCAGTAGCAATAACAATGATGATGGCTATAGCCAAAGCTACCCCGATAGAATAAACAAACTCAAGAGACAACTGAGACCTGCTCATCTTGAATACGAGATGTTCACAGCATCACCAATGCTCTCAATGCGAATCTGCCGCACCCCACCACTCGCGGCCAATACCCCGGTCAAGTTGACAGACGAGACCTCAACTATGTCAGAGCTGCCGCCACTACCGCTTATCCTGATGACAACAGCCCTGTTAAGCACACTAATAGATTCGACTCCACGCGGCATGACAACCTTTATAGTAGTTGAAGAGGGCTTTCCAAGATAATAGACTTTCTCTGCATTGTCAACAATCCTTGACGCAATCTGCTTTGCCTGAAGACTATTGATTTGCTCCACATTCCTACCGGACTGCGAAAAAAATATTATGATTCCAGGAATAGTAAGGAGAAGCGCAAAGCCAAGGACAATCATATACTCGGTGCTGACCTGAGCCTTCATGAGCAAATATCCGGAAAGACACTATATAAATTTATCCGGGAGCATATAGCAGCTCCCTGAGCTAAGAGGCCTGGCCCCTGACCTGGCCAGTCACAGTATGCGTTATCCCGGACTCAAAGCTGTAATACCTCAAAACAATATCAGCCTTGAACCTCCCCTCATTAATCTCAGTGCATGTAACCCTTAGAATACCCTGCTGGTCATTATCAAAAACAATGCCGTCAGGAACTGCTGCGGGACTACAGCCAAGGCCTGTGCAACCCTGCAGCGCAGGCGCTACACAGTCATCATCAGCACCAGGGTCATCATTAATGCCAGTGATGTTAACCCTGAAGCCCTGGTTGTTCCTTATCGCGAAGTCAAAACGGTTATTAGAGGAGTCAACGACCGCTGTGTCGATGCACGTGAACCCGGCAGGAAAAGTGCACTGCTCAGGAAGAACCCTGTCAGGATTCAGAACGCCGAAATAAGCCAAGGCAGAGATAGCGCCAAGAACAATAAGGATAGCCCAGCCATAAGTCATAAGGAACTCCAAAGCAGCCTGAGCCTTAATCCTCATAAAAAAGCACCTCTTCACTCAGAAAAGCAAGCAGACAGGTATTTAATATTTTTGGCCTAACCCCTTCAAGTCCCTTCTTCCCAAGAGGAAAGATATTTCTCCTGCTCACCAGTAAGCCTGTCTATCCTGATGCCCATAGACTCAAGCTGAAGCATAGCCACATCCTTATCCACATCGTGGGGAAGCACGTGCACACCCGGCTTCAGAAGGCCTTTATTCATGACAAGGTATTCACACGCCAAAGCCTGGTTGCAGAAAGACATCGACATGATAGCAGAAGGATGCCCCTCTGCAGCCACCAAGTTAACGAGGCGCCCCTCACCCAGAATATAAAGCCTCCTTCCCTCAACGGCATACTCATCCACGAAAGGCCTTATCCTCCTGCTCGGATACCTGCCAAGGGATGCCATGTCTATCTCTGCATCAAAATGGCCGGAGTTGCACAGCATAGCGCCATCCTTCATTAAGCTCATGTGCTCAACCCTGATGACATTCTTATTCCCAGTAACCGTCACAAATATGTCGCCAACTCTTGCTGCTTCAGCCATCGGCAAAACCCTGAACCCATCCATGGCTGCCTGCAAAGCCCTGAACGGGTCAACCTCAGTAACTATAACGTTTGCGTCCATTCCCTTGACTCTTGCGGCAACACCCTTCCCGCAGTCTCCGTAGCCGCAAACAACAAAATTCTTTCCTGCAATCAACACGTTAGTAGCCCTCAAGATGCCATCAATGGTTGACTGCCCAGTCCCCTTCACGTTGTCCATGAGATGCTTGGTCTTTGCCTCGTTAACGGCAACAATAGGATACCTGAGCGCGTTATCCCTCTCCATTGCCCTGAGCCTTATCACACCCGTTGTTGTTTCCTCACAGCCCCCAATAATGCTGCTGACAAGCTCCGGGTGGCTCTTGTGAATCTCGCTGACCAAGTCGCAGCCGTCATCAATCGTAATTTGCGGTCTGAACTCAATCACCTTCCTGAGTAACCTGTAATAATCCTCCCTTGACTCGCCCATTTAAGCATAAACAGAAACACCTTCCTTTGCCAGCGCAGCAACAACATCATCCTGAGTGCTCAGCGGGTTACAGGCGCACAGCGCAACCTCAGCACCGCCAGCTACCAGAGTGCGGACAAGCACAGCAGTCTCCTTAGATGGGTGCAAGGCCATCCCAATCCGCAGGCTCCTGAAAGGCTTTTCTTTTGAGAACCTTGCCTTTATGCTCATTAGCGCAGCCATCTGCCTTTCCGCATACTCTATATTAAGAAAGCCCTGCTCAGCAAGCCCGATATCCTTCACAATGAAACTCTTCCCTGTGTCCATAAAACTGAGGGCTAACGGCAGGTTTAAAATGTTTTTCATAAGCTCAGCAGAGTGATAGTTTTAAATGTAACTTGATATTTTTACCTATCGAATGATAGGAAAATCCACTATTATGGAAGTAGGCATAAAATTCTACAGCCATAACACTGTCAACAGGACCGACTTTGATTTCGCGGACTTCGTTGAGATTCTTCCTGTGCCGCAAAACCCGCTTGGCGTGTTCAGTCAACACGAGTTCAAGTACAGGATACACTGCGCGCACGACGCATTTGGCTTTAACCCATCCAACACCAAACAACTGGAACACAACAAGGCAATAATAAAGCAGGCAATCTGGGCTGCGGATGAACTCAGGGCGGACAGGATAGTTGTCCATGCAGGCTTCAATACACCCGAACTTAACATTAAAAACCCTATGAAAAAATCATTAAGCTTTCTGACCGAGATGTTTGACGATAGAATCTGCATAGAAAACCTTTTGCCATTAGATGGCAACCTGGCATGGGTCGCCTATAGCCCTGAAGAGATAACTGCTTTCAAGGATGAAGGATTCAAATTTTGCCTTGACTTCGGACACGCAGTTAGTACGGCAGCACATCTGGGAAAAGACTATAAAGAATACGTTAACCAATTTGCAGGCCTCAATCCAGACTACTTTCACCTTTCAGGCAGCCCTCTGTATGGGGGAGATAAGCACCACCTCACCATATTAGAGTCTGATGCAGACATCGAATTTTTTAAAAAAATAATCAAAAAAGCAGACAAGCCCGTTTGCCTCGAAACACCGCTGAATGCAGAGCAAAGGAAAAAAGAAGTAATGTTCCTGAAAAACTGAACTTATGTGCGCCGAGCCAATGCGTTCCATGACAACACTTTTACTTATCATCAGAAGCTCCTCATCTGCAAAAACTCGTTGTATCTTTTCGTGATTTCCTCCCTTGACAGGCGCTTAAGCCTTTCGAGGCTGAAATCCTCTGCGTTGAAGCTCGCTACAACACTGCCATAAACAACTGCTTTCCTCAAGTTGCGCTCGCTGCAGTCAGCGGTCTCTGCAATGTACCCCATCAAAGCACCCGCAAAGCTGTCACCACAGCCAGTAGGGTCCTTTATCAGCTCCAGAGGGTAACCCGGGGCGCTGAAATGGCTTCCCTCACTGAACATAAGCGCTCCATGCTCGCCCTTTTTTATTATAACATGCTTAGGGCCCAGAGCCAAAGCGCAGCCTGCAGCCTTCACGAGACTGGGAGTATCAAAGAGCTGCCTGGCCTCAGAATCATTAAGCAGCAGCAAATCAACCTTTCCAATAACTTCGAGCAGCGCTGCCCTCTTAGACCTTATCCAGAAATTCATGGTGTCCATGGCAACAAGCTTTGGCGCATCGACCTGCCCAAACACCTTCAGCTGAAGCTCAGGGTCAATGTTGGCAAGGAAAACATACTTTGCCCTCCGGTAATCAGCAGGTATAACTGGAGAAAAGCTTGCAAACGAGCCTAGCTCTGTCGTGACAGTCTTGGCCTCATTCATGTCATACTCATAAAACCCCTCCCACCGGAAGGTGGAGCCCTCAACATTGACACCTGAAACATCAATACCCTGCTTCCTGAGAAGCGTGAGGTGTTCGCCAGGGAAGTCTCTTCCCACAACAGCCACGAGCCCTGGACTTGAGAAGAAAGACGCAGCAAAACCAGCATAAGTGGCTGCCCCACCCAAAGCAGACTCAACCCTTCCAAAAGGGGTTCTAACAGTGTCTAAGGCAACAGAGCCCACAATCACAAGCTCGACCATAGACAGGGTTTCTCCACCTACATTTATAATGGTTTTCAGAAACTCTGGATGTCATTCCCAGAGCCTATCGAATTCCTTTACGTATTCTGTGGCGACTCCCCTGTTCCTTATCACAAGAAGGTTCTCGTCATTTCTCGTGTCACCGCTCCTTGTCGGATTGAAACTACCAGTGATTACTGTCTCGTTGTCGATGACGAAAACCTTGTGGTGCATCACCCCCTTGCTTTTGTCTAGCCTGACATCGATGGCCTGTGCCGACAGAACATCATAAACCTCCCTGTCGCTACTGCTGTCAATAACTCCCCTCACGTCTATTCCCTGCTCACCTACCAAGACAAGCGAATTGGCAATCCCCTTATGGGTAAAGCTGTAGGCCATGAACAAAACCGAGCGTTTTGACGCCGCGACTTCAGCCTCAACAATTGAAGCGCAGCCATCCTCAGGGCAGAAATAAGAGCCAGCCACAGCGTCAGACATCGTGACCACAGGCCGCAAGGTCTTTTTCCCTCCCCCGAAAACACCGCTCCACAGCTCATCGAACTCTGCAGCATAATTCCTTGCAAGCGCAGAAGACCTTACTATGATGATGTTGTTCCTGTCCCTTGCGCTGCTGCTCGGGTTAAAGGAGCCTGTAAGAACAGTGCTGTTATCGAAAACACAGAACTTGTTATGCATAAGCCTGCCCCCAGAATCCTTTCTAAGGATACCTGAAGAACCTTTGTAGTTGTCGTCGCTAACGAACCTCGCGACCTTCCCCTCAGCGGCAGAAATAAGGCGGCTGTTGAAATTATACATCGCGCAATCAATCGTGCTGCTTGAATTCATAAGGCCCTCAATCACTGAGACGCAGTCCTGCTCAGAGCAGAAAAACACGCTGTATACAAGAGGCGAGGCAGAGACCTGCATTCCGGTTACTCCCCCTGCATAAAAAAAGTATATGCTTACAAAAAGCAACACGGTGACAGCTGCACAGACAACAAGCCATCTCATCTTCCAAGCCTATGCCTGAAAAACCGCTCATATCTCGAATGGAATGCGAGCCACACGAAATAAACAATGATGAAAACAGCCAGCGCAACCCCGATGTTCCTCACAACTGTAATAGGCTTCGGCTCAGAAAAGGCAACTGACGCTATAGCACTCAGCACGACAATGCACAGAGACATTAAAAAAAGGCTCCTAAGCGAGCCCTTGCTCGAAGGCATGCTTGCCTTTCGCGGATAGGGTTTATAATGCTTTTGACAGCCGGGAAAAGGCTGCCACGCAGCACTCCAGCAAAAAATTTAAATATAAGTATCACTTTAAAGTTTATACACTGCGATGTTA
The DNA here is from genome assembly GCA_016211185.1 of Candidatus Woesearchaeota archaeon. GTDB lineage: Archaea > Nanobdellota > Nanobdellia > Woesearchaeales > UBA10216 > JACQST01. Next base: position 3,707 of record JACQST010000051.1, on the reverse strand, counting down.
TTGCGCAGTAAAGATCACCTCTTTTCCCAGGAGGGCTCCGAAAGGAGCCTTCCCAGGGTTTAAGATACTGAAAGGCCATATACGAAGAACTTGTTCTGCAAGGATTAAGCAATTAAGCACGCCTAGACCTTGCCCTTATCGCAGCCCTTTTCACTAGCCTGGGCTTTTTAGTCACACGGGGCAACAACACAGCAGCCACAACAACACTGCCTATCAAGAGCCCCGCGACAAACAGGACGTATTTCTCATAATCAGCCTTTGACTTCATGGGCAAGGAGTTTAACGAACTTTCGTTCCTGAAATAAATGTCCATGTTGCTCAGCTCAAGCGCATACTCCGCATAAACCAGGGCAGAATAAAGGTCTGTTTCCTTCAGGGAATTCGCATACTCATAATAGCTATACCCAACAATAGGAAAAACACCCTCTTTTGAGTTCCTCACAATGCTCCGCCTCGAAGTATTAAGCTTCCTCTCTGCAAGCTTCCTCAGGCCAGACTCCTCAACGCTGAGAAGGCTCAAAAGGAAATCAGCATCAGCCTTTGCCTTTGAGGCCTTGGCAAGGCAAAGCTCGAAATCCCCTGACTGGAGGTCATCATACGCCCGGTCTATATCCTTCCTGATACCTGAAAGACCTGCCTTAAGGAACAGCCCCGCATATTGATAACGTTCCTCAGCCTCTGCAATCTTGCTGTTGCAGGAAGCCTCAAGAAGAGACGAATCAAGCAAAACCTTCCTTCCCCCTGTACCCAGAAACCTCGACCACGCCTCAGCGCTCGAAAGCCTCTCCCGTGCATAAGCCAGAGCAAACAAGGCCTCATCAACCCTGGCCTCAGAAGCGTGCCTGATTGAGAGGTTTGCGTTGTCAACAGCATCAAGAAGGCGCTCCCTTACAGTGGCATAGCCCTGCACATCTGTGACAGTTTCCCTTTTTGGCAGCTTACTCTGGAAAGCACGAACGTCATCAAAAACACCCGAAGCAGAAGCCCTGATTTCCTCAGCCGAAAGATTCATCAGCTTAAGCCTGACAAACTCATACCTCACGTTAGCGCCGAAACAAAAACTTGCCGCAGAGTAAAACTCGCCCCTTGACATGGACACCGCGCCCTTCTCACTTAAATTCCTTGCAGAACTGAAGGCATCCTCAACCGAGGATAAGTTCCAGCCAGTAGCAGCCCCGAATGAAAGGCTCTCGTTGCAAAGCGACTCTGCAAGGCTCCGCATGGTCCCTGCATAAACAGGGTCTATGCTTATGTTCTCTGAAAAGCGCTCAAACCTGTGCCCTGTGAACTCGAACAAAGCATCCTTCAAGTCAGAAACCTCAACAACCTCAACACCTATCTTTTTCCCAAACTCAAACAAGTCAATGGCGTCATCAGAGCTGTTAGGCGCCCTGTAGAAACGGGTCTCTTCAGGAATAAGAACCTTCCTAATGTTCTGGCCCTTCGCAGCCTGAATCTTCTCCTTAAGGCCGCCAACAGGCCCTATCAATCCCCCTGAGTTTATAGTCCCTGTAATCGCTACCCCGCCATCAATATCCAGGCCCACAAGCACAGCAGCAGTAAGAACAGCAGCAGCAGCTCCCGCACTCGGGCCGCCGACCAAAGCAGTATCAGCCCTTATGGTATAGAAATAATCGTAATTCCCGCAGTCAAGAGCCAACTCATTGCAGGCTATTTCCTTAGCAAACCTTGTCGAAATCTGCGTATCGAGCTTTGTAAGAGGAAAAGACTCTATGAAGACCTTCCCCTGACCAGGCCGCACCTGCAGGAAAAGGTCAGCGGTAAGCCCTTCATACCTGTCCTCCCTATCCGCGACAGCAAGAAGCTTTATATGGCCTTCACTGTATTCGGCAAATGAAGGCTGCGCCAAAAGCAGCAGAGCGGCAAAAAGCAAACAAGCAGACCTCATAAAAAGCTGAGAAGGAGGACTGATTAATAATGTTTGCCAATCAGCCCTGCTTTGCCCTGCGCCTGCCTTTCCCAAAGGATTTCCATGGCCCGCGAGCAGCCCTCTTAACAGACTCCAGCTCCTTTGCAATGGGAGGGACTTCCCTGCTCCCTATCCAAGGCGGCGTAATAGACAGCACAGACGCGATGAACATAGAAACAAACACAAAATCAGCTGCAATGCCCCAGCTCAAATCCATCCTGCCAGAAGCAGCATAAACAGTAACAACAAGAAAGCCGAACATGCTCGCAAGCATAAAAGTCCTCGGCAAAGGAACCCGTCCCATCACGAAAAAACACCTCTTCTCCAATGAGTGTTCAGCCAAGAGTCCTCAGCTTCTCCTCAATCTGCCCAAGCTCAGCCTCAAGCCTCTCAACACCACTCATGCGCTTCACAACCTTCTTCTCCACCTGCTCAGGCTGCTGAGCCTTCTTTTTCGGCTCATCCTCATATCTTGGAAGGCTCTTCACATCAACCCTCGGCAAATCAGCCTTCAAATCAGAGATAAGTCCAATAACCTCGTGATACAGCGCCCTGAGCCTCGCCGTCTGCGCATACTTCTCAGACCTCACAGCCTTAAGCCGCTCATACCTCTGCATAAACCGGATAAGGTCCTTGGAAGCCTCGAGCACACTCCTCCTTAACTGAGAAGGCTCATCTATGCCAACATAAAAAACATCTGACTTCATCAGTTATCAACCTGCTTGTATGAAGACTCCTCAATATAGGATATCTTGCTCTCTATCTTTGAGAACTCCTCCTGCCATGAATGAAGCTCCTCATCCTCCTGAGCCCGAAGCTCATTCAAGCGCTTCATAACATCCTTTGCCTCCTTAAGCCTGTTCCTGACAAGCTTCAGAGCGTTCCTCATGTTCCTGTACTTGTCTATCTTGACAAAAAAAGCAGTGTTCATTTTCACACCTCAAAAAGGGTTTTATCGATAAACATCAGCCTTCGCTGCATCTCCTCAAGGCAGTCACTCCACTTCTCATAAGCAGCGTCACTTGACTCCTTGAGCTTGGCAGAGCCTGAATCAGAAAGCCTGTTAGCAAGAACTTCATCAATATCCTCAACAATCTGCCTGTACTGCGGGGCGCTGATGTAAACAGTCCTGTAATCCGGCCCTGGAGAAGGAAGCAGCTTCTCAGGAACAGCCTCCATAGGCTGCAGTTGCGATATGGCATCTTCAGGAAGCTTGTGCTCCTGCGGCTTGAAAAAGTCAAAGCTGAAATCAGGCTTCACATCCATCTCAACCTTCTCAGGTTGAGGAGACGCCAAAACAGGAGGGCTCTGCTGCGGAGCATACGGAGCAGCATACACAGAGTCATCCACAAGCGGCTTTCTGAACTTAATCGAAGAAACATCAATAGGCTCAAGCGGAGGAATTGAAGCCTCAATGCTCGGCCCTGTAAACGTAGGAAGCTCAGAGCCAACACCACCAATCTGGGGAGGCGGAGGAAGCTCAAACTCATCAGGCTCAACAGTATTATTATCCACCTTCTTTTCCGGGCTTTTACTTAGAAACTTCAAAAAACCCAATCAGACCACCACCCAACAACCACGCCAATAATCCTTTATAAAACTTTCGGTAATGTCAGTATCTCCGATTGGCTGATTCTTCACTTGAAAGTGTTTAGAAAAATCAATGCAGGAGTTGTTCCTGCATTGACTGGTCAGAGTTTTTCACATATGTCCAAGACCAGAAAAGTGTTTAAGGAGTTCATAATAAAAAGTCTTGCTTTAACCGGTGCATATCAAC
>JACQST010000046.1 GCA_016211185.1 Candidatus Woesearchaeota archaeon | reverse complement strand
TCTGGAAGGCTGCCGGCGTAAGCGGCGTGGAGTACGTATGGGCTTCTGACATCGCTGCACGCGCCGAGTATTGGAAAAAGGTCATTCTTATTGCAAAGCATACAACTGTCCAGCGCGCCACGCGGGCGCTAACGATAATGGGAAGAAAAGAGGGCGAGCTGAAAGAGGTAGCGCAGTATTTCTACCCAATGATGCAGACTGCGGACATATTCGAATTGGAGGCTGACATATGCCAGCTCGGCCTGGACCAGCGACGCGCCAATATGCTTGCGAGGGAAGTGGGACCGAAGCTTGGTTGGTGGTCTCCCGTGGTTGTGAGCCATCACATGCTTATGGGATTGGAGGGTGTCAAACAGCTAGAAGGTTTCGAGGAAAACAAGAAAATGGACACAGAAATCAGCAGCAAGATGTCAAAAAGCAGACCAGCCACCGCTATTTTTGTCCACGACAGCGCAGAAGAAATAAAGGGAAAGATTTCAAACGCTTTCTGCCCGGCCAAGCAGGTAGAGAACAACCCTATACTTGAATACTCGAAGCATTTGATTTTCAGGAAATTTGACAAGATGAAAGTGGAGCGGCCGAAGAAATTTGGCGGCGACATGACGTTTAAGTCATACAAACTCTTGGAGCAGTCGTTTGAGAAGGGCGAGCTGCATCCGGCAGACTTGAAGAATGCAGTCGCAGAGCATCTGGACAAAATGATAAATCCTATAAGGAAGCACTTTGAGCATGGGAAAGCGAAGGAGCTTTACGATTTTGTCAGGGAGCAGGAAGTGACTCGGTGAATAGGACGCACACTGCCCTGCACGTCCTCAAAGGAGCTGTCCAAAAAACTTTGGGAGCTGAATGGACAGCGGGAGTTTTTGTAGAAGGAAACCACGGCCGCTTGACGGTGCAGTTCGACAGGAAACCAACTGACGCCGAAATGAATGAAATCGAAACGCTTGCAAACAATAAAATAAAAGAAGATACGCCTGTTGAAATAATTGAAATGGAAAGAAAGGGGGCTGATGAGAAATTTGGAAATATAATCTATGACTTATTCCCTCTGCCTTCTCACATAACTCAATTAAGAATCTGCAACATACCGGACTGGAACATAAACTGCTGCAACAAGGAGCACTGCAAAACTACTGGCGAAATAGGACAAATAAGGCTGGACAAGCCGCGGTTCAGGGAAAATAAGAAGCTGCTGGAACTGCCGTTCGATGTCATTTGAATTTGTGCAAATAGCGTGCCAAATCGATGCGGCTGTTTTTGATTTCAATCCCGTCCTTCTTCAGCAGCCCGATTTTCTTGCCGACCTTGCTCCCCTTGAGGCAACCGTCATAGCCATGAATTTTTCCGCTGCTTGAGATTACTTTGTAACAAGAATAGATTTCCGGATACGGGTTGCGACGCATGACCTGACCTATAGCACGCGGGCTGCTTCTTGTAATGCGGGCAAGCTCGCCATACGTGGTGACTTTCCCTTTCGGAATTTTTGCCAGCAGAGTCAGTGCAGGATGCATATCAATAATTGATGGATAGGGTTTAAAAAACCTCAAACCAATTGTTGAATATGGACGACCAAGACACCGTCGATAAAATAGCCGATTACGTGAAGGAGCACCAGCAAAAAGCAGGAGGGCACGACTGGTGGCATATATACCGCGTGTGGCAGACAGCCAAAATCCTGGCGAGAAAAGAAAAGGCAGACATTATTGTAGTCCAGCTGGCCGCTTTGCTGCACGACTTGGCCGACTGGAAATTCCACGGCGAGCAGGAACAGGTTAAGGAAGCTGGGCTGGTTCTCAAAAAATTTGACATTGATGACAAAACACGCAACCGCGTTCTGGACATAATTGCGAACGTGTCTTTCAAAGGTGGCAAAGCTAAAAATAAAATTAAAACTATAGAGGGAAAGGTTGTCCAGGATTCTGACAGACTGGACGGGCTGGGCGCCATGGGCATTGCGCGGGTCTTCGAATACGGCGGGACCAAGGGCATGACGATGCATGACCCGACAAGGAAAATTAGAAAAAATCTTAACAAGGAAGACTACATGAAATCTGCGTCCGGTGAAGGGACTTCTGTTGAACATTTCTCTCAAAAAATCCTGCTCCTAAAAGACAGAATGAACACAAAAACCGCGAAAAGAATAGCAAAGAAGAGGCACAAATTCGTTGAAGACTATCTAAAAGAATTCCATAAAGAATGGAAACTGAAGGACATGAAGTGATAATTATGCTGGACATAAAACTCATACGCGAACAGCCGGAGCTAGTGCTGGACAACCTAGCAAAGAGGAACGAGCCCGACAAGATACACATGCTCCATGAGCTCGTGGAAGCGGACAGGGAACGCAGAGACATACTAAAGGACGCTGAGAAGCTGCGGCAGAAAAGGAACACAATCACAAAAACAATAATGGAACTCAAGGCAGCCGGGAAGCAGGCAGACGCTTCCATGAAAGAAGCCGAGCAGCTTCCAAAGCAAATCAAGAAGCTGGAAGAGAGGCTGGCAGAGCTGGATGCTATGTGCAGGAACCTGCTTCTCAGGATACCTAACATGCTCCACGAAAGCGTGCCAATAGGAAAAGACGACACCGAAAACGTGGAGATACGCAGGTGGGGTAAGCAAAGCTTTTCTTTCGCGCCGAAGAATCATCTCGAGCTGGCGGAGGGCCTTGGATTAATCGACATAGGACGAGCTGCAAAAATTGCCGGCCATGGGTTCTATTACCTCAAGGGTGACTTGGCGCTGCTTGACCTAGCTCTTCAGCGGTTTGCCTTAGACTTCCTTGCCGGAAAAGGCTTCATCCCAGTAAGGCCGCCGTACATGATGAGCAGGGCTGCGTACGAGGGCGTCACAAGCCTGGCGGATTTCGAAGACGTTCTCTACAAGATAGAAGGCGAGGATTTGCATCTCATTGCAACAAGCGAGCACCCGATGGCTGCGATGTACATGGACGAAACGTTGCCCGCAGACGAGCTGCCGATAAAGCTCGCTGGCGTATCGGCATGCTTCCGCAAAGAGGTCGGCGCGCACGGAAAGTACACAAAGGGACTTTTCCGGACTCATCATTTCAACAAAGTCGAGCAGTTTATATTCTGTCATCCGGATGAAAGCTGGGGCATCCATGAGCAGCTTCAGAAATACAGCGAAGAGCTGTACCAACAGTTGGGAATACCTTACCGCGTAGTAAACGTGTGCACAGGCGACATAGGGATAATGGCGGCCAAGAAATACGATACGGAATTCCTGATGGCTGACGGCAATTATCGTGAAATCGGCTCGAACAGCAACTTCACGGACTACCAGGCGCGGCGGCTGAACATAAAATTCCGGGATAAGGAAGGCGCCCCTCCCAAAGGCTTCGTTCACACGCTGAACAACACTGCCTTGGCTATGAGCAGGACACTCGTTGCTATCTTGGAGAATCATCAGCAGGAAGACGGGACTATAGCGATACCGAAGCCGCTGCAACCGTACATGAGCGGGATTAAAATTATCGAGAAAAAGTGAGTACTATGGATAAAGGATCAGTAAAAGTTAACTGCAGTTTCTGCGGCAAAGATATCGAATGCCCGGAAAACATGCTAAATTCAGAAAAACACGCCTGCTA
>JACQST010000047.1 GCA_016211185.1 Candidatus Woesearchaeota archaeon | reverse complement strand
TTCCAGAACACTGCCTCTGTAGCATAGCCAGCTATTGCGCGGCCTTGGTAAGGCCGAGGTCCTGGGTGCAAATCCCAGCAGAGGCTTTTTCGCTGAATTAATAATATGTTTTTTATACCCCATTCACCCTAAAATGCCTGCGGGCCTCGCTTATGACTGCTTCCCTGCTAAGGAAGTTGATGTGGTAAAACGGGATTTCTGCGTTTTTGCAGGCTGACTTGGCAGCATAATATGCGCTGTGGGGAGACCGCGGAGTCACCCAGAAAACAGCATCAACACTCGAAGGCAGCCTCACCCTTCCACTCATTCCGTAAACCAAAACCTCAGCAGGACTTAATTCATTCCTTATCCTTGCCTCAGCCTCAGCGCTGTAGCTCTCGCAAAAAATAATTATTTTTCCACACGGCCTGCACTCATCAGGACCTTTCAAAAGGGAGCCCTGAACAGTAGCATGTCCGATTCCTTTTTTACTTGTCAGCGCATCAAGCGCGTCCCTGTAAAAGTTACCGCTTTCCAGACTTAAACCTGCAAGAATGCTTCCAAAAGGGCGCCCACCAGCCAACGCGCCTCTAACCGCGTGGAAAAGCGAGGCATTTGAAAGGGCTGCATAAAGCTGCTCATCCCCTGAATACGACACAACTTCACGGGCAAATGCGGCAATCTGGCCAGGCTGAGTCCGCCATATGTTCCTGATGACTGATTCAAGATGCCTTGACTGAAGAGCCAAGTATGCAGACCTTACCCAAGCAGAGTCTTCGCCTGATTGCCGCGCGCACAGGAGCTCAAGCGTGTCAGTCATTATTTTTGGATGCCTTTCCTCCTGCCTTGGCCGCAAAAGCACACGGTCGATATCCCTCAATGTAACTGGCTCCGGAAGCGCTGCCAATTCATCGTCACTTGCATAGCTCATCTTTTGCCTTGTTTCCTTGAGCCTGATTGCTGAAACCTGCTGCCGTGCAAGGGAACGCATCACCCGCGCCTTACCTTCTGCACCCTCCCGGGCATACCTCAAGTAGCCCCCTATGAACGCCTCCGGACTTTCTGTCCCTGAAGCACACTCCAAAAAAGCAGGAAACTCCGTGTCCACAGGCCATGCGTAACCAGACTCAACAAGAAGCCTTGCTGAGCCTGACATTCCTTTGTCGAGCATACGGCCTATGGTCTCGTAGCCCCTCTCAGAGCCAGCATCACGGCTCAAATGGGCATAGTTAAGGATAAAATCAATGTATTTAGCTGGCTGCACTCGGGCCTTTCTTAACCTCTGCCAAAGCACCAAATACTCAGGACGTTCAGATAGCAACCACAGCAACTCCTCCCTCGAGCTGTCATTTGCTGCAGAAGCAAGCTCCCCTGCCTGCCTCGGGTCGCTACCTGCTGACCTCAGCGCCCTTACCACCTCAGACATGCGGATTACTGCCTGATAGCCATCAGGCCGCGCAAACCTCAGCAAGCCCGAGGCACTGGCCTCCTGATAGCCAGGGCAAAGCAACGCCATGGCCCGAAGGACATCCCTGGCATCGCCATGCACGGGGTTGGCCATAAGACGAGGGTTTATCGAACCCGCAGTCAGGCTCTTTAACTTAACTGCCTCCCGAGACTCTTCGACATACCTCAGCTCAGTGTCCCGTAGAAACCTTGGCACAGCGACAGGGCAATTCTTAACAATTTCGCCCAGCGCATCCAGAAACGCAGAGAGATACTGGTAGGGTCTTGTTTCCAGAGCCTCGAACTTATTCGGGAGCCCCACCACCCTCTGAAACAACAAATAAACAGCGTGATGATCGTACTCAGTCGCTACCTCTGGAACCCGCAGGCCCACTGCGATAAGCACATCCCTCAGACCGACAACCGTAAAATCCCTGGGAAGAATCTCCCTGAAAACAGGGTCAAGCGCAAGAAAGTCCAGAGTACGACTGTAGCGCTCCATCCCAGACCGCATCCTCGGCACAAGGGAACCATAGTTTCTTCCCTGTGCACGAAACATCTCCGAAAACGCAGAACGGACAGCTCCTTCCAAACTCTCCAAGTCACTATAAAGCACGGTAAAGCGCTCAACTTCAACCCTTTTCCTCTGAACAATTCCTGCAATAGCACCTATAACTGCGCGCTCATAAACATCTGCGTTTCGCATGTCTTCACTAATTCGGTCAATTACTGCCCTGTCCTCAGTGCTAAAAGAAAACCGCTTGCGCCCCTTCGACATGAAGACAGAAATCCAGGCTAATTTATAAACATTTACGCTCAGAAAAGCGCATATATGAACGGCGAAACGCTGCTGCTCTGCCCCACCACAACGAGCACGCCAACAAGCAAAAGAACTATCACTATGGGAGCAAGCCACCAAGCCTTCCTCTTCATAAGGAAAGAAAAAACCTCGCCAAGGAACGAACTGTTACCCATGCAGCATCTCACGCTCCGCAATCCTCTGATTTATGTATGCTGCAAGCCGGTCATATATTAACTTTGCGGCGAACTCCTGACCCGCCCTGTTGAAATGCCCATCATAATTATGGTAAAAAATCGTTGAATTAGCAGCAATAAAGCTCTCAGTCATGTCAATACAGGTCAAGCCTTTCCTCCTGCAAAGCTCTGCAATCTCCCTGTTGGCAACAAAAATGTCAAAATACTGAGTAACGTTGTAATAGGCAAGCTTTGCCTCGAATTTGCCAGGATAAACCTGGTCCATGTCCGGAATAGCCACAACAATGAAAGTCTTGTTAGACGCTGAAAGCTCGTCCGCAAACGCCTCCATGTACCTTGTAGCCTCAACAGCACTCAACTCATACGGCTCAAAAGGATAAGTGAAGAAAGGCCGCGGCGCAGGCACAAAAAGACCCCACTCTATGAATCTTGACCTGACAGCCTGATTCCTGAACAAAGCCTGAATCGTGTACATGTAAACATGGCTGTGCATGCCCACAAAACGCCTAAGATTCATTATAAAACCCAAGTCAGTCGAGTGGCGCTCGCCAGTCTCCACAAGAACAGGCCTGTCGCCACCAGTCACATTCAGAATCCTTGGCCTGCCCATATCCACTACATCGTTACCAGGGAAAAATGACATTATAACTATGTCCGGGTCGTATCTTGACAGCTCATCCCTGTAAAAAACAATCTCCTCCATAGGGCCGTAACCCTTTATGCCACCGTTAATAATCTCGACCTTTCCCCTCCCGAACATGTCCTCAAGGAGCTTCGGATAAGTCTCGGGCATCTCAACCCCTATGCCTTCGGTGAATGAATCGCCCAAAACCATAATCCTCAGCTTCTCATTGCGGGAATAATTGTACTCGTAATCCCTAAGCCACTTGGAGTTAATTTCATACTTGGTGTTGTACTCAGAAGGGATTATCGAACTAAACCTGCCGCTGTAGCCCGGAGTGTGCCTCCACAAAAGACGGGCATCCAGAACAGTCTCCTCAACAGGCTGGTAATCAAAAACCCTGAAATAAACCTCAAGCGCCAAAAACATAACGAGAAAAACCACGCCTGCAAGAAGCAGGTTTATGAAAAGGTTCCTAAGCCAAGACATGAACAACCCGCAACAAGCCCCTAAACAGGGTTTATAAAATTTTTCACCGCTTCAAGAAGCTTTAAAAAGCCGGCCTGACTGATTGCCCCTTAAAAGACTTAAAAAACTCAAGATTATTGAGGATTCTCTGAAATGAGCACATTCACAAATAAGACAGGAATGCAGATTCTGGAATTTATTAACGTGCAGAAAACCAATTACGGCAAAGCAAACCTTTCCAAGATGGTCTGGCGTGAATTCAGAGGATTCACAATACAGCAG
>JACQST010000048.1 GCA_016211185.1 Candidatus Woesearchaeota archaeon | reverse complement strand
CTTTATATCTTGCTTTTCCCAAGTTGTGCTAACAACGTTTCCAATCGCTCCTTTTAGGTTATCTAAAACACGCATCTTCTTTTTAGCCGCATTTTCATTTATAAATCTTGCTTTGCATCCTTTTTGTATGTGCACAAAGAGCCGAAAGTTTTATATAGTTTGTGCCCTTACAATTGGTTGTGGCGTATCTGGAAACCATAAGGCGGAATAACAGGGAATATTACTACCTTACCAAGAACGTAAGGCTTGGCTTGAACAAGTGGAAAAAGGTCAGGGTTTTCTTGGGAGGCCAGAGGCCCTCACAGGATGAATTGAAAAAGCGTGCTCAGGAGATTGAGGATAAGTCAAAACCATTCTTAAAAGCGTCAAATTATGCTTATCTTTCAGGGCAGGATGCAGAAACCTTGCAGGATTTAAAGGAGAGTTATAGGGCTTGGCTTGTGCAGGCCCCGGGAAGTGTGAAGGAAAAGCTGAATGAGGATTTTGTGATTAGGTTTACCTATCATTCGAATGCAATTGAGGGCAACAGGCTGACATTGAGGCAGACTGCTCTGATACTGAAGGATAAGGTAATCCCTTCTGGTGTGCGGGCTGAGGACTACAATGAGGCAATTAATGGTAAGGAATGCCTGGATTACATTAAGTCTTATAAGGGCGAATTGAATACAGGGTTGGTTGTAAGGATAAACGGGATTCTTACCAAGAATACTTCTGTAACATATGGAGGAAGAATCAGGTTCTTTGATGTCCGGATACAGGGCTCAGCCCATGTTCCTCCGTCTCATGTTGAGGTTAAGAAGCATATGCTTAACCTGTTTAAATGGTATGGCACAAATAGGAATAAGCTGCATCCCTTTGAATTGGCATCTTTAGTTCATGCAAAATTGACATGGATACATCCTTTTGAGGATGGGAATGGCAGGACAGCCAGGGCAGTTATGAACTTTATTCTGATGAGGAGGGGGTTTCCCATGTTTTTTATACCGTTTGAGAAGAGGGAGGAGTATTATAAGTCTCTGGAATTGGCTGATAAAGGCGATTATAAGGAGTATGTTTCCGGGATGTTGCGGTTGGTTATAGAACAGATAAGGAGTTACCGGAACTAGTTTTGGGTTTTTAGCTCGTTTACCTCTTTCTCTATGGCATCCATGGCTTGGTTTGCCTTGTCGATGTCTTTTTTCTGCTTGGTTGCGTCTGCGAGCTGTATCTTTGGGGCTATTCCGAGCATTTTTATGTCTATGATTCTTGTGTCTGTTCCTTTTTTTCTTGCGCTGCTTATTTTATCGCGGAGTTCCTTTGCTCTGCGCTTTATTGCTTCTATCTCATCTTGTTCCATTCTTTGCCTGTATTATCCTGTTTCTTAGCTCTATGCATTGCGGTGTTGCTTTCTTCTTGTCTTCCGGGCTTAGGCTGCTGTATTGTTTCTGTATCTCTGTGTATTTTGCCTCTGCCTCTTTTGTTTTGAGTTCCTGCAGTAGCGTGTTTGTCTGTGCTATGAGGGTTTGGAGCTGTGCTTCGCTGCTGTTTTGTTCTTCTTGTGCCTGTTTTTTGCGCTTTGCCTTTTTTTCTGGTGTCTTTCCGAGCTTCTTGAACTGGTTGGCTGTGCTGTTCCTTAGGTCTTCAAGGTATATGTCTGCCATGCTGAAGTTTCCTGTCTTTATCTTGTCTGTTATCATCTTTATGCCGAGTTTCATGTCGAACACGTCTATGTTGAGTGCTTCGAGCTGGCTGACCTGGGTTTCCATGTCTTCGATTATTTCGTTGTATTTGGTGTAGTTTATGAGTTCTGTGTCGGTTATCCTGTTCTGGTCGTGCATTACTGGCCTGAGCTGTATGAAGTATGGTTTTCCCTGGTTGTATGCTGCGTTTTCGTACATCGCGACTGACATGTCTGCCTTTATCATTGACTGGAGTATTTCCTCTCCGTATTCCTCTTTTATTACTGCCATGTCTTTTTCGTCTCTTACCCTGTGCATTATCTGGGTGTTTATGTTTGCCTTTATTTCGTCGCTGAAGTCGTTCATTGTCTGGCTTATTATTACGAGCCCTATTCCCCATTTCCTGAATTCCCTTACTGCGCGCTCGATTTTTACGAATACATTTCCTGTTCCTCCGAATTTTGGCAGCAGGTTGTGTATGCCGTCTATTATTATGAGGTATTTTATTTCTCTTGCTTCAGGGAAGTTTTCGGAGAATATCCTGTCTATCATGCTGGCTATGAGTGTTTCGAGCTGTTTTGTTTCGAGTCCCTTGGTGACGAAGATGTTTATTTCCTCTGGCTTCATAAGTTTCTTGTATTCTATTTCCTCTGTTTCGTCGCTGATTGCCTTTATGTTTCCGTTGAATGGCCTTGCTGAGCTTGGCTTCATTGAGAATTTCTTGTAGTTGGCCAGCATCTTCTTGTCTGTGCATGGCCTGAGGAAGCCTGTCCATTGTGCTGTGGGGTCTATTACTACTATGGATACTCCCTTCATGAGGGCTTCTTCTGCCATGACTTGTGCTGTTATTGTTTTTCCGCTTCCTGATGCGCCTGAGATGAGTGTGTGGAGTGGCAGCTGGTCCATGTCCATTATGGCTTTGAGGCTTGTGTCTACTATGATTCCGGCATGCATGCCTCTTGGGCCTTCTTTCGGCAGGTTTTTTGGGTTTACTGATGCTTTGTATCTCTTTTTTTCAGCTTTTCGTTTCTTGTATACGAGGGTTGTGAATGTTCCTGTTGCGAGTAGTCCTGTTGTGATTAGGACTATCCAGAGGGGGACTCCGAGTATGCTGTATTTGTATATTGGCTGGCTCATCTTGAAGTATGCTGTGTGTGTTGATGTTGTGCCGAGGTATTCTGCCTTGACGATGAGCGCGTAGTCTCCTGGCTGTATGTCTTTTGGCAGCTCTGTTGCCTTTACGAGTATCATTGCTGTCCTGATTTCTATTTCGTCTGTTCCGAGTTCCTGCGTGTAGTTTTTCTTGTTGGTTGCTGTGTATGTTAGCTTTACGCTGAAGCCTTCTTCCTGGAGCTGGTTTTGCAGCTCAACCCGGTAGTGGAGCTTGCTTCCTATGCGTATGTTGCTGTCCGGCAGGTTTATCTTTACCTTGAGTGATTCGACAGGGAGCTTGTCTTCGCTGTAGACGAGTATCTCGATTGGTATCTCTTTTTTTATGTCGCCTGTTATTGTGAGTTTTCCTGTGTAGACTCCGGGGTCTGTGTTTGCCAGTATGGTTATGTCTATTTTTCCTTCTGAGCTGGGGCTTATTGTGAGCTTGTCGCTGCTTAGCTTTACGAGCGGTTCTGCTTTTCCTTCTGTCTTGAAGCTTGTCTCTATCTTTGTCTGCTTGTAGTTCTTTAGGTTCATAGGGATTGTTGTGTATGTGCCTTTCTTCAGCTTGGCTGTTATCTTTTCGAGTGAGAATTCGTAGTCGACTATTTTCGGCGGTATTCTTATGTTTGTGGGCAGGGTTACGGCTTTTTTTCCTACGCCTGTGCTTTCGCCTTGTCCTCCGCCTGTTATTATCTGGACTACTGTGCTTGGGATGAATGGGTTGAGGGTTATGTTTTTCTGTGTTGTGTTGCTTGCGTTTATTGTCACGTTTCCTATGAAGTTTTCGTATCCTGTTTTTGTCGCGACTATTACGTGTGTGCCTTGGGATATGTTTTCTGTGTAGTATCCTTTTGTGTCTGTTGTCATCATTCGCCCGGCCACGCTTACTGTTGCTCCCTGGACTGCTACGCCTGAGTTGTCCTTTATGTAGCCGTTTATTGTTCCGTTTTCAAGTGCTGGTGCGGGCACTGCGATTGATAGGTTGTGTGGTGTTGTCTGGTCTGGCTGTATGTTGACTGTGCTGAGGTATGCTGTGTAGCCTGATTTTATGGCTGCTATTGTGTTGCTTCCTGCTGATACCTTGTTGAGTATGTATGTTCCGGCTGAGTCTGTGAGGTTTGTGATTCCTCCTGAGCTTACAAGCACGTCTTGTATTCTTTTCCCTGTTTGTATGTCGCTGATGTTTCCGGTGGCTGTTCCTGTGCTGAGCCCTATTACGTAGAGTGACATGTGGTTTGGTGTGAAGTGGACTGAGTTGTTGTTGGGGTTCGCGGTTGTGTTGAGTTTTTCCCAGTTTGTGGTTGTTGTGTTGTAGTGGTAGGCGGACAGGTATGACTTGTTGAAGAAGTTGGGGAGGTCTTTCTGTGCGTATGTTATGTTGTAGCTCAGGTTCATTATGTTTGTGTTGTTGATGGTGCTGCTCTGGAAGTCATAATACTTGGTTATTATTGGTATGTCTGGCGTGTTTGCGTCTATTGATGTCATTACGAGTGCGGTTACCTTTGCGTCTGTTATGTTGACGTTTGTTATGAATGTGAGCGTTGCCGTGAAGTTTATTGATGCGTTGCTGAAGTTGAGCTGTGTTACGCTCATTTCTGTTATGTTTGTGCCTGCTGTTATGTTGGATATTATGGTTATGTTTCCAGGGCCTCTTTTCAGTGTAATCCTGTTGAGGCTTATGTTCTTGTATGTTGTCTGGCCATCGGTTACATGGGCGGTTAGGGTTGTTGGCTCGTATCCGTCCTTTACGGCTATTATATTATGGGTTCCTGCTGTTGCATTTATCGTGTAGGTTCCGTTTCCGTTTGATGTGGTGTTTGCTCCGTTGACGCTTATGGTTGCGCCGCTTATTGTGGTGTTTGTGACGTTTTCAAACACCTGCCCGGTTATTGTTCCGTTTTGTGCTTCTCCTGAGAACCTGTCCATGCTTATGTTGTGCTGGGTTGTGAGGCCTGAGGATATGGTTATGTTGGCTGCGTGTGGCATGTAGCTGCTCTTTACTGCCATTATGTTGTGCTCTCCTTTTGGCGCGCTTAGGTTGTATGCTCCTGTGGTGTCTGTTGTGTAGGCGTTTCCGGCTATGCTTACTGTTGCATTCGCGAGGAGTTGTCCTGTGCTGCTGTCTTGGACATACCCAGCTACGTATCCTGTGAGGAGCTTGAGGCTTATGTTGTGTGTTGTGGTGTTTCCCCTTGTTACTGTTGCTATTGTTATGTATGCCTCGTATCCTGTCCTGTTCGCCAGGAGTGTATGCTGTCCGCCTGTGGCGTTTACTGTGTAGTATCCTGAATTGTTTGTCTGTGCTGTCTTTCCCCCTATGAATATGGTTGCGTTGTTTATGTAGATTCCGTAGTCTGCGTCTGTCACGTATCCGCTTATGGTGCCGTGTATCCTTGTGAGCGTTATGTTGAGGCTTGTTATCGCGTTTGGTGTTATGGTTGCGTTTCCTATGAAGTTCTCGTAGTCTGTTTTTGTTGCTACTATGTTGTGTGTTCCTGGTGTGGTGTTGATTGTGTAGTATCCTGTGTTGTTTGTTTGTGCTATTGTTCCTGCTATGCTTATTGATGCTGTGCTTATTGGTTGTCCTGTTGTGTTGTCTGTTGCGTATCCGCTTATTGTCCCATTTGCTGGTATTGTGGGGTTCAGCTTGCTCATGTTGAAGTCGAGCAGCGTTGTTTCCGCGAGGCTTATGTTGACTTGTGTGAAGTATGTGAAGTAGTTCTGTTTTGATGCCACGAGGCTGTATGTTCCTATTGCTGTGGTGAAGTTGTAGTGGCCTGTTGCGTTTGTGTAGTTTGTTGAGCCGCCTACTGTTATTGTGGCGTTGTCTATTGGGAGTCCTGTGTCCTGGTCAAATGCCCTTCCCGCTACGGTTCCGTCTCCTGTTGTGCCTATTCCGAGGCCTGCTGGGCACGTGTCGTAGGGGTCTGAGAGGAAGTAGTATGTTGTTGTTATGTTCGGCAGGGGCGCCATTATCTGGTAGTTTACTGTTGAGTTCTTGTAGCTTTTCACGGTTATGCTGTTTTTCTTTGTTACCATTACGACGCTGCCTGAGACGTTGAGTATTCCGAGGGGGAATATCCTGCTTGAAGCGTTGTTGTATTGCTTGGTGAATGTTGCGGGCATGGTTATGTTTGTGCTGCCTATCTCGAATGTGTAGTTGTCTGTGAACGTTGCTGTTGCTGATTCGCTGCTGTTTGCGCTCACGTTCATGTAGCTGTCTACCATGGTTGTTGTTCCTGCTCTTGCTGTGCTCCAGTCAAGCAGGGTTGGGTCTGTGGGGGTTGCGTAGAGCTCGTGGGTTTTTCCTGGCTGGAGGCAGTTGAAGACGAAGTGCTTTTCCCTTACTTCTCCGGGCACTGCATCGTCTGTCTGCTGCTCTGTGTATCCTGGGAGCATTAGCTGCAGCCCGTAGTATCCCTGCCAGTTCTGTGACCTGAATTCCTGGACTACTTCCACTATGGATATTGTGCCTGCCTTTGTCTGTGTTACTGCGCTGCCGGTTATGCCTTTATTGTATGTGTTTGCTGCGGCATAGATGAGTATTAGTGCTGTTATTGTGAGGGCTGCCGCTGTTGCCGCCCTTTTTTTGTCCTTCAGGGCTGTGTTTAGGTTCATGCTGCTCTTTTTTAGGCGTCTCTGGAGTTTCTATGCGGTGTTATTTCTGCTGTGCCTGTTCCCCTTTTTTCTGGGCTTCTTCCTCCATTTTTTTCTTTGCTGCCTGTGCCTGCTCGTATTCCTTTTTGAGCTCTTCCTCTTCTATGAGTTCGACTGTCTTCTTCTTTGGCGTCTTTCCGAGCCTGGTCCATTCGTTCTTGAGCCTTGGCTGTAGGCTTTCGAGGTAT
This sequence comes from Candidatus Woesearchaeota archaeon, assembly GCA_016211185.1. Classification (GTDB taxonomy): domain Archaea; phylum Nanobdellota; class Nanobdellia; order Woesearchaeales; family UBA10216; genus JACQST01. Next base: position 24,342 of record JACQST010000048.1, on the reverse strand, counting down.
ATCTCGACCATGTTGAAGCTTCCTGCCTTTACCTTGTCCGTTGCCATCTTTAGCTCCAGCTTCATGTCGAACACGTCGACTTTGAATCCATCAAGCTGCTCTATCTGGTATTCTATGTCGTCAAGTATGTTGTTGTATTTGTCGTAGCTGTCAAGTTCCTCGTCGCTCAGCCTTGCGTGCTCGTGGAGGAGGGGCCTGAATGAGACGAAGTAGGGGTCGCCGTTGTTGTATGCGGAGTTCTGTATCATGCCTGTTCCTGTTGAGGCTTTGAGGAGGGACTGGAGCATGTAGCTTCCGTACTTGTTCTTGATTCTGTCAAGGTCTCCTTGGTCTCTTGTCCTCATCTGTATCTCGGTGTTTATGTTTGCCTTTATCTCGCCTATGAAGTCTGTGAGGACCTGGCTTATCAGCATCAGGCCGACTCCCCATTTCCTGAACTCCCTTGCTCCTCTTTCTACCTGTATGAATCCCTGGCCTGTTCCTCCGAATTTTGGCAGGAGCCTGTGTATCTCATCGAATACTATTATGAGTTTGAGTTCCTTGCTTTCGGGGAAGTTGGATTTGAATACCTGCCTTATGGTGTTTGCCACGATTATGTCTATTGCCTGCGGGTCAAGCCTGTGTATGGTGAATACTGTTATCTCTCCGGGCTTCATGAATTTTTTTATGTCGACTATCTCCTTTGCGTCGTTTATCCTCCTGATGTTTCCGTTGAATGCCCTTGCGTCGTTTTTCTTTAGCCCGAAGCTTTCGTACATCGCGAGCATTTTTTTGTCCTGGTTTCTTCTGAGCATGCCTGTCCACTGGGCTGTTGGGTCGAACACTATGACTGCTATGCCTTTCAGGAGTGCTTCTTCTATGAGGACCTTGACCGAGACTGTTTTTCCTCCGCCTGTTGAGCCCGCGACTATTGTGTGTGTCTGGAGCTGGTCAAGGTCGAAGTATGCCTTGGTGTTTTTTTCCGCGAGTTTTCCTATCAGGCCGCTTCTCGCTGATGCCTTTGGGAGCAGTGAGGTGTTGAGGTTGCTTTTGTATCTCTTTTTCTTCTCCATCCTTCTTTTGTAGAGTATGAACCCTCCGGCTCCTGCTGCGGTGAGCGAAATTCCCAGTATCAGGTATCTGAGGGGTATTACGCCGAATACCTGGTAGTCTAGGGCTGATTCTGTTACCCTGAACCTTGCGTTTGTGTATACCGCGAGTCCAAGGTATTCTGCCTTTACGTTTATCAGGTATTCTCCTGTCTTGACGAATTCCGGTATTGTGAGTTCCTTGAAGAGGGATATTGAGTTCTGGAGCTCTATGGTTTCTGTCTCTTCGAAGAATGACTTGTTCTGGAGGTATGTGTTTTTGTCTCCGGGTTTGTCTATGCTGTAGCGCAGCGTTACTTCGTATCCTTTTTCGCCAAGGAAGTTCTGGAGGTCTACCTTGAATTTCAGCTTGTTTCCTGTGTCAACCTTTTCTGTTAGCACGTCTGCTGTGAGGCTGAGGGCATTTACAGGCAGTATTGTGGTGTCTGCCACTATGAGCGTGATTGGTATCCGTTCGTTTATGTCGCCTTCAATGTTTATGGTGCCGTTGTACATGCCTATGCTGTCTGCATAGAGCGTTATTGTGAAGTTTCCTATTGCAGAGGGGTCGAGGGCGAGGCTGGCTTTGTCGTATGTTGTGAGGTTGCTTATGTTTCCCTCTACGCTTATGGTGACGTATGTCTTGCCCTGCTTGTGGTTGCTTATTATCAGTGGGAATTCCTTGAATTCGCCTATTTTTGTCCTGTGCAGTATGGTTTTTTCTGATATTCGGTAGCTGTCTGTTTCTATTGGCTGCGCTGTTGCTTGCAGTGCGGTTGCCGGCAGTATGATTGTTGCCAGTATTGCTATTGTGATTAGAGTGGTTGTTGCTGTTGGTTTTGTTTTTTTCATGTCTTTTTCATGTCTTTTTCATTCCTTGCGCGGCTGTTAGCAGTTTGTGGAGTTCCTGGCATTGCAGGTATACCTCCTGTTTTTTCTGGCCGGTTATTGTGCTGTATATGGCCGATATTGCCTTGTATGCGTCCTTGGCTTCGCTTATGCTTCCTTCTGCGACGAGTTTTTTTGCTGCTTCTGCTCTGTTTTTGGCGTAGCATGCGTTTATGCTGCTGCACAGGATGGTCGTCTGCTCCCTGAGGCTTTGCCTTGTTTTTTCCGGCAGTCCCGGGTATAGGCTCCTGATTTCTGTGTATGCTTTTTTTGCTGCGTCATAGTCGTTTTTCTGCAGTGCTTCCTCGGCTTCTTTTATGAGCTGCTTTACCTTTGGGTTGGTGTTTGTCTTTCTGCTGTATGCGAGGTATACTGTTGCCAGCAGCATTATGACTATTATCTCTGCTATTAGTCTTTTCTTGGCTGTCTTTGCGAGGTCTTCGAGCCCTGCCTTGACGAGGAGTCCGGTTATCGCGTTTGTTTTTGGAGGTGTGTATTCGCTGTATAGGAGGAGTGTTGTGGTTTCCTTTGTTTTTTCGAGGGGTATGTTTTTCTTTATGTAGTAGGATATGGCTTTTTCTGTCTTGTCTATCTGGGCTATGGGGTCTGGCTCGAATGTTTCCTGCTCTGTTATGAATTCTATCTGGTTTATGTCTTCCGCGATGTCTTTTGGTATGCTTTCGAGGAGGATTGTTTCTGTGCTGTTGTCGTTGAGGCTGAGTTCTTTCTCGACGTATGTGTATATGCTGCGTTCGCCTGTCATGTAGAGGACTTCTATGTGCTTGGCTTTTGTTGTTGTGGTGAGCCGTGACTGGAGGTCAAGGTTTTTCTGGACAAAGCTTTTCCTTTCGTCTTCGCTGATTCTCTTCCTTGTTCTCTGGAGCAGCTTTGCAACTGCCTCGTCAACTGTTGAGCGTTTTGGATACGTTACGTATTCCTTTTCGTCCTTTGTTTTTGCGGATATTGGCGTGGCGTTCTTTACTGAGTTAACGGCGCTCATTATTCTTTGGGTTGTGTTCTCCTCTTCTTCCTTTGGCAGTCTCCTCCATGGCAGGTCGTAGAGGTCTCTCCTGTATCTTTCGAGGTTGGTTTTTGCATTGTCTACTTCCTTGTTGAGGTTGAGGAGCTGGAATGAGTCCCTTGTTTCGTCGTCCTGTTCTGTTTTGATGCGTTCTATTTCGTTTATGAGTGCTGTTATCTCTTCTGTTTTTGGGAGTATGGACTGGGTGAGGTTTATTGTGAAGTCCTTTGTTGTGCTGTTTTGTGTGCCTTGCTGGTCAGTGCATGTTATTCTGGTGTAGTGGGTGCCTTCGCTGAGGTTTTGTGCAGTCGCAGTTAGCTCTGTTCCGTTTCTTGCCTGCTCTTTCTTTAGTTCCTGCCATGTTCCGGTTGTGTTTAGGTGTGCTGTGCACTGCATGTCCTCTCCGTAGGGAGTGTATCTTAGTTCCATTGCGCTTCTGTTGGTGGTTAGTGAGGTTATGGTTATGTTGAGTGTTTTACTGGGTATTCTCTGGAGGCTTATCGTGAGGGTGGTGTTTTGGTCTGCGCTTACCTGTGAGAGCCTTGTGTAGTAGCCTTCTGCGGCTGTTTCTATGTCGTATGTTCCGGCGTGTTTCTTTGCTGTGGTTGTTCCTGTGCTGCTTGTGTTGTATTGCTTTCCGTCTATTGTTATTGTTGCGTTTTCTATTGGTGTTCCTGTCTGGTTGTCTGTCGCCGTTATTGTTATGTTGTTTAGTCTCCTGACTGTTATTGTTATTGTTGCTGTTGCGTTTGACGTGCCGTCGCTTATGTTCAGGGCTGCGTTGTAGGTTCCGTTTCTGCTGTATGTGTATGTGGCTGCTTGGCTTGTGGAGTCTGTTGTTCCGTCTGCGTCAAGGTCCCATTTGTATGTGAGCGCGCTGGTGTTTCCTGTTGCTGTCGCGTTGAAAAGGATGGGCATGCCTTCGTCTGTTACTGTGGTGTTTGCCCATGCGTTCGGGATTATGCTTGTTTTTGTGTTTCTTGTTACCTGTATTGGCAGGGTGATTGTTTTTTGGGTGTTTGTGGCCTTGTTTTCGAAGCTTGCGTTTATGGTGTAGTTCCCAGGCTCTTGGAGTTGGAAGAAGTATGTTACTGGCCCTATGCTGCTGAATGCGGTTGCCTGGCTGTAGCCTGGGCCTGTTATGGTTATGCTGTATGTGCTGTTGAGGGGTGCGGTTATTAGTATGAGTATCTGCTCGCTTGTGTTGTATGCCTGCTTGTCTGTTGCCGCGGTGAAGTGTTTGCTCATGTTCTGGCTGAAGTTGAGCCTGTGGAGCGTTGTGTTGCTGTTTCCCTGCATGTCTGTTGCGTTTATTTCAAGGGTGTTTGTGCCGTTTACTGGCTGTATCGTGATTGTTGCTGTGTCGTTTGCTGTGGCTGTTTTTGGCTGGTTGCTGTTTGTCTTGTAGGTTATGTTTGCGTATTCGGCGCTTGTTACGGTGAGGTTTATCTCTCCCTGTTCCTGGGTGTATTCCTGCTGTATTGTGGTGGTTGTCTGTGGCGGGCTTGTGTCGTTTACTTCGAATGTGTGGGTTGTTGTCTCTGTGGTGCCGTTTGCTGTGATGTTTATTGTTATGTTGTGCCTTCCGTTTGGTATGATGCTGTTTGGAAGGCTTCCTTGGAGTGTTTCGCTGAAGATTGTGCCTTGCTGGGCTTGTTTTGGCTGGGCGCTGAAGCTTTTTCCGAGGAATGTGTAGTTTATTGTGTTCGCAATGCTTGTTGATGCTGTGAAGTTGAGGTGTACCGATTGCCCTGTGGTGAGGGGGGTTGTGTTGTCAGGGCTTTCTATTGTGATGTTTGTTGTGTTGAGGGTTATTGTTGCCTGCACGAAGTTTGCCTGTAGTGTCTGCCATCCTCCGTATGCAGTATAGGCAGGGGTGTCGCTCAGGCTGTAGTCCATGTATGCGACGTTGGTTGATACAGTATTTTTGAGGCCTGCGTTGCTTTTTCCGTAGTAGAGGTAGAAGGTGTCGTTCCATTCCGGGGAGCTGCTTTCCATTCCGAGGAGCTTGCAGCATTCATTTGGGCCTGTGCAGCTTGAGCTCTGGGTGTTTTTGTCCTTGCTGTATACGCTCCACCATGTGCACAGCTTTGGCTTGTCAAGCCCTGTTGTCACAGTGTCCTTTACAGTGAAGTCTATGGCTCCGGTTATCCTTTCTGTTCCGTCGTCGTTCTGGTCAAATGGGCTCTGGGTGTTGTATGACGCTATGGTTTGCAGCCTGCTTCCGGCTGCCTGTGTGTCAGTTAGCATAATTGCTGCGGCAAGCAGGATAATCAGCGCTGCTGGCAGCATGGCTTTTTTGGCTTTTTCTGCATCAGTCATTTGAGCTCCTTCCTTATCTTTTTGAGTTCCTCTATGAGCATCTGTTCGGCTATCTTTCTGCTTTTTTCCTGTACGCTTGCGGTTATGTCTTCGCGGAGCTTTCTTACCTCGTGGAGGTAGGGCTCTGAGCTTATTGCCCAGTTCCTCCTTACTATGCTCCTTATTGCTTCGCTTAGGTCCATGTAGTGGTCTGTTTCTGCGGTTTTCCTTAGCTCTTCAAGCAGGCTTTCCGGTATCTTTATGGTGACCAGTATGTCTTTCATTTGCCTCACTTACCTGTCTTTGACCTTGTTTTTTCATGGACGTAGCTTCTTACCTGTTCCCTTATTGCTTCTGACCTGCTTTTGTAGAGCCCTTTCTCTACAAGTGTGTCAAGCCAGCTCACGAGTTCTGCTGGCAGCCTCACGTTTATCGCGGTTACCTTGATGTTCAACGTATTTGCCCTATATGTCCCCTGTAATTGTTGAGTTGTATAAGAATGCTGTTTTTAGGCCCTCTGTATTTAAACTTTATGCTTTCCCACATTAATATACAAAAAGTTATACCTGTGCGGCGGGTTGGTTGTATATGTAATTTTCCTGTGGTTTCCTTGTAGGTTTCTTGAGGGCTTAACAGAAAGGGCAGGTAAGCTCAAGAACCTTAGGAGCCGGCTTGGCAGGTTATATCAAAGGAAACTAATATTCGGAATAAAATAGTTTCCTTTGATATTAGTAACGGGCTACTATAATTCCGAAAATTAATGCCCGTTACTATAGTTAGGAAGAATCTGTCTTGAGTGTGCTTGTCTGGCTACTCTGTTACTGGCATTCCGTTGAGTTCGGTTACTTTTCCGTTCTTGTCCACTTTTACCTTGATGTCTGCTGTCTTTGCCTTTTCAGGGCTTGGAGACTCGATTCGTATCTCAACTGCCCAGTCGCTTCCGTCTTTCCATGAGCGGATTTCATGGAGGCTGAAGTTTTTTACTACTGTTGCGTTCCCTTCGCTCTTTGTGAAGAATACTGCGCGTTTTTCAACAAAGTCTTTTGCTGCCTGCTCTGCTTCCTGCTGGCTGGTCATGCAGCCTGCTAGGGACAGGGCTGTTATTGCGATGAGCAGTATGGCGAGGGTTTGTTTCATTTTCAAATGTGTTTAGCTTATTTTTTTTTCTTGTTACGTGTCTTGCTCGCAAGGCTTTTTTTGTATGTCTGCAGCTGCTCGTCTATCATGCTTGTTTTCATTTCTGTGTAGCCCTGCATGAGTGTGGTTAGCTGTGCTTTGTAGCTGGCTTCTGCGTCCTTGGCTCCTTTCGTGCTCTCAAGTTTTTCAAGGAGTAGTCTTTTCTGCTCTTCGTACCATGCGTCCAGTTCTGCTTCGTCTGCAAACTTTTTTTGTGTCACGAGCAGAAGCACCTGCAGGTGTTGCAGCCCTGCCCGTTTTTTCCCGGCTCAAAGAGGTGTCTTTTGTACTCTGTGTCAGATGATACGCATTGTGCCTTGCATCTTCCCGCGCAGGTTTCGTTGTCCTCTATGGTGTGCATTATCTTTCCCATTGCTGCGCCGCAGTTGTCTTCGAGGATTGTTTCCCTTTGGTTGCTGCCTGTCCAGTATTTGTATGCTGCTGTTGCGGCAATGGCTGTGAGCACTGCTGCCACTATTATTGCGATGGTTGTTCCTGTGGGGCCTATTTTCATCCCTGCTTTGCCTCCTTCTGCTTTGTTTGCCTTGGTTCGGGAAGGAAGTAGGCTGATGCCTGCTGGTAAAGGTAGTAGATTGAGAGCCTTACTATTGAGAAGAGGACTGTGATTACGGATAGCGCTATTATTATGAGTATTGCGCTGTCTGATACGTATAGCTCCTTTAGGTCCCTGAATGATATGAACAGGTTGAAGCCCATCATCAGGTAGGCTATCTTTATTATGAGGGTTTCCTGTGTGAACATGAATGCTGCTGCCACTGCTATTGGCATGGCGATTCCCGCGAGTGTTACTATCTCATCGCTGTATCTTCCGCTGCAGAAGAACTCTGTGTGGGGGTTTTCTTGGCCTCCGTATATGACTGTTTTCACGTCGCATCCGTACATCCTTGCAGCTATTGTGTGGCCAAGTTCGTGTATGGATACTGTGCTGAAGAACACGAACATGCAGACGCTTGTGACAAACACGGCATATTTTGCGAACAGGACTGGTATCATCAGGTGTTTTTTGCCTTGTTCCTGTGCTGGCTTCGGTGTGGCGTGTCCTTTTCCAAGGAGGTATATTGTGGCCGCGAGCAGTATGTTCTGGGCTGGGAAGAGGTATGCTGTTGCATTTATCTTTGCAATGAAGTATGCGATGAAGGTTGCTGCTGAGATGGCTGCATATGCAGTGCCTGTTATTGCGGCTTTTCTTAGGCTGTTGTTTTCCTTTCCGCTCATGATAAGGTATCCCAGTATTAGGGTGATGAGCATGTATGATGTCAGCGTGATGCTTGCGAAGAAGTATGTCATGTTTGGCCTTATAGGCAGGCTGCCTATTACGAACAGGAGGAGCATGAACAGTATGGTTTTTTTTCCTGTCATGCTGTGGACTATGAGCAGGATTGTTATTGCTTGGATAGCGCTGAAGATTGCCCTTGTCAGGAGGAAGTCGTTTTGCTGCAGCGGTATCTGTCCTGTTCCCCACATCAGGCTTAGCACTGCTTGTATGGCGAGGAATGCCGCGTTTACCCCTATAAATGCAGAGACTGTCCTGTTTTGTTGTTTGCTGAGTTTGAAGTAGGCGTATGCTGAGCAGGCTGCCGCGGCAAGCAGGCTTGCTGCTTCGATGAGAAATGCGGGGTTCTGGGCTGCCTGGTCTGTGGCCATTATATCCCTCGTTTAGCGTTGCTGCCTCTTTCTGATTATTGTCCAGGTTATGCCTGCTGTCAGGAGCGCGATTATTGCCATTAGCGCGTATGACAGGTTGTTTGCGAATGCGTCTGCTATTGAGCTTGCCTTGAGCTCGAACTCGCCGTCAATGTATTTTATGAGCGCGCCTTCCCTTTGCCCGAAGTATGCCCTTGCCTTGACGATTTCGTTGTCTTCAAGGTCGAGCTCGTCAAGCTCTGCTGCTATGCTTATTCTTTTTGTTTCCTGTGGGTTGAGCCTTGCTATCTTTGAGGGTGCGAAGTCCTTTTTTTCGCCTGATACGAGGACTTCCTTCAGCTCCACGTCTGTGTAGCAGTCCACTTCTGAGGGGTTGGTGAGTGTTACAAGGAATGCGTTCTTGAATGTGCTGTATGCGACTTCATCTATTGTTACTGTGCATTCGTCAATTACGCTTACTGTCTGTATTGCCTTGTCGCAGGTTGGGCAGAACGTTGTGTCTATTGTTTTTTCCAGGGCGTTTTTTGATTCGCCGTATATGACGTATATCCTTGCGCTTATCTCGTCTGTCGTGTATGGTCCTACGCTGTATACTACTGTCTTGGTGGTTGTTCCTTCTATGAATACGGGCTCTATGTCTCCGACTGTCTGGGTTGTTCCTTGGGCTGTTGCTGTGTATGTTCCCTTGAAGTATGTTGCCTGCTGAACGTTGTTCCGTATGGTTACTTCAAGCTGGTTTGTGGCTGAGTTGTATTTTATTGATTGTATGCTTAGGTCGAGGCTGTATGTGGGCAGGTAGAAGAAGTCCAGCCCTTCTACCTGTGATATCATGCTTCCCGGTGACCTTGCGCTTTGGGCGAACTTGACGAATACGCTTATCCCGAGGCCTCTTCTTAGCGTTGTTGCTGTTCCGACCAGGTCGTTTCCTATGAGGACGCCTATCTTTATCCCGCTTTCCTTTATGTATTCGGAGGTTATGTCAGGGACGTTGTTTTTTCCTATGAATATGACAGGGGATTCCCCGCTCATTATCTCTTTTTCTATGAATTCCCCGTTAGTGAAGATTGCTTGGCTTGAGCCTTTTTCTTTCTGGTATTTCTTTATTATCTCGACGTTGTTGGCGAACCTGTCGCCGTCCCTGTTTATTGTTTCGGGGGAGTATGGCTTGAGCGCGTTCAGGACTTCCTTGTCAACGTGGCCGTATAGTATGAGTTTCTTTGGAGCTTTCTTCTGAAGGAAGTCTGTCACTTCCCGGATGTTTTCCTTTTTTGCGAAGAGCACGAATGTTCTTGTTGCCGCTGCGTATGGCGCTACTGATATCGCGTTGTATCCGTACGCGTCGTCGGTTATTATGAAGCTGTCTGCTCGTGACAGGTTTGCGAGTTCAAGGTTTATGTTGCTGTATTCGTATTCCTCTGCTGTGTAGCCTCTTCCCTCTATGAGCTCCTTGTATCCTTTTACATAGGGGTTTTTCTGTGAGCTGAATACCAGTATGTGGTTTCCCTTTGCCACTCCGTTCAGGAAGAGGATGCTGTGCCTTTCGCTCACGAGGAAGCCTGCGGATTTCTTTTCGATGGAGCCGTAGAGCATTACTGAGTATACGTCTCTCCAGTCCTGCGAGTTGGCTATTATCTGGCCTGGTTCTGCTGCCTGTGCTGCGGTGAGGGTTACTGCGGCAATTATTGAGAAGGCAAGTAGTCTGTAACCCCTTTTCATAAAACCCACCGTGGCTTTTATCCCTGGCAGGGCTATATAAACTTTTTGGGGTTCAGTTGGGGTTGAAAATCAGCCTAAAAATCAGAAAATCATCATCTTTAAATATCTAAGATGTGGGTTAGTGTGATGTTTTGGGGTTGGCTGGCTTTCGGGCTGGCCTGGGCGCATTTACTTTAGGTTTGGTTTTTACCTAAGGTTTGGTTTATCACGTTATGCCTTTAAGGAAGGGGTAATGGAAAAGAGGGCTGGCTTTTGCAGAGGCTTTTTTGTATTCTCTTTGGTACTTGCAGCCCTGTCCTCTGCAGTTCTGGTTTTGGCCTTTGAGGGCCAGGGCCCTGTTTTGCCTCTCTCTCCAGGTATCAGCGTGCCTAGCGAATCTGTCATCGGTGTGCCTGTTGTAGTGGGGCTGAGGGATGCTGAGGGGCTGGTTCTTGTTGTGAGGCATGGGAATGAGTCCTCAAGGTATGTGGGCCTTTCTGGCAGCAGTTTTGTGTTCCGGCCTTCTTATGAGGGTTTTTATGAGCTTGAGCTGCTGGATTTGGGCGGGAATGCTGTGGCTGGCGCTTCTGTTAGCGTGCTTTCTGGTGATGTGCTTTACATGGATAAGGAGTTTTACAGTTTTGGCGAGCAGGTGAGGCTTAGGATAGTGGGTGGCAGCAACTATTCGGTCAGGATTGAGTCTGGCAGAAGTGTTTACAGCTTCATGGGTGCTGCTCAGGGCGATTTGGTGTTTAAGCCTGTTGAGGCAGGCAATTACAGTGTTGTTGTTGAGTCAGGGGGCTCTGTTGTTGCGAGGAAAGGGTTTGTTGTTGCTCGTGTATCAGGAGCATCAGGTGTGCTTGCTCAGGGCTTTTCTGTTTTTGATAAGTCTGCTGATGCGGTGTTTGAGGCTGATTTTTCTGGCCTTGTTGATGGCAGGAGGACTGTGTTGCACAGGATTTTTGGCCTTACCCCTATCGATAGGGTGGTGGCTTATGTGCGGGGGCATGAGGATGACGGCTCTTTCAGGGTTTTTCCTTCTTATAAGGGTGGGGATGTTTTTGTTGTCAGGGTGGCTTCTAATGAGGATATTCCCCCGGGTGATTATGAGCTTGTTGTGGAGGCTTTTTCCGGCCCTGAGGTTTTTAGCAGCTCTGCATTCTTCTCGTGGGTCTTCACGCCTGCACTGGTTACTGGGTTTCCTGTTACAGCGCCTCCCTATGTGAATCATTCGTTTGAGCTTGGGAGCGACGCGGTTTTCAGTTTTGATTTTTCAGAGCTTGGTGGCAGGACCGTTATGGATTGGGTTTTTGGGCTTTCTGTGATGGACAGGGTTTCTGTTTCTGTTGAGGGCCCTTCTAGGGATAATGTGTCTGCCTCTGTCAGGCATCTGGGGCTTGACAACTTCTCTGTTTCTATATCCCGGAGGGGTGCTGTTCAGCCCGGGATTTACAGTGTGGTTGTTGTTGGCAGGGTGGGTGATGAGACTGTTAGGAGGGATGCGTTGTTCAATTGGGGATTGTCAGATGTTTCGGAGGTTGTTGAGAGAATTAACTCTTTGAGGTCTTCTGCGAGGAACATGACTGCTTTCAGGTTTGATATTCGTGACAGGGAGGGCGTGGAGGCTGCTGCTCAGGTGAAGGTGTTCAGCACTGATCTTGGTGAGCGCTTGAAGGTTGTGAGGTCTGATGCTCCTTCGTTCATTGAGGAGGGCAGGTATGATGTTGATATGAGCCTGGTTAATTCGCCTGTTGAGTCAGTCAGGTTCAGCAACATCAGCCTTGGCCAGGGTATGGGTCTCGGCATAGATGAGGTTGAGGTTTCTTCTAGGAGGGATGCGCCCCAAAACAGCCTTTTGTGGAAGAAGGTCTATGCCGTTGACCCTTCCCTTCTTGATTTTTCGGTTGCCACGGTTACTGCTGTTGCTCAGGGGACTGAGCTGTTCAAGTGCAGGGACTGGAATTTTTCGTCTGCTGCTTGCATGGGCTCTTGGGTGAAGCTTATGGATATTGTTCCGGGCCAGCAGTATAGCTTTACCATTAATTCAACTGATCCTGGTTTTGGTGAAAGCATCCCTATTCCTTTGCGCTGGTATAATGAGTCGTTGAGTGGTGAGCAGATTAAGGTCATGATTTGCAGGGATTTCCTCTGCAATAACCTTTCCTCTAATTTTCAGGTCGGGGATGTTGTGTATTTGCAGGTCAACACCAGCCCTGAGGATGTCGGCCTTGATTCTGAGAACAGCATAGCTGTTTATCCTGGTTCCAGCACGACTTCTGTTGCAGCAACTGCATGGAACTGCACGAATTCTACCGGAGGAGCAAACCCTGATTTCGGGATGTGTTACTCTAATTTTACTGTCCAGGTTGGCTGGTCAGGGTGGTATTACATTGATTCAAGGACAAGGGGAGGGGGTGGAAACACGAGGCATAACTTCAAGACGCCCATCACTGTTGGCTCTGAGCCTGTCTCGGGCTACTCGTTGAGGTTTTTCAGGGATAATGCATACACGGTTGAGGGTGATGTTTTTAACAGCTCGGAGATGGTTTACGTTGAGTTCAGCACTGGCAGCGCTGCCGGAGCTGATTCTGGCAATTCCGACCCCACGCTAATTAACTTTCATCGTGGTGCTGTTGGTGGCAGTCCTGAACCAGAGTCTTATAGCAGCACCGTGGACCCTTACCGGCTTAATTTCAGCATGCCTGCGCTTACTGATGGTAACTGGTATTATTTTGAGCCGAGGCTGAGGGATGCTTCGAATGCCCGTATTCCTGCTGGTGCTGACTTTGTTCATGGCCGCATGGTTCTTTACAAGTCCAATCTTCCTGTTAATGTCACGAATGTCTCGACAGATAGCCCCGATACAGATCCGAAGCAGATTAACCAGAACGTGACTTTTTATGCGAACTTCACTGACCTTGATGATGTTGACAGGCACAGGCTTTTGGTCTGCAGGAACAGCACTGTCTACAGTAACCTCACGTGTAACGGCACCACTCATTGCATTACTGGCTGGAATCTTGGTTCTGGTCTTAACTGCAGCAAGACTCTTTCTCTTTCAGACCCTGTGAATGAGACTGCTTTCCTTATTGTTTGCGATGTCAGGAGTAATTGCAGTTCTAAGGCCTTGAGGTGGGGTGTTTTCAAGGATGTGGTTTCTCCGGTTGTTGTTCTTAACAGGCCGGCTGACGGTAACCTGAGCTCTGACAACACGGTTGACTTCAATTACACGCCGTCTGACAACGGCAACATGGATAACTGCTCGCTTTGGACTAATGAAACAGGCTCTTTCGCGAGGGTTGCTTCGAATTCTTCTGCCATAGTTAACAGCTCTCCTAACATAATTACGCGGGTGTTTGGCTCAAATGGCCGTTTTGTGTGGAATGTGCAGTGCATTGACTCTTATGGTAATGCTGCTTTCAACAGCACTAACTACACGATTACGATAGATGCCCCGCCTATTGTGAGCCTTATGGAGCCGCTTAATGACTCGTGGAAGCTTTCTTCATCTGTTTCGTTCAGGTTCAATGTGTCTGCTGCTGCCAGCATATCTAACTGTTCGCTTGTCCTTGATGGGACTGTCAACACGACAAATACAACTGTCTCCCTTGATGCTGCCACTAATTTCTCGTTCCTTGACCTTGCGGATGGATTCTATAACTGGAGCGTTAACTGCACGACTGTCTTCAATGACACAGGCAGCAGCAAGACTCGGCTGCTGAAGGTTGATACTTTGTCTCCTGTGGCTTCGTTTGTCACCCCTACCCCTACGCATGACGGCTTTGTGAATGGTTCAGGCTTTGTCGTTAATGTTTCGCATACTGAGTCAAACCCTGCAACTATTGTTTTTAACTTGAGCGGCCAGCTTCTTTCGAGAAGTTACTCGGGAACCTTTACGAATGTCAGCTTTGATGAGGTTGATGACGGGGACTACAATTTTTCAGTGGCGCTGAATGATTCTGCGGGCAACTCTTTGGTGACAGAGACCCGGCAGGTTCATGTTGATGCCTCAACAGTCAAGACTTATAACGATTCGACTTATCTTTTCATTACCCGCTCCTTCCTGAGGGGGAGCACTGTTTTCAGCAGGCTGGTAAACGGCACTAATTCTTCAAATTACTCTGTTGAGTATTGGAAGCCGTCTGCAACTGCATACGCTTACAGGACTAACTTCACGAGGTCTTCTGCGGATGGAAATGCTACCGCGAATATCACTTTTTCGCTTACAGACTCGCTTGGAACGTGGTCTTTGCTTTATCTTAGCAACCCCCAGTATTTCAAGTGGAAGACGCTTACGAGGCACAGCCCTTCGACTGGCCAGCAGGCCAATGGCGTTTCTTATGACCAGGCTTTTTACCTTTTGAGCAGGGATGATGGGAACATTACAACTACGCAGGCTCAGGGCCTTGAGATACATTTCCAGAGGGTTGACCCGGCCTCTCCGACTTCTGTCTGGGGGCCGAATGCGCCCACTACTGGGAACAATTGGGCGTTTTCTTCTGGAACCTACACGAGGTCTTACACGCCCGGCAACAACAGGCTGTTCATGCTGAGGGTTACTGCGCATAACGCTTCTGTGGCAGAGCCTCCTGACCAGTATGTTACCTTCCTTGAGTCGATTGATTTGCAGGCTACTGGCTCGCAGAGCTCTGACAATGCTGATGAGCCTTCAAAGCTGGTTGTGAGGAATCTCAGTTATGGTTTTATTGGAAGGCAGGTTACTGTGCAGTTTGACATATACAAGCTTGATTACTCTACAAAGATAACGTCGTTTGGGACTTCTCCAACGTGGATGGTTAATGCCTCTGAGGCTTCTGATTATGATAGCAACGGCGTGAGGACTGTTTATCAGGGCACAACGCCCGCATACAACTCAAGCACCGGTTATTGGGAGTCCCAGCTCAACATTACGAAGCCCGGGAAGTATTCTGTCCAGGTGCAGCTTGTCTCTGCAACTAACGCCAAGATGAAGCCCAAGCACGGCATAATCCTGAGCAGGGCCGCGAGCAACAGGTTTGATTTGACTCAGGCAGGCACTTCTCTTGTGCTGAACACCCCTGTTAATCTTTTTAATTCAAGCAGCCGCTCTGTGAGCTTTAATTTCACTCCTACCGATACTCTGGGCTTCAAGAACTGCAGCGTTTTCACTAACCAGACAGGCAGCTGGCGTGCCAATATCTCGAACACAACGCTGATTGACAATGGCAACCCGAATTTTCTGAACATCACATTCGACTCTGACGGCTCTTTCCTATGGAACGTTATCTGCAGTACGTCTTCTGATATAAACATAACTGATGATTCGAACAGGACTGTTTTTGTTGACACGGCACCGCCTTTTGTTTTTCTTTTCGGCCCTGCGAACAACACGCTCTGGACTAATTCGAGCGTTGTTGACTTCGAGTTCAATGTTTCTGACCTTTCAGCGGTTTCCAACTGTTCTCTTATTGCCAATGACGTAGTTCTTGAGACATTAAGTTCTGTGGCTAAGTCGCAGAAGGTCTCGGTGTCCTCAGGCCTTGATAACGGCAACTATAATTGGAGCGTTAACTGTACGGATTTTGTTGGCTTGGCGAACCAGTCCTTGAAGCGGAATCTGACTGTTTCTGTTATGTCTGTTGCTTGGAACGGCTCGTGGTTTGAAAGCTCGTCTTCCTCGTGCAGCGGCTCTCCATGCTCGATAAGCCTTTTGAATTCAAGGGACGGGGTTGGAAACCTTGTGTCAAGGTCGATTGCGAGCCAGTCTTCAGGCACGATGTCAATCGCAGCATCGCCTTACATGGGTGGGAGTGTTCTTATTCCGCTCAATTCGGTAATAAACATGAGTGGCGTGTTCCTTTCGACTTCTGCTAATGCGTATGGGTTCAGTTTTGCCTCGTTCTTCCTTTATGTGGTGAACAGCTCCGGCCAGTTTTTGCTCACGCAGTATGGCAACAACGGCACTGATGGGGTCGTGCTGGGCCAGTCAGGGGACTCTGCCAACACGCTCAGGGTTCTTTCAGGGACAAACACCACTGGGCAGCGCTGGGTGCTTTCAGGCACTGACAAGCTTAAGCTGGACGTTTCGGTTTTTAATCAGCACACATCTGCTTTGACTTTTGAGCATCACTGGGACGGCCTTAACAGGAGCCTGGTGAACATTACTGGTTTCTACTTCCTGGGCTCGGTTGATGCGAATGTCAGCTACCCGCCCAATAACCTCACTGTGATTAACAGCCAGGTTTTCAATGTTACCTGCAATGTTTCCTGTTCAATGGGCCATTGCCTGAACACTACTGTTTATGTGCAGCGGAATGTGTCTGGCGGCTGGTCTGATGTGGGGAGCACTGGCAATATTATTTTGAACGGCTCTGAGACCGCATCTCACTTTATAGGGAACATCTCCTCTTATCAGCCATATACTGAGTCTGCGTTTTTCCTTTATGCCAATACACCCTCCCCTAATCTTGTGAGGTGTATTGCGGTTTCTGACTTTTCGTCTGCGAACGGCTCAAACACGTCCAAGATAACAGTTACCGATACAAACCCGCCTACTATCTCTCTTGTCAGCCCTGCCAACAATTCTTATGACAACTTCACTGTGGATTTCCTCTTCACTCCTACAGACCTTTCATCAATCTCGGGCTGTGACCTGATAATAGACGAGGTGCTTAACAAGTCAAGTTCCTCCATCTCGAATGGTGCCCAGAATAATATCACGACTGTCACAAACATGTCTGAGGGCGTGCATGCGTGGAGCGTGAACTGCACTGATGACACTGGCAACATGAATCAGTCTGCGGCGAGAAATGTACTTATTGACAACACGAAGCCTTTTGTGAACCTTTCGCTGCCCGCTAACAATACTATCCAGTCGGCTCTCTCGGTAAGGTTTAATTTTACGGTGTTTGACAACACTGCGAACGCTTCTTGCGACCTGATTATTGATTCCCTTGTGAACGCTTCTGATATTAATGCCTCGAACTCGTCCCCGGTCAACGTTACAGTAACTGACTTCTCGGGGGGTGTTCATTACTGGAATGTTTCATGTGCTGATGCCGCCGGAAACACTAATGTAAGCAAGGTGTGGCAGTTCAGAGTTAACGACACCCCTCCGGTAGTTTCGTTGTCTTCGCCTGCTGCGTCTTACTGGGATGGTGATGGGCTGGTTAATTTTTCATATCTTCCTGCTGATGATATTGGCTTCAATAACTGTTCTCTTTACATAAGCGGGGTTCTGAACCAGACTAACGCTTCAATAGCAAACAATGCCTCGAACAATTTTACTGTCTCGGGCCTTCCTGACGGCCTCTACAATTGGAGCGTGGACTGCTATGACTCGAGCTCGCAGCCGGACTCAACACAGAACAGGTCTTTTTTTGTGGATGCTGTGAGGCCCACAATAAACCTCACGAGCCCTTCTTCAGGCAACATTACTGATAATTCAAGCGTTGCGTTCAGGTTTATTCCCTACGATAACATGAATTCTTCCATGGCTTGTAACCTGACAGTTAACGGTACGTTGCGTGCGGCGAATTTCTCGGCTTCTAACGGCTCGGTTTCAACAAGGGTTGTCTCGAATCTCAGCGACGGTATCCATTACTGGAATGTTAGCTGCTGGGACAGTGTTCCTAATTCGAATTCCAGCGAGACTCGAAATGTTACAGTGAACGAGAGCCCTTCAGTCACGTTGGACAGCCCTGCTTCGGGCTCGCTTCAGGTTAATAACGTCACGCTTTTCTTTTCGGCCTCTGACAATGACGGGTTCACTAACTGCTCGCTTTACATCGACAGTGCCCTTAACCAGTCAAAGCCCTCTGCTTCTATAGTTAGGGGCCAGAACAATTTTACTGTTGGCAACATGAGCGCAGGCCTTCACACGTGGAATGTTTCGTGCTATGACAACGGCTCTTTTGTTAATTTCGGGGAGGGTGTGATGAGGAATTTCACTGTGGACCTTGCTCCTCCTTCTGTTTCACTGAACCTGCCTTCTGACAACATAACCTTCTCTACAGGGAACGTAACCTTTAACTGGACTGCCTCTGACAACAATGATTCCTCGCTTCTTTGCAATCTGACGCTTGCCGGCCAGGTGAATCAGAGCGCTGTTGTCTCTCCTTCTGGCTCCCTTGCTTCTGCTTCAGTCAATAACATAAACAACGGCGACCATTTGTGGAATGTGAGCTGCTGGGATGATGCTGGCAACGCAGACACCAGCATTACCCGCACTGTCAAGGTAAGGATTGGGCCTCTTGTCTCTCTGGATTCGCCTGTTAACGGTTATTGGGACAGCGATGGAAATATTACTTTTGTTTACACGCCTTCCTCAAACACAGGCGATGGCTTCAACAACTGCTCGCTTTACCTTGATGATGTCCAGAACCAGACTAACTTCACGATTGCTGATGATGGCCAGAACCTTTTTGATGTTTTCTGGCTTCCTGACAGGAACTACACGTGGAAAGTGGAGTGTTACGATACATTCAATGCGAGCAGCTTCTCCCAGTCAAGGGCGTTTAGTGTTGACAGCACTGCGCCTGTTGTCTCAATCAATTCGCCGCTTAACAGCTCTAATCTCACTTATGAGATAGTTAACATGAGTTTCCTTGCCATTGATAACATGGATTCCCTTATGGGGTGTAACGTCACGGTTAACGGGACTGTTTTCATTGAGAATGCATCGGCTCAGAACGGGACTAATATTTCGGTTTATTCTTCTTTTGGTGATGGGCTGCGCTTCTGGAATGTGAGCTGCATTGATGATGCCCTGAACGTTAATTTCTCGCAATCGCTGTTTTTCTCTATGAACAGGTCTCCTGAGATATCTGTTTCTTTCCCTGTTAATGGCACTTGGCATAACGTGACAAATGCAACTGTTCTGTACAGGGCTTTTGATAACGACAACCTGACTAATTGCAGCGTTGTCTTTGACTCTGCAATAAACCAGACAGCCACGAATGTCACTTCCAACTCGACTAATAATTTCACTCTTGCTGATATTTCTGAGGGGCTCCACACGCTTTATGTGGAGTGCGTTGACAACGGCACTTTCAGGAACAGGAATGTTTCCCGCTCTATCAGCTTCTATGTTGATGTTTCCCCGCCGAATGTGACTTTGTCAAGCCCTGCGCTTGGCTTCTGGAGCAATTTCACTGATGTGCTGTTTAACTTTACTGCTGTTGACTTGTTGGCTTCTTCTATGGCCTGCAACCTCACGATTAACAGTTCCATCCTCGTATCTAACATATCCGCGCCTAATAACACGGCTGTTAATCTCTCTCTGCTCAACCTTACTGATGCCCTTTACTCATGGAATGTTTCGTGCGTTGATTCAGCATATAACGTAAACGTGTCGGAGACAAGGCTTCTTAACATGAGTGTCTCCCCTTCTGTTTATGCGCTTGGCCCGGCTAACTGGTCTTGGGTTAATACCCTTAACATGTCCTTTAACTACACTGTCTCTGATAACGACGTGTTGGGTAACTGCTCGCTTGTTTTGAATTCAACTGTGAACCAGACAAATTATTCAGTGCCCAGGAATGCCAATGTAAGCTTTTATGTTTCAGCTGTTGATGAGGGCAGCCATAACTGGTCTGTGGTGTGCGTTGACAACGGGACCTACAGGCTTTCAAACTATTCTGTTGAGCGGTTCTTCACTGTGGACTATACCCGTCCTTGGGTTTTGCTGTCCAGTCCTGTTCAGGGCTTTGTCTCTTACAATTCGACTATTGATTTCAATTTCACGGTTTTTGACAATTTCAATGACAACATCACATGTAACCTGACCGTGGGGGGTGTTGTTAACCTTACAAGGGTGGTGAGGAACGGGACTTCTGTGAATGAGACTGTGAGCGGGTTTTCAGCCGGCACGCACTTATGGAATGTCACTTGCCTTGATACAGCTAACAACACTAATGTGAGCATTACAGGGAATTTCACTGTCCCTAAGGCTCAGCTTCAGGTTCACAGCTCAGGTATATTCTTTAATGTGTCTTCATTTGTGGAGCTTGCTCCTACTGCTGTTTTTGCCAACATAAGCAATACTGGCGGTGTTGATGCCCTTAATTTTACTGTGCGCTTTGTTAACGGCTCTTCTCAGATAAGTTCTTTGCTGCTGAACCTCTCGCACAGGTCCAATACAACCCTTAACGTGTCATGGCTTCCGCCGGTCGGCTTCCAGAACGTCTCTGTTATCGTGGATTCCATTAATCTTGTTCCTGAGGACAATGAGTCTGACAACAACGCAACAGTTAATGTTTCTGTTCCGCTTTGGCACACTGTTTACGGCAATGTGTCCGGGACTCTGCTTATATCTATGAACAGCTCCTCGCTTTTCGTCTGGAACGTTACTCCTTCGTCTAATGGCAATATTTATGTGGCTGATTTGGACAGCTCTTTCAGGTGGGTTAACGCGACCCCTCTCGGTATTAATGCTACGGGGAGCAATTCCTCTGGCGATTTTGAGGAGCTTGACTCTGCATTTGGGACTTCCGGGCTTTCGGATTCGGTTAATGCTACGTTCACTTCTTCAGGCAGGCCTTCTGCGCTGACATCTTTTGTTGTGTTTAACAGGCAGGTTGGTAATGTGCCTTCTGCCAACAGCACTAATTCGACTGATTTTTTGACAGGGATTCTTTGGGATGCTTCTGACAGCGCGGCGGCAGGGGAGTATAATGGCAGCCAGGATGTTGTCTTTATTTCGAACATTAATGAGTCATTGCAGGGGAAGTTTGGTGTTTATGATTTTGAGGTGAGGGTGCCTTCGAAGCTCAGGGCTTTCAAGGGGCCTGACCCTGTCTCAGTGGTGTTTTATGTTGAGCTTAAGTAGGTCTGGAAGGTTGAATGTTCACTTCGTATTTTCTGTCCTGCTGTTTTTGGCTCTTGCCTCGCAGCTGGTTTCTGCTCCGCCTCCTTCTGCCCATAACGTTAGGGGCACTGTTTTTACTAATGGCTCGACTCAGGTTCCTAATGGTTTTCCTGTGAGGGTTAATAATACTGTTCTTAATGTGTCTGTTCTTACTTTTACGAATGGCCCGCCTCCTTCGCCTGGCTCGTATTCGGTTTCGGTTAATGGCAGTGATGGCGACAACATTACTGTTGTTTCGTGGAACTCAACGCATTACGGCATTAACAGGACTATACTTTCAAAGACAACAACTACCCTGCATGTTTTGCTTAATATTTCCAGGCAGGAGACCAATGTTTCATTGAACATGAGCAATGATTCTGTTGTGAACATCTCCTCTGCATTTAATTTTACCGCCAATGTCTCTGTTATTGGAGGGGATGCTTCAGGGTGTGCTGCTTCGCTTTCTATCAACGGCTCGTCTGTTATTCTTGCCGCTTCTGAATCATTCGTGCATCAGCTCGGCAGTATTCCTTCGGGGCAGCATGTTCTTACGTCATGGAACCTTTCAGCCAACCTTACTGGTAGCGTTAACATAACTGTTAATTCGAGCTGCTCATCGGATTCTGTGAATTTTGATGCCGTTAATTCAAGGACTGCATACAACATAACTGTCAGGGACCCTTTTCCCCCTGTCATCTTTCAGGAGCTGCCCGTGAACACGAGTTGGCTTTCATCAAGGAACATTACCCTTTCTTTCAATGTCTCTGATGAGTCTGGGATTTCGAACTGCAGCCTTTACATCAACGGGACTATTAACCAGTCTTCTTTTTCTGTGCAGGGCTCGGTTACGCAGAATTTCACCCTGAACAGCACTCCTGACGGGGACTTTAACTGGCTTGTGGAGTGCTTTGACAACAGCACTTCATTCAACAGGAATGTTTCTTCCAATATCTCTTTTCATGTTGACGCGACAGGTCCTAACGTGACGCTTTTTGCGCCTGCTAACAGCACTGCATCTATTAGCAACCTGCTGAACTTCACGTTCAATTCCACTGACTGGAACAACATAACGAATTGCTCTCTTGTGATGAACGGCCGGATAGAGGCCATTAACAGCAGCATTGTCCAGAACATGGTAACAAACTTTACAGTGCTGCTTTTCCCGAGGCAGTATTACTGGTATGTCAATTGTTCGGACAATCTTTCTAATGTTGGCCAGTCAGAAGTGAGAAATCTTAGCGTGCTTGACCCGGACTTCTTTGTGAACTCGTCAGCAGTGAACCTTAGCAATGCGTTGCCTGTTGAGGGCGAACTGGTGCAAATCAACTTTACTGTCAGGAACCTTGGCGGCGAGGATGCGTCTGGGGTTGTTATCTCGGTTTATGAGGATTACGCGTTGGGTGTTTTTATTTCCAACAGCACAGTCGACATATCTGCAAATTCAGAGGTGTCCTTGGTGGTTAACTGGACTGCCAAGACTGGCCTTTTCAATTTTACCTTTGTTGCTGACCCTCCTGTTGTGAGCAACGGCTCGGTTAACGAGTCTAACGAGTCCAACAACATCGGCAACAGGTCTTTGTTTTTGTCTTCCTATGTTGTTTACTACGGGTTTGCTGTCCTTGACATTGTTTTGTCTGCCCAGAACGGGAGCTTTATCAGGCATTGGCTCAATAAGTCAAACTCTTCAGGCAACATCTATGCGGCAGGGACGTTGACAAAGGGTCCTGTTAGCTGGGGAAGTCTTCAGGCGCTTGGCTTGAGCTCTGACAACTCCCGCTCAGCCGGTGACTGGGCATCTGCTGATGTGCTTCTGAATATGTCCAACTATACTGACTCGCTTAACAGCTCTTATACCTTTGGCAGTGACCCGAGGAATGTCTCGGCTTTCTCCATCTT
Organism: Candidatus Woesearchaeota archaeon; assembly: GCA_016211185.1. GTDB lineage: Archaea > Nanobdellota > Nanobdellia > Woesearchaeales > UBA10216 > JACQST01. The sequence continues at coordinate 1,805 of JACQST010000048.1, read as the reverse complement.
TTCATCGGTTATACAGAACGTGTCTGTTGTGAACAGCACCAACACTTCTTTCTTCCTTACAGGCATACTTTGGGATACAAGTGATAGCGTTGATGGCTCTTATGACGTCGTTGATTCAGAGGATTTGGTGTTTGTTTCCAGCATTAACAGGGGCAGGCAGGGTTTTTATGGGGTGTACGATTACGAAATCAGGGTGCCTGCAGGTCTTCGCCGCTACAGGAACTCCACTTCTGAGTCTGTGCAGTTCTATATAGAACTAAATTAATAGTTAATAGTGTAAACTATACTATAGTGTAAAAAATGCCTGCATGAGCACAGGCATTTTTTACTTTATTATGGTAACAAACTTTTTTAAATGCTGGCCTCGTTAGTCTTGGCTGGGGAATAAATGGTCAAGAAGCTGATAGACCAGTTGCTGAAAAAAGAGGCTCCTGCTCAGAGTGATAAGGCTGCTGATGTGCCTAATGAGTTGCCTCCGCTTTCTGAGGAGTCTGCTGCTCAGCCGCAAAAAGACGCGGTTCCTGAGCAGCTTCCTTCGCTTGAGCCTGAGAAGCCTGATTCTGCCCAGCCTGCGCCCGTTCAGTCAGAGCCAAAGCCTGTCTTCAGCAACTTTGAGACCAAGCAGATGCCTGCCATGGGCGAATCGCCTGTGCAGCCTGACTTGTCGTTGAATGAGTCCTCTTTTGGCAGGCCTGCTGATGCTCCTTCATCGGTTATTAAGCAGGGCGCCGGCAAGGAGGAGAGCTTTTTCCATGACCTGCTTCATGTTATCCGCAGCCCCAAGTCCATAGACAAGCTGGTTTCTGAGGACCTTCTGGCAAGGATGAAGGAGAACTGGGCATTTAGGAAGCGTGATGATGCTCTGTCAAGCAGGGACAGGCTTGAGATGGAGGTTCTTGCTAAGCTTAACGAGCTTAAGTATCTTGAGGGTAAGTGGCGCTCCCAGAAGCTCATACTTGAGGAGGAGGAGAAGGTTTTGAGGGAGAGGGAGCGTGACATGAACGGCAAGATTGCTGATTTTAAGAAGTTTCTTCTCAAGGTGAAGCTTTACCAGCAGGTGCCGGCAAAGGATTTTTTGGTGCTTGACAACTGCATGATTATAAAGAGCCTCAAGGACATGGTTGATGCCTCTAAGGCTCTTGATGAGAGGACTTTCAGGAGGCATGTCAACAGGGAGAGGAATGACATAGGTGAGTGGGCGATGAGGCTTGATTCAAGGCTTGCCTCCAGGCTTAAGGATGTCCGCTCGGCAAGGGAGCTTCAGGCCGTGATGGATCAGTATGAGAAGCGCATGGTTTCAGGAAACTGATGTCTGGCTGTTATGGTTTGCTTGTTCTTCGATGCTTCCTGCACTATATTATAGCTTAAGCAGATTTTTCTGGAGATTTTCCCAAATTGAAAAATCCTTTCCAGGCTTCAAACCACGGATTTTTCACTTATCATGTAAGATAAAAACCTGTTCTCAGGGAGCCTTTACCGAAATATTTAAATACTAGTATACTAATTCGTATACAAGTTTTCGGAATATGCTAAGATGTATATTGATATCCGAAAGAATGAAAAAAGGCGATTGAGCGCGAGCGTGCCCTGTTCGGCAGGCAGCGTTAAAAGGCAAAGAGGTGTCAGGTATGGCAAAGGGAATGTTCAGGCCGGTGTATTCGGTGCTTGGTTTAAGTGTTGTTGTTCTTCTTGTGCTGGGTTCGATTGCGGTTTTTGGTGTTCCTACTGGTCCTGATACTTTTACTGTTGATGGTTCTTCTGGTTTTACTGGTGGTTTGAATGGTACTTTGATTGAGGCTGAGGCT
>JACQST010000045.1 GCA_016211185.1 Candidatus Woesearchaeota archaeon | reverse complement strand
GTCACCAAGATTAGCTGCATCACCTATGACCTTGCCAATCTTGTTCTTGGTGCTTATTTTCACAATCCCTTCCTTGCCAACATTGGCTGTCATTAAGTAATCGCCATCAACGAATATGTTAACATTCTTGTTCGCAAAAACCCTGTCAACAACCAGCACAACATGCTTCTTGCTGAACTTGGTCTCAAAAGCAACCTGCTTCTCCTCATCAGCAGACTTGCCAAGAGGCTGTATATCTATCGATAAGCCGAGACGCTTCTCAATCTGCTCAATGGTCTTGCCCTGCTTGCCTATCACGCGGGCAATCTCAGGCTCAGGAACATAAACAACAGCCTTGTGCTCAGAGACCATGTCCACCTTTGAGCTGCTCACATAATTCCTGAACTCAGCCTCAACCGAGCGCTCAGCCAAAGCCTTCCCAGGCGTCTTGCCATTCCCCCGCACAGGAACAACAACAGTCTCCTCACCGTAACTGTAAAGCTCATACTCCAGCTTCCTGGTCTCAAAATCATAAACCACAACTACAGGCCTCGCAAGGTCAGCCTCGCTCATGCCCTCAGGCACCTTAACAGTCATGGCAAGGCTCAAGACCTTGCCAACAAAGCCATCCTTAATGAAAATAACAGTATCAACAATCTGCGGAATCACACCCAGCTCAATCCTCCCAACAAACCTCTGAATCGCGTCAATCGGGTTTGTGGCGTGAACAACACCCGCAAGCCCAATGCCTGCAAGCCTAAGGTCAGCAAACAGCTTGAAATCAGATGTGTTCCTCATCTCATCAAAAATAGTGTAGTCAGGCCTTGACAGAAGAAGGATGTCATGAATCTCCTGAGAATCCCCGTGGCTAATGGCATACTGCGTGATGGTCTCAGGCAGCACAAGGTCCCTTGGAGCTTCAATAGTCTTAACAACCCTGTTCTGCGAAGCATAATACTCAGCAAGCGCCTGCGCAAAAGTGCTTTTGCCGTGGCCAGGAGCGCCAGCAATAAGTATGCCCTCAGCCTGCTCAGATATGCGCTGCATAAGCCTCTCAGAAAGCCGGTAATCAGGAAGGGACATCCTCTTGACAGGCCTCACCGCAGTTATCTCCCAGCCATCGCTGAACGGAGGCTTGGTTATAACAATCCTGTAGGTGCCAAGCTGCACAATAGTGCTTCCAGGCCTCTCAATCTCGATAAAGCCATCCCTCTTTGAGCCCGCTGCCTCAATGATCTCCTTGCTTATCTCCTGAACCTCATCCCTCTGAAGCAAGGAATCGCCCACAGCCACAAAATCCCACTTCCCGGGAACACCCCTCTTGGCGAAAGGAAGAACATTCTCCCTGAGATGAACACTCATTGTTGAGCTGTCAAAAAAAGACTCCAGACGGATAGGCTTCTGAAGCTTATCCATCTGAAAGAAAATAGTCCTTATCCCCTTTGCCTCGGCAACACGCTGCTGAATCCTGTCCGCAGTAAAAAGCACGCCGCCAGCCTCATACGCCAAATCCCTGATAAGGGAATCAATCTCGCCAATGTGAGCATTCCTGATCTCAGAAGGCCGCGGCCTGTTACCCATGAACTCAACCTTAAAGCCAAGCTTCCCGGAAAGGTGCCTTATCCGCATAAGCTCATCAAGCCCAAGAAAGCCAATCGCCTTGTTCATGTTGGCCTGATGCTCAAGCTCAGCAACAACCGCCTCATGAATCACCACTGACTCAGCAACAACTTCACGGGACTCAAGCCTCCTGCTCACCAGCCCCTCAATAATCACAGACGTGTCAGGCACAAGCCTCTCAATCCTTTCATCATCCCTTTTCATGCCACAGCAAAAATAAGACCTGTATAAATAGTTTGCCTACACATGAGCACTGCAGTTTGAGTGCAGAATAAAATTTTTTCATAACACTGCACAACAAGGCAGAAAACTATATAAAGCCTTCCGAAGTCCAGAACAACACCGAGCCCCCGTAGCTTAGCAGGTTCAGAAAAGCTGCAAAGAGCGTGTGGCTGTTAACCACAAGGTCGCCAGTCCGAGTCTGGCCGGGGGCGCTACATAATTCACTTCTTTGCCTTAACCGTCCTTATCCTTCGCTCGTGATAAGCAGCGGGGCGGTCGTTCGGAAGGCCTGTGAACGGGTCATATCCTATCCAAGGGGGAACTTCATTGTTTTTCCTTAAATAGCTGTCAGAAACCCTCTCCCCGTTCGGGCCTTTAACCTGTTTTCCTCCAAAACACGAATACCTGTAAGCAATCCCTAAATTCCCAAACTTAGTCTCATTTATTGCGGGAGGGCCACTGAGATTGTTCGCTCTTAGCACTGAATCCGCAAACCTTGCAATCTCAACAGCCTCTGCAGAATTACAAGGGTATATGGTTATTGCCTTGCCCGCTTGGGAGCTATTATTGTATGCGCCCACGAGTCCAAGCCTGAGGACTTTGTGCTCAATACCAGCATTCTGAAGAGGCGGAAGGATAACTTCGTAGACACCAAGGGCTGTTTCAGGAAACGCACCTATGTGAAGCTTCCAGCCTTCATTAGCGTGTATTTTCCCTGCGAAATAAACAAAGTGTTCTCCAAGACTATAACCCTTTGTGAGTTGCTCGAAACTCGGGCTCGCACTTCCGCTTAAGTTCGGTTCTTCCAGCTTGGCCCTTGTCAATGCAGCAACGGCAGCGATTCTATCAGCATAAAAACTTCCTGGCAGAATCAGGCCGTGCCTTGAGCTTTGAAACGTTATCTCATTCGCGAGCAAGCATTTTGCAGCAGGGTCTCCAGAAGTATAAAAAATCGAAACCATCTCGTCAAGCACGCCATAGCGGATGCCTGAAACCATTGACTTAAATCCCCTTGGGTTCTCAACGCGGAAATACATTGATGCCAAATTGTATTCTTCAAGCAATGAGATGGCATTTGAGAAATTCCTCTGTCTATAAGCCGAAACAAGGCGGTCCATCAATTCGCCTATCTTCCTGTGCGCAATCACGATGGCTTCTGAATAACACTCGGGAGGAGAATCTCCAAATAATTTTCGTGCCGCGCTTAAATCCTCCCATGCGTCCACGAACATTCTGCACTCTATTGAGCTAATTGCGGATGCTACGAGTTCTTCAACACCCATGAGCTATGAAAAGGCAACGATTATATAAAATTTACTACTCTTTAGCGACAAGTTTATAAATTCCCTTGTGTTGCTCTTTGCTATGGGAACGAACGCGCACCTATACAACGAACTGGCAACAGGAACCAAGCCAGGCAATCCACTGGACAATTCGCGAAACTCAATCTGGATAATAGGTGATACAGAATTCTACAGGTACGACTTTCCCTCACTGCTTGAAGTCCTCCTACAGTTCCATCCAAACCAACCAAAGGCAGCATCAGTCGGGTGCTCAACAGGGGAAGAAGCATACTCGCTCATATTATCGGGCTGGAAACCAGGACTGACTGTTGTCGGCTACGACACGAACCAGGAAAGGCTGGCAACTGCAAGAACAGGAGAATACAAAATCTACCAAGACAAATTTTACAGGCGAGCAGACATCCCAGATAAAGAAATATTCAAAAGCAGCCTCGCAAGACTCTGCTCAGTTGGCGGAGACTTCACGGTAAATGACGTAGAAGAAGACCGCTATGTTGTTACAATTGGCAAGCAGGCAAAGTCAAGAGCGAGGTTTCTTGAGCACGACATCCTGTCAGGCCCCCTGCCGGAAAAGTACCAGATGATATTCATAATGAACTTGCTCATGTACTTCTCAGAACAGGGAGCGAACACAGCACTGTGGAACCTGTGGGAAAGCCTTGAGCCAAACGGTCTGGTTGTTCCAAGCTACGGTTACGAGCAGAGAGCGCAGCTAAACCCGCAGTCATTCGGCTTCATAGAGCTCCCAATAAGGCCTGAGCCAACCATACCATCACAAGAAACAACCTACCTTGTTCTGTTAAAACCCGCGAAACAGTAAATAATTATTTTCCAATAGCTTCGAATTCCTTTCCCATCTCAAACAGGAAAGAGGATGCGTTGCCCCAAACCAGGAAAAGCCACAAAGGCACGTTAATGAAACTGGGTAACGAATAAGACCAGACCCCCTTGTATATCGCGAGCATCTCAGCCCCAACCCCGAACAGCGCACCAAAAACAAATATGTAGAGCGTTGCTCTGGACCTCCACTTGAAAAGACCGACCAGCGAAATTGCAAGTAACACTAAAGTGGCCAGCGCTATGTCGTGGAAGAAAAATATAGGTACCAGAAACGTCGCTACTCCAAAAGCGAGGTTGAACGCCAAACCCATCTATGAACAAGGCAGGGCATGGTTTAAAAACTTTGTTTAACAATCTTTTTAAACCAGCTCCTTCTGCTTCTGAATGACGGGCCCGTAGCATAGTCCGGTTGGTGCGCCCGACTGATAATCGGGTGGTCCTGTGTTCAAAGCGCCTTGCCAAATCAGGCAGGCAATGAAAATCACAGCGGGCCCACTCATTTTTCTAAAGCCCATTAAAGACTTTAAATCAAACCTTAAAAGCATCAAATACAACCCATAATGGATGCAGACCAAGCCAAGCCTAAGCCAGGCAGCAATAAGGGAACTCACGGGGCAAAAAAGGCTGTACCTGCCGGACGAGATATGCCGCAGCGTTCAGGATATAGACATTGAAAGGCTCGCAGCAAACGGATACAAGGCCATAATATTTGACGTAGATGCGACCCTTATCCCACACCACATACCACAGGTAACTTCAGAAGTATACGGCCACTTAAGGAGAGCAGAGGAAAGGGGCTTTAAAATCTGCGCCCTGTCAAACGCAACAGACCCTGAAAGGGTAAAAAGCCTTGAAGACGCACTTGGCATGAAGGTGATGGTTGCCCGTCCCAAAAAGCCAAACACACAGGGATTCATGCAAGCAATAGACTACATGTCAGTACCTACAAACCAGATAGTGATGGTTGGGGATAGGGTAAGCACCGACATACTGGGAGGCAACCAGTGGGAGATGTACACCATACTTGTAGACCCAATCCCATCAGAAGCTGAGCCATGGCCATTAACAGCCATTAGGCTACAGGAAAGATACACCCACCTTACGGAGAGACCGCTAAAACCAGAAGAATTCTAAAGGTAAGCTTTGACATTCTAAAAATTTAATAACTGAAGCAGCAACTGCTACGGAATGAAGATACAGACAGCACAGCCAACACCAGATAACACACTCAACATAGCACTCGACACACTGAGAATAGGAAAACAGGCGCTCATATTTCTCGGGACAAAGCCGAGCGCAGAAAAAACCGCGGAGGAGATAAGCAAGAAGCTAAACATAGCCAGCCCTGAACTCGAAAAGACAGCCCTCGAATCACTTCAATCGCTCACCAAGCCAACAAAACAGTGCGAAAGGCTTGCGAAGTGCATAAGGAAAGGCGTAGCCTTCCACCACAGCGGCCTGACATCAAAACAAAGACAGATAGTGGAAGACTCATTCAGAACAGGAAAGATAAAGATAATATGCTGCACACCGACACTGGCAGCAGGACTCGACCTCCCAGCATACAGGGCAATAATAAGGGACCTGAAAAGGTTCGGGAGAACAGGCATGGAATGGATACCTGTTCTCGAATACCTGCAGATGTCAGGCAGAGCAGGAAGGCCAAAATACGACACAGAGGGACAGGCCATAACAGTCTGCTCATCAAAAAAAGAAAAAGAGGAAATAACAGAAAGATACATCAACGGACAGCCTGAAGACATATACTCAAAGCTTGCCGCAGAGCCAGCACTGAGGACATGCATACTATCGCTCGCGGCAACAAGATTCGTAAAGACCAAGCAGGAACTAATGAATTTCTTTTCAAGCACATTCTGGGCAAGACAATACGGAGACCTCGCAATGCTTGAGTCAAACATAACAAGGATACTCTCAATGCTCGAAGCATGGGGATTCATCAACGCAAAGAATGACTTTACAAGCGCATCAGAGCTAAACAGCGAAAAGATAAGCGCAACACCCGCAGGAAAAAGAGTGGCAGAGCTCTACATAGACCCGCTTACCGCCAGCAGGGTAATAAATTCGGTCCAGCGCTCGAACCACGAAACAAGCCAATACCCCTACCTGCTGATGATATCAACCTGCCTCGAGATGCGACCCCTACTGAGAGCAGGCACAAAAGACCACGAGGCAATAAACGAGGCACTAATACAAAATGACGGAAAACTGCTCCAGGAAGAACCATCTATGTACGACGAGGAATACGAGGACTTCATAAACGGCGCAAAAACAGCGCTCTTCCTCAACGACTGGATAGAGGAAAAAGACGAGGAATACCTTCTTGAAAGATACAGGGTAAGGCCTGGAGAGATACATGCAAAGCTCGAGACAGCCAACTGGCTGCTCTACTCAGCAGCAGAGCTAAGCAAGCTACTCTCCCTTAAAGAGCCTGCCAGACAAATAACGAAACTCAGGGTAAGAGTAAAGTACGGCGCAAAAGAAGAGCTGTTCCCACTCCTCAAGCTCAAGGGAATAGGCAGGGCAAGGGCAAGGAGGCTATACAGCCACGGGATAAAAGACCTGGGAGAAGCACGCAAGGCAGAAGATAAGGAACTTTCAGTTATACTGGGGCCCAAGGTGGCACAGGACATAAAAGAGCAGCTTACCCAAAAACCAGAGCTTACAAAAAATGGATTAGATAGCTTTCTATAAAGCCTGCTGCAACAAGAAGCGGAGCGATGATGTAGGCAAAGACAGCAGCATAGTCCTTCAATTTACTGGCGAACCACGCAGACTTCCTCGTCACCCTGAACCAGAACCCCAGCCTGAAGCCCAAGGCAAAAGACAACGCGAGCGCAGGAATCTCGAAAACACCATGTGGAACAAGGAAAAGAAAAATCCCCGGGCCAAAACCAGACCACGAATCCCTAAGCACAACACCCATAAAGTACCCGTTAAAAACAGCAGCCACGACAGGCACAACGCCGAAAAAAACACCGAGCAAAATCCCCACAGCAGCAACCCTAAGGTTGTTCGCAACTATAACAAGAGCAAGCTCCAAAAAACCCTTCCCCGCTGTAAGACCAACTATCTCTTGCACAATCTCCTGCTTCGCCTCGCCAAACAACCCCGGAAAATAAAAGCCAGCAACAGCAGACATAAGAATAATGCCCAAAACACCCACGCAATCAAACCTGGCCCTGTAAAAGGCCCTCAAAGCCCGCCTAAAACCCGGAAACGCTATCTTCCCTGCCTCCTCAACCTTGCAACAAACCTATCCAAAAACATCAACTTCCTCATAAGCATACAAAAACGCAACAGAAAACAGCTTTAAATTCTTTGCGCCAAGCCCCTTCTCAACTCATGAATCCTGGCCTCATGCAGACTGGCAGGAATACCGAGATAATCAAGCATGCGCTCATACACTTCGGGATGGGACTCAGAGTCCAGGCGGCCACGCAGCAAGCCCTGAAGACTACTCCTTTCCTCCCCATGCGTGTCAATCATCATCCCGTAAATCAGCGAAGCAGCGTGCACCCTGTCCCTCACATCGGAGCTGCCTAACCTGTGCTCACAATACGCCTTTCCCCTGACAGGGTCGGCCATAAAAAAATCAAGTATGGCCTTGTTAAGCCTCGATCTGCTTCCATCAACCTTCACGCCACCATACAAAGCAACGGAATTATTCACAGAAGCCATGAACTCCAAGCCAGACTCATAAGTAACAAGAAGCCCAAACAGTGAAGGAAAGCCAGATTCCAGCTTCCCGGACACGTCTTCCTCACGCGAGGCTTCAACATAGCTATCAGAAGGCAGCCCAAGATAAGAAAGCAAGCGCGCACGCACAACACTACTTTTCTCAACGCCAAGGCGTGAAAACAACGCATCCCGAATCACCATTCTCTCGCTGTCATGCGAGCCAGCCATAATGCCATAAAGAACAGAAGCAGCGCTAATCCTCTCGCTTTCATCAGGAGACAAAAGAAGAGACTGGCAGTAAAGCCTCCCTCTGTGGGAATCAGCCATGAACCAGTCAACAACAGCCCGGTTAATCCCCGAAGCCACCTGCTTAACACCTATGCGGTCCTGAGCAGCCAAAGCACTGTTCACCGACGCAGCAAACTCCCTGCTGCTGCCACCGGCAACAACAAGGCCCAGCAAAGACCTGTAACCCAAGTCCAGCCTTCCCTCAATATGGAGGCCATGCCCCCTCTTGATGTAAGTGTGCATGCAGAGCAGCTACAACCCTGCCTATAAAAATATTCCCGCGAAATATTTATAAAAGTATGATTTCCACTTTATGCAGTGAAAAAAGGAAATATTCCTGAATACTATCAGGAGGAATTATCTTTAACAGACTCTAATAGAGAGGACCTAAAAAATAATGCAGTGATAAAATTTCTTTCCGAAAAAAAGGGTTATCTTAAAGATGGCTTAAAATACGTGACGCGTTACAAGTATTACGTCGAAACTCTCAAAGACGGGAGGCGGATCTACCTTTTACGACCAACCTTTCTTAACAAAGGAATAGATTTCCAAGTTTGGCTGGAGAAATATGATGGTAATATTGATAAGAGACCAAGTCATAAAGGAATTATAGAGGATTTAATGTCAGAATTCCACCATACAATTTCCGTTACTATAACTCGCAGCAACATTCCACAGGTATCTGACCAGTGGTTTTTGATAGCTCTAAACTAACCCATCGCAGCGTAAAGCGGGCTGGCAAGAGTCCTGAAAAGGATGATGTTGAAAACAGTTGAACCTGTAACACCCAGCACGCCCATGGTCCTCAGATACTCATCCCCGGAGAATATCCTGATAGGCTCAGCAATAACGTTCTGGATGAAGCTACCAACGAAACCAACCCAGAAAAGTGAGACACCGCTCTCAAAAAGGGAAGAGCACACCAAAGCAACCACCGGATACGAAAGAATCCACAGAAAGCTCGAAGGGTCAATCAGCTGCGGAATGAACTCTGCAGCGAAAGAAGACACCAAGCCAACTATAGACCCGATAAGCGGCCCGTAAGCGACTGCGGTAAGCACAGTAGCAAAAGTGACTGTCTCAAACCCTATTGTCAGCTTCGTATACCTCCTGTAATAAGTCGAAAGCCCGGCAGTAAGCGACAGGGCAACAACAAAAACCGCACCCTTAAAAGTAAGCCCCAGTGATGAGAGAAGCAACACGACAAAGAGGCACGAGATAAAAAGCCACTTCCTCCTCTTCAAAAGCGAAAGCGAGCCCCTGAACGCAGAGCCAGCCGGCACCCGCCTCACGTGCGTTCCCAACCTACTGATACCGTGCTTAAACGCCATTTTGACAAACCGAAAGCCACAGCCCTAAAACAAACCAAGCAAAACACCACTGCCACGCCCCACAATTAAAAACTTTGCGGTAAAAACCCGCCAAACACGAAAAAGAAGCAAGCTTTAAAAAACCATCCTGACTCTTGGAAAGAGTTGCCCCTATGGTCTAGCTGGACAAGATAGGGCCCTGCGGCTGCGATACAGGCCAGAAGGCCAAGCAAGCAGCGAGGCTCTGACCCGGGTTCAAAAGGCAGAGGGCTCTTCAAGCTAAACCCTGTCCCTGCATGAAATTCCCGGTAGGGGCATTTTTGTTTTAAGATAAAAACATCAAACAAAACTTTTATATATTGATTTGATATATTTCATTATGAAATGGTACAAATGCAGGTAAATCTTGGAGAACATGAAGACAGGGTGCTTACCATTGTCAAAGGCAAATACGGCCTCAAAAACAAGGCTGAGGCGGTAAACTTTGTGATAGGGAGATTTGAAGAGTACTTGGAGCCTGAGATCAGACCAGAATATCTAAAGAAGCTTGAAAAAATAAGGAAAGGGAAGTACACGAATTTCAGTTCTGTTGACGAATTAAGAAAACTGGCAAACTAATATGTACAGCTCCAAGATCAGCGAAGAGCTTCAGCGGAAGCTGGGGAAACTTTCCGTGAAAAATAAGCCGCTTTATGAGCAGGTTCTTAAGAAGATTAGAGAAATTATAACTTCTGCTGATGTTGAACATTACAAAAACCTTAGGTATAATATGAAAGATTCAAAACGCGCACACATAGGGCATTTTGTGCTTATATTCCAATATGACCAAAAAAGCAACATCATAAGTTTCGATGACTTCGACCATCATGATGAAATTTATAGTCGCTGATTCCCGGCGCGGGACCATTTTCCCACCGCCCGGTGGACACCTTGATTTTAGTGCTGGCGAAAGCATTATAAATAAGCTCTACTTACCTGGGCTTAGGTGATGTTAGGTGATATTATATGGTACAGGCGCTTGTTGAACTGGATGAGAACACAAATAGGGTATTAAACATCGTGAAGGCTAAGTATAACTTGAAAGACAAGGGAGAGGCCATCAAACTTGTAGTTAGTGAGTACATTGAGATAGAGGGCGAACCTGAGCTACGGCCCGAGTTCATTGAGAAAATGAAGAGGATTAGCAGGCAGAAAAGCATAAAGGTCGATGATTTCGCTTCCCGATATGGTTTGAAAAGAAACTAATCCTGTAGAGGTGCTTTATGTATGATGTGTATGTTAAGCCTGAAGCAGATGACATATTCAAAAAGCTAAACAAAAAGAATCCGAAACAGCTTGAGATAATTGACAAGAAATTAGTGGAGGTAAGAGAAAATCCGAATCATGCTTACAAATTTCTCCGAAAGCCCCTGCAGCTATTCAATAGAGTTCATATAGATAAGCATTTTGTCCTGATATTCAGAATTGACCATTCAAGGAAAATTATTGATGTCTATTATTTTGATCATCATGACGAAGTATACAAATGGAGACCAAAAGAATGATGCCCGCTGTGGTACAATTTTCCCACCGCCCGGTAGGGGCATACCTACTTTAGTGAAATAACACCCGCTTTTTCTCGAATGTATTTATACCAGCACGTCTTGGAGGAACAACTATGAGCAAGACGAGCCTGAAGAACGAGATTTACCGACTGGACGAGCACTATAGCAAAAGCCTTGAAATCCTGGCAAAAGACAGCAAAATAAACCCTAAAAATAGGGAAATCATAAAGGGATATGTCCAAGACAGGGTGGCTTTAGAGGAAATAACCAAGACAAGGGCAATTATGGTCATTGATAATCTGAGACGCTTGGCAAGCTTTACGAAAAAACCCCTTACTGAACTCCTGGAAAAGGATATAAAACAAATATTGTCCGCTTTGAATGCGAAGAATTACTCTGAGTGGACGAAGGTCACATCCAAAAAAATCCTGAAGGCCTTTTTGCGCAGTGCCATGGAAAAGCCTGAAGCATTGCTGAAATTGATTACATGCAAAACGCCGCAGAACAAGAAAAGGGCGGAAGACTTGCTAACAGAGCAGGAAATGAGTGCAATGGTAGGAGCTGCAGAAAGCCAAATGGAGAAGGCGCTTCTCGCTGTTCTGTTTGAAACAGGAGTAAGACCTGGGGAATTGTTGACTATAAGGATAAAGGACGTTTTCCCAAATGAGTTCAAGGCCAGAATATACGTTTCAGGAAAAACTGAAAAGGTGCATGGTGAAAGGCCGGTTTATGCTTATCGGAAATCATATTCCTTGCTGAAGGCATGGCTCAGCGCCCACCCAAGATTGAATGACAAGGAAGCTCCCCTTTGGCTGAATAAGAAAAACCAGCAAATAACCCTCAGTAGGCTGTTCAATATTTATCGGAAAAATAGCGATAAAGCAGGGATAACAAAAACGAATAATCCTTACCTTGCCAGACATACTCGGCTGACTCAGTTTTACAGGGACTATGGCAGCGCAATAGGCTCAGAGCTTGCAGGGCACATTCCAGGCTCAAAAGAAGTTAGAACATACCTGCACCTAAGCGAAAGTGATGTTGAAAGCGCACTGGATACTGCTTTTGGCCTGAAAGACAAAAAACAGGATTCAGAGACCCAAAAGTGTCCCAAATGCCAGCTCGTCAACCCTTATGGCGAGATTATTTGCACCAGCTGCCACACTGCCCTAAATGGTGCGGGGGCATTGGTTGTGGAAAGTGAGAGGGAGCAGGAGTTACAAGAACTTAAAGAATTGAACATTTTGCTTTCAAATCCTGAAATAATTAACATATTGAAAGCATTAAAAAATCCTGATGTAATAGCTACCATTAAGAACAATATTGGAAAATAAAAATGGTCTACACATACGTTCCATCCATTATACGTCTCAATTCCTCATCCGACCATTTCTTATGTGGGTTTAACGAAAAATTTTCAAGAAATCCATAACCAAATTCAGCTAATGCCGTATAAAACAGTTTTCTAAAAGCAGTATCTTGAGGGTCTTCACCTATTTTAATAGCGACGTCATTCAACAGTTTATCTGTTTTTTGCATATTATATACATCCAGGTCAAGTATTGCTTTCTTAATAGTTTTAAAAGTGTAGGAATTTCCTAATCCTATAATGAGTTTTCCAAATTTAGATATCAACAATATTTTTTGCCTACCTTGACTCTCAACCATAATAAGTTGTTCTTTATGAAGTTCATTTACGATTTTTGAAGTATGCTCTCTGGTTTTTTTGATTTTTTT
>JACQST010000044.1 GCA_016211185.1 Candidatus Woesearchaeota archaeon | reverse complement strand
TTCCTCTTCTTCGAAGTCTTCAAGGCGGACTCATGTTTTCAGTTCTGTTGTGCCCGGGAGCTATTCTATGAAGATATCGAGTCCCGGCATTGCCTTTACCGGGATTCTTTTTTCAGCGAGGGTTTTCCTTGGTCTTCTTTCCCTGAGTGTTGAGCCTGTCTCTGCATCTGATGTTTCAGTGCCTGTTGAGTTTGTTTATCCTGGCTCTGCTTATGTTTACCAGTATGTGAATGTTGAGCCTTCGCTTGTTCTGGATGGGCAGATTGGCTCAGTGCAGGTTGAGTTTTCAGTTAACAAGTCTTGGATTGGTTCCAACGGCTTTGACCCGGGCTCTGTTGTTTTAAGCCGGCTTGTCTCTGGCAGTTGGGTGCAGCTTCCTACTGTCAGGACTGGAGAGTTGGAGGATTCTCACTCATATTCTGCTGTCAGCCCCGGATTTTCGCTTTTCGCTGTTTCTGCATCAAGGTCTGCTTCGGTTCCTTCAGGGGTTGTGAATGTGTCCTCTCCTGTGCCTGATGCTGTCCCTGTTCCTGTTGTTGAAGAGGCCTTCCCGCCTGCTCAGGTGGATAGTTCAGTTCGTGTTCCGCCTTCCAGGGGCTTTTTCTGGGTTTTCTTAGCTGTTGTTTTGGCTGCTTGCCTGCTGGCTGCGGGATTGCTCTTTTTGCTGAGGGCTGGCGGCTGGGGAAAAGGCTGGAGAAAAGTTTAAATATAGGCGTATTGATTTATTGTTTTTCCTGTTTTCAGGATTAGGCGCAAAGAGGAATTGAAGTTGCTCGGTTCGCTTTTGAGAAAGGGTGCTGCAAACAGCTTTAGGCTTTCTTTTGTAGCCTTGCTTATGGCTTCTTTGTTTGTTCTTGGCTCGGTCTTTATTTCAAGCATTGGGGACATAGGCGATGTTCAGGGGGCTGCTGCCCCGGTTAACGTTGGTGACTTGAAGTGGCATGTGTTTGATTTTTCTGGGCTTCCGTTTGCCTCAAGTCCTGACGGTAAGTTTGGGAAGTTTACTAACTGCGCTGCTGGCGGCTGCATTGAGATGTATGATTTGAGGTCAGTGTGGGTTTCGCAGGATGCGAATTTCCTGGCGTGGAAGGTGACTGGGCTTAACTTCAGCAACGCCACATTCTGCGGGAAGTCTGGTGACTTGGTTCTTGAGATGGAGTTTGACTCTGACGGGAACGTTAGTAGTGGTTGCCGTGCCCAGTCAGGTGACCCTTGTTATCCTGGTGCTGATTACCAGATTCTTGTTAACAGGACTGGTAACGGCACGTTTTACTATTTCAACAGCAGCGGTGTTTCTGGCCCTTGCCCTGCCGGCAACTGTTTCAATATTTCCTCCAACGTCACTGTTTTCGTGAACATCTCAAAGACTGCTGGCCTTTGTGATGTGAACGCTTCTGCTGTCAGGTTTGCTGTCAACAAGTCTCATCTTGTGTGGTCTGTGCTTACGTTCGGGGTTGCTTCAAAGCCCAGTTCTGGCTCGCCTGTCGACCATCTTGGCGCAGACAAGGATGAGTTCAGTTCTGTCGGTTTTGGCGGCGGTGACTTCTTTGAGGAGGGCGGTAACTTCAGCTTCATGTTCAGGAGGGATGGCTGCGGCTCATTTACTAATCAGTCTTACTGCACAGATGTCACGCTGAATGGGAACTTCAGCTGTCTCTGGGAGTCTGACTTCAATGAGTGCAGGCCGAACATGACATCGAGTAATTATGGCTGCTCTGATTTCTGCGGCTCGTGCTCTTCGCAATCTGACTGTAATGGCGGGGCTCGCGGAACCTGCAAGTGGGTTGGTTCAGGAGGTCCGTGTATCGAGGATTTTGAGAAGTTCAGGTTCGGAGGCAATTGCGACCAGAAGTGTGGTGACTGCTTCAACCAGAATTCGTGCGTTATGAGCAGGGCTGCTGGCAGTTGTTCTTGGCTTACAGACCCTGTTAGTGGGTTTTCGTTCTGTGCTGAGGGCGGCACTACAGTGAAGACCTGTGGGTACAACAGCGAGACATCTTCATGCTTTAACTGCAACATTAGCGCCTGCACGAGTCCTTCGACAAGCGGTATTTGTGCTTGGGATGCGGGCAATAACTTTTGTTTTTCTAACGCGACCAACACTTCAAATTTTGTGGTTGGCGTGAACAACACAGAGTATTCGTGCTTTGACTCGGTTGACAACGACAACAACATGCTTACTGATTGCAAGGACCCTTACTGTTCGTCTGACAAGTTCTGCGGCGGAGGAGAGTTTGAGAAGAAGGTTCTCACTGACATAATCTTTGTGACTGCAATGAGGCAGATGGGGATTTGCACGCAGACCAGTTCAGGGCTTCAGTGTGACAAGGAGAAGGCCTTGGTGTTTGATGCTGCGAGGGAGATGAATGAGAAGCCTGGCCCGCCCTTGAAGCTTAAGGAGGATACTGATGCCTCGATTGAGCCTTCTCTCAGTTACCCGTGGCTGGACATTCTCGGTTTCGGCTTTAAGGACATGGGGAAGTCTATTGGTATGGGCATGATGCTTAAGAATGCGTCTGCAACTTCACTGTGCAGCAACAGCATAAACGCGACTGGGATTTACCTTTATTATGTGGATACTGATTCAAATGCCTCTACTGGGTGCTGGGAGAATATCAGCAACACTAATGTTTCCGGGATTGAGTTCAAGTTTGTTTACAATATTTCCTATAATGGGAGTGCTTCGCAGGAGATGAGGCAGGCTTACAGGTGCCTTAACAGGAGCATGAGTGTTTTCGGCTTGTTCCCTGCAAAGCTTTCCAGCCCTATTAATCCTTTCCAGCCTGACCAGGGCCCTTTGTGCAGCTTTGGCGCTGCTGTGATGGTTGTTCCTCTGGCTGACATGGGCAACCCCAAGACATCCATGGTTTATCATGTGGCTTCTGTTGACAACGTCACGATTATTCCGGGCAAGGCAAACGATACTATCTTCAATGCAACTTATACCCCTGGAGCTGTTGATTTCATACCTCCTGACTGCGAGAAGAATCCTCTTGCCTGTGGTACTGCGTTTGCCAAGATTGGAGGGGGCAGGTTTAGTCCTTTTGAGGACTGCTCTTTGGGCAGCCAGGATGAGGATCAGGACGGGACTGCTAACTGTGATGATACTGACTGCGTGCAGGCTCCTTGGTGTTCGTATAACAGGGCTGCGCTGCTTGCGAATGACAAGACTGCGCCGAGGGTTTTGAGCAGCCTTGTTGATGCATTTGACAGGTTTGCAATGCTGAGGCAGAGCACGAGCGAGCCTTCGAATCTTTCAATAGAGTTTTACAACACCAGCAGCTCCTGTACTGTTGTTGTTGCCAACCTGACTTCTTTTCTGTCTGGCGGCATAGAGTTTGACCGCTTCAAGCCGTGGCACTCGGTTCCTTTTGATAATGTAAGCATCTCTGATTCCTCGGTTGCTCCTTTGAAGGCTAACACAACTTATTATTACAGGACCAAGAACTGCGACCTTTCGCAGAACTGTGCTGTTAGTGCCTGCCTTAACTTCACGACAAAGACCAGTGGCACCAGCACCTTTAGGTTTGGCTTCTCGTTCGATTCAAGGAGCAGCCCTTCGTTGAGCGGCCTGAACATGTCCTATTTCAACGGCACTTCTTTTGTGAGCCTTAGCAATCTTACTAACATAAGCTTCCTTTCAAACACTACTTTGAGGTTTGATAACGCCAACTCATCTAATTCTAATGGCTCTGTGTTGCCTTGGAACATCCAGTTTGAGGGTGTTGACCTTGCAAAGGCTACATCGATTAACATGACTGACATGATTCAGGTGACTCAGTTAAATGAGACAGGTGTTGGCCAGAAGACAGAGACAAGGTCTCTTATTGGGATTAATGGCACTAAGTGGCAGGAGATGGCTCAGGTGTTGGGCATAGACTCAATACTGGTTAACATCTCGCAGGTTGGGAACAGAATCATAAAGTGCGATGTGAACGGCTCTGGCTGTGTTGATGTCACGCCTAACCTTACTATTGTGAAGCAGGGCTCAAACTACACTACGATAAGGGTTCCGACTTACAGCCTTGGCGGCTTTTCCTCTTATGGGGTAAACAACTCTGGCGTGCTGCTTCAGTCTGACCGCAGCTCTTACCAGTGTTACCCGACCTGCACAATCTATTGGAACGTTACTAATTATCAGGCAAACTTCTCGCAGCTCATGAACGTTACAATCATGCTGAACGACACTTCGGCAAGGGCTGTTTACAACATCTCTTATCTTAACCTTAGCAGCAGCGCGCTTAACCAGTGGGTTCTGCTGCCAGAGAACAATCTCTCCAACATTACGAACTATAACTTTGTTAATGTGAACAGTTCTGCCCTGAACTCGACTGTTCACCAGTTCAGGATTGTTGTGAACCTTTCAGTTCCGATTGCTGAGCGGGTTACTTTCAACTTCACGATAACTAACAGGACCGGCCTGATTGAGTCCTACTCGGATATTGTGTGGTTTGACACAATTAACGTCACAAACCCTGAGGACAGCAACATATCTATCGACCAGACGCCTGACATCAGCTTCAGGCTGTTTTCACTTAATGACTCGAATCAGTCCTGCACGCTGTGGATTAATGGCAGCAGGTATGATAATGGCACTGTGGTAAACAGCACATTGACAGCGTTTACTGTTAACAGCACCCTTGTGAATGGAACTTACCAGTATAATGTTTCTTGCGTGAATAGCGAGACTGGCGACTCAGGTAATTCATCCATGAGGAGTATAAGGGTTACGGACATCACACGGCCGTCTTTCAACCAGACGCCTGCTTCGTCATCCCCCACAACCATTTCCATAACTCTTAGCTGGACTACTGATGAGCGCACAAACACCACGATTAGCCACGGCACTTCCCAGGCTTCATTCAGCGTCAACACTACTGAGACAGGCTTTACTACTGGCCATGCAGTTAATGTTGGCAGCCTTGTAGAGGCGACAACATACTATTACAACGTCACCGCGTGTGACAACGTTGGCAACTGCAACACGACCGGCCCGCTTAGCTTCACTACAAGCAGCAGCAGCTCCAGTTCAAGCGGCAGTTCTGGCGGTGGTGGTGGTGCTGGCGCTGGTGCGGGCACTACAAGCAATGTCGAGAAGGTTTCGAAGTTGTGGAGTGATTTGCCCGCTGGTACTAGCTTCATGAACATTGCCAAGGCAGCCTTTTCATTCAGGAAAATCACTATTGAGGCAACAGCTTCCTCTCCTTCAGCAGAGTTGTCTGTTTCGAAGCTGGATGCTGCGCCTTCTGTTGGCGCTGTTCCCGGCACTGCTTACCAGTATGTTCAGGTTGAGACCAAGAATATTGTCGACTCGGTGGTTAAGTCTGCCGTGTTTGACTTTAATGTTGAGAAGAAGTGGCTTTCGGATAATAGCTTCATCAAGGACCAGGTTGCTCTTTACAGGTATTCTGGCGGTGCGTGGAATGAGCTTGCCACCAAGATTGTGAGCGAGGACACTGTGTTCGTTAGTTACCAGGCTACTTCACTTGGCTTCAGCTATTTTGCTGTTGCAGCTAAGGGCTCTGGGGCTTCAGCTTCTGGCTCCAATGCGTCTGGCTCTTCTGGCTCCGGCGCTGAAGGTATTACGGGCTCTATTGTGCAGGAGCCTGGCTCTAATGAGTCGTCTGTTTCAGGCAACGCGTCTCAGAAGCCTGGGAAGCCTTCCCTGATGCCTGACCTTGGCACTATTAATGGCGTTCCCCTGCTTAACCTTATCGCGTTCGGTATTGTGGGCGTTGCGATTATTGGGGTTATCGGCTACATTGTTTCAAGAAGGCGCGAGAAGGTGCTTTAGTAGTGAAGGTTAATAACCATTCCTTTCGGCCCGGGGTTAACTATCCTCGTCTGCCCAAGCTTGTCCTGTTTTCCAAAGTTTTCGTGGAAGTGGCCGCATATTGCTAGTGCCGGCTTTGCCTTTTTTATGAAGTCTGTGATGCTTTTGCGGCCCCTGTGCTCCCAGAGCATGTCCAGTTTGGTGTTGTGGGGAGGCGCGTGGGTCACGAGTATAAGGCTCTCGTCTTGTTTTGGCTTTGTTCTGCTGGCGAATCTTTCAAATCCCTTGTCTCTGAGGCTGAATCCTCCGCCTCCGTATCCTATGACGAGATATTTTTGTCCGTTGTGCTCTACGCGGCAGTTTTTTCCGTGTATGTAGGTTATGTTCCTTGTTTTTGAGCAGAGCTGCTCAACTTCTTGCTCGTCTTCGTGGTTTCCGTGTATGAGGAGTGTTTTCCTGCCGAGGCTGTCGAGCTGCCTTATTATCTGATTTATCCTTGCCCCGAACACTGTGAAGTCTCCTGCGCATATGGCTATGTCTGCTTTTTTTGCTTTTTTCCTTAGGGCGTTTATAGCTGCCGGGTTTCCGTGTATGTCTGCGTATGCCAGTATATTCATTAATGTCTTGGCTGGGAAGCTTGTTTTTTTATCTTCAAAAGTCGGGTTAATACCCATGCTTTTAAGCTGGGTTGATACTTTTGAAGATTAGTAATACCCCGGACTTTAGGCCGGGGTTTACTTTATTTGTTTGCCATCATGTTACAGTTCGACCCCGAGGTAATGGACTGGTCTTCCGCTTTTAAGGTCATTTAGTGCTCTTTGGGCCATGTTTAGTTTAATTGCTGCATGAGCTGAATCATCTGGATGTTTCTCATAATTTTTAACCGTAATCTCGAGGCAGCTTCTTAGAGCGTCTCTAGCGTGCCCAATATAGTTCTGTATTTTAAATCTGTCGGGGTCCATAACAGGGTATTGGGCTAAGGTTAATCTTAGGACAGGTGCTAACCTATTCCAAGCACTCTCGTCTCCACCTCTAAGTTCTTCTATTCTTTTTTCCAATTGGTCTATGTTCATTCTTCGCTCCTCATGGTTTTTTGGCGCTCTGAATTGCGAGCAACTATAAAAAAGCATCGTTTTTAACTACTTGTGTGTGGTCTTATAGCAAATCGCACAAGTTTTTGTTCAATAATTTATGTGAATTACTATTATTCTGCGCTCTGGTAGTCGAGCAGCACGATTTTGTCTATGTCGTGGAGGTCTTTTGCCATGTAGAGCTTTCCTTTGCCTATGTCGACTATTTTTTCTGCGGTCTCTGTTCCTTTCTGGTCGAGGTTTATGCCTATGACTGAGATTGTTATTCCGGCGTGTGCTGCCTCTGATGCGGCTTCGAGTGTTTCCTGTATTGGCTTTTCCCCTTTTGTGGGTATTGCGTCTGTTATCATTATTATGTGCTTGGTTCCTTTTTCTTTTGGGAATAGTTTTTCTGATTCCCTTATTGTTTCAGCGATGTTTGTCTGTGCTGTTGCTTTTGCTTTGGTTATTGCCCTGAGAAGTTCTGTGAAGTCCTGTGTCGGGCTTATTGCTTCCTTGACTTTTGTGCCGAATATCACGAGGCCTGCGTGGTCTTTTTCTGTTATTGCCTTGTATGCGAGTGCTATTCCTGCTTTCTTGCATTTTTCTATCTTTTCCCCTTTCATGCTTCCTGATGCGTCAAGGCAATAAATTATGTGTCGTTGTCCTTTGCCTTTTCTTTTGTGGCTCATGAGGTCTTCTGGCTGTATCTCTTGGTGTGCTCTGGCTATTGCTTTTCTTATTGTTTTTCTTATTGATATGTCCCTGTATTTTTCCCTGTTGTAGCTTTTTATGTCGTCTTTCAGGCCGTAGGCGTGCGGCTTCTTGTGTGTGCTTTCGCCAGCGAGTCCTTTTGTGGCAAGGGCTTCCAACTCTGTGGTGTACATTATCAGTGCGGCGAGGTCTATGCCTTTTTCAGTTATTCTTCCTTCCTTGTCTATGATGTTTTCGTCCTGCAGCTTTTCGAGGTTCTCCTCTATGTTGCTGAGCAGTTCTTTCCTGAATTCCGGGAGGTTTATGTTTTTCTGTATGGTTCCTGGCTCGTGTCCTGTCAGCCTTCTTATTATTGTTTCTCCGAATATGCTTTTTGCAAGGCTGTAGTTCTTGACTAAGTGTTGGAACAGCTCTGATGCTGTGAACGAGTTGAGGCCCTGGTTTATTGAGTCTGCTATCAGCTTTCCCTGCTCGATGGTGGTCTTGTCGTTTTCTATTACTGACCTCATCAGGCCTTTTTCGAGGTTTATGGCGAGTTTTCCCTGGATTTCCTGTATTTCCTCGTGCTCCCTGACTTCGGTGTGTGTGCTACCGGTAATCGCCTTTTTTCAGGAATTCCTCGAGTTCGTCGTTGAGAAGCTGTTCTGGCGTCAGGAGGTATTTTGCTGACGGCTTGAGCTCTATCCTGTGCGCCAGCACTGAGGTGACTGCTTCTTTTAGGTCTTCAAGGTTGGCTTCATGCCTTCCGTTGAGTAGTGCGTTTGACTGTGCTCTTTCGTAAAGCCCGATGGTTGCCCTTACGCTTGGAAGCTTTTCGAGCCGTTTGTCTTCCCTGAGCTGCCGGATGAATCTTATTATGGTCTTGGCAAGTTTTTGGGGAACATCAGTCAGGTGCGTGCTTTTCTCGAGCATTATTCTTTCCTCTGTTTCAGGGCTTTCGGGGTAGCTCATGTATACTACATCCAGTCTGTCCATGAAGACGTCTGAGAGCTGCTCGGTGCTTGTGTCCTGCTTGTTTATGGTTCCTATGAAAATGAAGTTTGTCTCAAGGTCTATTGTGTAGCTGCCTATTGTCGCTCTTGATTCCTCAAGCACCTGGAGCAGTGCGTTCTGCACTTTTTCCGGGCACCTGTTAAGCTCGTCGAAGAACAGGACTCCGTTGTTTGCATGGAATATCTTTCCAGGCTTGAACGAGATTATGGATGTTGTGCCGTGCTTCATTGCCTTTACGGGGTCTATGTCTCCAAGTAGGTCCTCTGATGTCAGGTCCGGGCTTCCTTGGAGCCTGACGAATCTTTCCTCGCCTGCTGACTGCTTTGTTTTCTGGGTTTTTCCTTCCCTGCATTCAGGGCATATTGGCTTTTCCGGGAGGCAGTTGTATGCGCAGTCGTTCACTGTGATTGTTGGCAGCAGCTTGGCAACGTTTTTTGCCAGCGTTGTCTTTCCTATCCCTGAGGGCCCGACTATTATCAGGTGTCTTTCGCTGAGCAGTGCTGACTTGAGTTGCTTCTTTGCATCTTCCTGGCCTATGATTTCTGGGAAGCAGTCTTCCTTCTCAAGGAGCTTTGCCTTGAACTCGCTTTTTTCCATGTGTGGAGGGTTTCATGGACGGTTTATAAAGGTTTGGCGGTCAGGTTGGGTTCTTTGTCTTTTATAGTCTTCTACGATTCTTTGCAGGGCGTCTGTGTTGCCTGCCTCTTGCTCTATCTCTGCCTTGTCTGCTGCCGCGAAGAGTTCGGTCTCTGTTATGTTTAGCTTTTCAGCGTCTATGAGTGTGAAGCTTCTTAGCTCCTGTGTTTGCTTGGCATTGCTGTCGCGGTGGATTATTATTAGTATCTTTTCCTTTAGTGCTTCTATTGTTTTTTGGCTGTTCCTTGTCGGCGTATTTACGAGTAGTATGTCACCTTTTTCTATTTGGAGTGCTTTGTTTTTTTGTGTGTATTCCTCCCAGGTCAGGTTTTCCATTTTCTTTATCAGGGCTTTTCCGTTTAGCTGTGAGAGCAGCGTGTTTGCCTGCGTGTTGCTGTTCTTTAAGTCTGCTGTCTGTTTTTCTTTCTGCCTTATTATTTCCCAGAGGCTTTCTGTTACTTTTTTCTCTTTGCCTGCTTCAGGGGGTTTTTTGGCTTTTGCCAGTATTTTCCTGTATCTTGCCTTTGCCTTGCTCAGTGCCTTGAGCAGCTTCCTGTTCTGCTTCCTGAGTTCCTCGTTTTCCCTTGCTGCTCTCTTTGCCGTTTCATCTGCGGGTTTCGGTGTTTTCTGCTCTTGCGGTTTTTCCTGTGTATGAATCTCTTCTGTTTTGGGTGTGAGCTTTTCAATGGCTGTGCTTATGCTTGTCTTTTCGCATATTACCATTCTTGTGACTTTGGTCTTTAGGTGAAGGTTTTTTGTTTCCTCGAGTGTTTTTTCTATTTTCTGGAGAAGTGGCTGTAGCTCTTTGTATGCGCTTATTGCTGCCGCGAGCGCATCTCTTTCGTGCTCGTTTTTGTGCTCCCTGTTTTTTGTGAGCTGCAGTTTTTCTGATGTTCGCAGGTCTTCGTCTGGCTTGACTGTGCTTGCTCCTGTCTTGGCCGAGATTTTTTGTATCATCGATGGGATGTTTTTCTTGTCTGTGCCTATGGCTATTATTGTGCCCTGCCTTGTTATCTCTGAGATTATTGTGTTGGTGTCAAGCCCCTTTGCAGACCTTATGCTGACTGTTTGTCCTTTGGTGTTTAGAAGTGCGTAGCTTGATGTTGTTCCAGGGTCTATGCCTGCTATAAGTGCTTCAGCCGTCTTTCCACCCCTGTGTTTCTGTGTAGCTCTGTTTTATTAAAGCTTTTTGTTTGCCTACAGCCAGTTTTTCCTTCTGAAAATGTAGAATAGGAACGAGACTATTGCTGCCATGCTTATGAGCAGTATGTGGAAGCCGTAGGCGTTGTCCTGGAGGGGTATGTTTGCGAAGTTCATGCCGTATATGCTGGCTATTAGCGTTGGTATCAGGAGTATCAGCGCGAAGGATGAGAGCTGTTTCATTATGTGGTTGAGGTCGTTTGATATTGATGCGAGCCTGTTGTTTATGCCTGTTGAGTATATGTTCATGACGTCGCTTAGCATTTCCTTCTGGGCTGTGGCTATGTCTATCTGGTGCAGGAAGGTGTCATGGACGTCAACAAGCATCTTGCTGGTTTCTGCGTCTATTTTTACGTTGGTGAAGCCTGCCTTGAGAAGGAATATTATCTTTGTTGAGGCCCAGAACCTTCGGCTCATCTTGAAGATTTTTCTTTTCAGCTTCACTATTTCCTGGACGCTTGCTACCTGTGTTGTTTCATAGTTTGCTGCCTTGTCCTGGAGTCTGGATATTTCTTCTTCGAGCTTTTGTATTACGTCGTAGTTTTCCTCTATGTCTTCTTGTAGGAATGTGTGCAGTATGCGGGCTGTGCTTTTGTTTTTTGCCGTGTTTTTTTCTATTCTTGTGCTTACGTTTTCGAATAGTTCGTGGTAGAATTTTGAGTTCTTGTTTGCAACCATCACGAGGAGGTTGTCCTTTATTATGAATAGCAGCCTTGCAGAGCCTATGCTTCCGTTTTCTACGAAGTAGTCGAATATCACGAATTCGAATGGGTCAAGGGCGTATCTTACTGAGTGATTTTCCTTTTCGTATTTTTCAAATGGATGCCTGTCCAGTCCGAAGTCGCTTATTACCTGGTTTGTTTCCTGCTGTGTTGGCTGTATGAGGAATATCCAGAGAAGGCCGTTTTTGCCTATTATTGTGTAGTCGCTCTTGACTCCTTTTTTTGCCTTTTGCTCGTGTATCTGGAGGTAGCGCAGCATCGCATCTATTTCAGGTTTGCTGTTTTTAAACGTTTTCTTTTTAAACTCGGGGTTTTCCTTTGTGTCATGATTCGGCTTGATGGCAGCCATGGGGAGGGTGGGGGGCAGATAGTGAGGACTGCGCTGGCTCTTTCGTCTGTTTCCGGTCTGCCTTTTGAGGTTTTCAGCATCAGGAAGGGGCGTTGTGATTCCGGGCTTAAGAGCCAGCATGTTTCCTGTGTCAGGGCTTTGCAGGAGCTTTCCGGTGCGAAGTGCGAGGGCGCTTTTCTGGGCTCAGAGGAGCTGTCTTTTTTCCCAGGGAAGGTTTCCTCAAGGACTTTGTCTGTTGATGTGGGCACTGCGGGTTCTTTGACGTTGCTTCTTCAGTCGCTTCTTTTGCCTGTTGTTTTCGGTGAGGGTAGGGTGAGGCTGAGGCTTGTTGGTGGGACTGACGTTCCCTGGAGCCAGCCTTATGATTATTTCAGGGAGGTTCTTGTGCCTCAGGTTGCGAGGTTCTGCAGCAGGCTGGATGTGAGTCTTGTGAGGCGGGGCTATTTTCCTGCTGGCGGCGGGAGGATGGAGGTTGTTGCGGTTCCAAGGTTCAGGGTTTCTGATTTTGCGAGTTTTCAGGGGTTTGTTTCTTTTGTGAGGGCTCAGGGTTTGGGTTTTGATTTGTCTGTTCGCGGCCCTCTTCTTGCTGTGAGGGGTGTTTCCCATGCTTCTATGGATTTGTCGCGGCAGGAGGTTGCTGAGAGGCAGGCATCCTCTGCAAGGGCTGTGCTTTCCTCGCTTGGGTGTCCTGTCAGGATTGATGTGGCTTATTCGGATTCCTTGTCTACTGGCTCAGGGATATGTGTCTGGGCTGTTTTCGGTAATGCGCGTGGCGAGATGGATTCCTTGAATCCTGTTGTTTTGGGTTCTGATTCATTGGGCAGCAGGGGTAAGAGGGCTGAGGAGGTGGGGCGTGAGGCTGCTGTGGGGCTGCTCCGGGAGGTTGAGAGCGGTGCTTGTGTTGACAGGTTTCTGGCTGACCAGCTTTTGCCTTTCATGGCTTTCTGTGGCGGCAGGTTTTCAGCTTCTGAGCTGTCTCCCCACTGCCTGACTAATGTCCATGTTGTTGAGCAGTTCCTTGGCAGGGTATTTGAGGTTGACGCGCAGAGTAGGTCTGTGCAGGCTGTTTTTTAGGTTGTCCTGTGCATGTTTTTCCACAAAATTTTTTAATGGTTTTGTTTTAGCTTTCCTTATGTCGCTGTCTGATGTTGCCTCGCTGCTTGCCTCGAAGCTTGGTGAGCTGGAGGGGCTTGTTCAGGGCAATCCGGGTGCTTTAGAGGTTTTGGTTTATGTGAGGGGTGTTGCTGGGAGGTTGGGTGCTGATGGGTGTTCAGGCAGCCTTCCTGAGTCTTATTACCGCGGGTTTGAGGATGCTGATTTGGCTTTTCGCTCTGAATCGGGCTTGGTGCCTTACGCAACTCCTCTTGAGAACAGGCTTTATTGTTATCTTGCATCGCGCAGGGTTGCAGTTGCTGTTAGTGAGTTGTGGGTTAACTGTTGGGATAATGCTGCGCCTGAGGCAGGGAGTAGGTATTACGCGCCGATGAAGAGGACTATTGCAAAGGCGGTGTCAAGGCTTAATGGCAGGTTGAAGGGTTCTGGCTCAGCTGAGCGTGTCTTGTCCGCGAGAAGTCCTTCGGGTGGGCTTTCCTATTGTTTGGTGTCTGTTCCGGCAGGGTATATGGATGCGCGGTGCTCCTCCTTGTTGGCAGGAAGTCTTTACGGTTATCTTGATGCCCATAGGGGTGTTTTTTGCTCTGCTGAGGCTTTGTGGGCTGATGCTTTTGGGAGAGACGCGCCGATTCACAAAACTGAGCAGCAGCTTGTTTCAGCTGCTATTTGTTATTTGAGGAAGCAGCTTGGGGAGGGGGAGAATATAGTTAACCGCCGTGGTGTTGGCTACTGTTTGCTTTAGTCATCTGTGGCTTATCGCTGCAAGCCTTATGTCTGCCTCTATCTCCATTATTTCGTATTTGAGGCTTCTTTTTTCGTCAGGTGTGAGTATGCTTCTGCTGAATGTGCTTTCTATTTCGTGAAACTTCCTTGTGGCTTCTTCTGCGTTTCCCTGTGCTATGTCCTGCTTTGCCTGCCTTATGAGCTGCTCAAGCCTTTCCTTTCCGAACTCGAGGGGCATTTTTTCCCTGAACTCCAGGCTTCTTGGGTGTGTTGCGTTGTTTATCTGTGCGGTTAGTTCCGGGCTTGTTCTTTTTGAGAGGAAGTATTCGAATTTCTTTTTTTCCAGCTCTCCTCTCTGCTTTAGCAGCTCATACCTTTTTTTTGTCAGCTCGAGTTTGGCGGAGTTTAGCCTCTGCTCCTCTTCGCTGAGGCCTTTTTCTTCCTGGAGCAGTTGTTCCTCTATGCGCCTTAGCTCTGCCATTTCGTCGTTTGCGTCTTTTCTTATGTCTTGAGTATGTGGTTTTTGGTGATTGTGCTTGTGGATTTGGTGGTGTTTTTTGCTTTGGGATTTTCCGTGTTTCTTTGTTTCGTGCCTGAATGCATCCTTTTCCCGCATGGTTTCAGGTTTGTGTTCCTCAGTGCTTTCTTTCTCGTCTTTGGTAGGGTTGTTGTCTTGGGCAGGAGTCAGTTGCTGTGGTATCTGTGGCATGGATGCTTGTTCGTTGCTTGTAAGGGGTTCTTGCGCTTGTATTTGCTCCTGTTCATGCGGTTCTGGTGGCTGTGCAGAAATCACTGTTGTTTGTGGTTCAGGCATCTCCTGCCTTCGGGGCTTCTGCCCTATCATCCGGTATATGGCTTTTTGCATCTGCTGCGGGCTGTTTGCCTTTCTTATCTGGTAGGAGAGTGGCTGGTCCTGTATTATGTCCCTTATCCAGTCTGCGAAGTCGTTTTTCTGGCTGTTTGCGTGGTATGTGTAGACGTCTTCGGTCATTGTTGCTGCTGCGTTTGCGAGCTCTTCGGCGTTTTTTATTATTCTTCCGTCGCTTAGCCAGAAGCTGTATTCAGTGGGCACGTCTTTGAGAAGGGCTTCGTTTTTTGGTTCTTGTCTTGTTTTTGCGGGCTTTGCCTTTTTTTCCGGCCTTATGGCTTGCTTTATTGCTTTTGTATTGCGGGCCGGTTTAGAATTCCTTTTGGAGGATACTCTAATGGCTTTCTTCCTAACCCCCTTTTTCCCCATTAGTCCTTTTTTTGGACGCGCTTATTTATATATTTTTTGAAAACCTTTTTATATTACCCGTTTATGCCGTGCCTTATGGATGTTAGCTGCATTTCGTGCAAGAAAAGGATGGCTAATGTGAAGGGTGCCGCGAGGTTTTTGTGCCCTTCCTGCGGAAGCTACGAGCTTGTGCGCTGCGCGCATTGCCGGGAGACTGCCGCGAGATACAGGTGCCCTTCCTGCAGCTTTTCAGGGCCTAACTGATTTTTCGGGGTTGATTTTATGGCCAGTGTTATTGTTGCTTTGCGGGTGATGCCTTCTTCGCCTTCTGTTGATCTTGGCTTTGTTGAGAAAAGGTGTGCCGAGCTAATCTCTGGGTTTGGCGGCAGGTTTGTCAAGGCAGAGGTTGCTCCGGTTGCTTTTGGCTTGAATTCGTTGACTGTTCATTTTGTGATGAAGGAGGAAATCGGAAGTACTGAGCCTTTGGAGAAGAGTGTTGCTTCTGTTGAGGGCGTTAATAGTGCTGAGGTTGTTGATGTGAGAAGGGCTGTTGGCTGATTTTTATCCTTCAAGGAGTTCTCTTAGCCTTCCAAGCTCTGGCTTGGTTATGTTTCCTTCAAGGTATTTGTCCACAAGCACGTTTGCTTCTTGGGCTTTTGCGTGTGCTGCGAGTTCTGAGTAGACGTCAAGTATCCTTTTTTTGTGTGTGCCTTTTTCTGCGGGTTTCAGATTCTCATAAAGCTGCCTCATGTCTGAGTACATCGGGTAGGCAAGGTAGTGCTTGTTTTCCTTGATTAGGCTTTCTGATTTTCTGAGGAGCATGCTCATCCTTACGGCTGGCGGGATTATTCCTTTTCCCTGTATTCTCTGCACGAACGCGTTTGCAACTATTAGTGAGGCTGTGACAAGCAGGAGTAGGAAAAGCAGCTTGTTTAGTGATGACTGTGCCTTGTTCAGGGATGTTGTTGCCGCTCCTGTCAGTTCGTTGTTAGTCCTCGCAGGTGGCTGCTGCAGGGTTGTGAATGTGTTTGCGTATCTGTTGCAGTTTCTTGCCGCGTCGCAGGTCGTTATCTGGTAGCTGTATTGTTTTCCTGGCTGCAGCCTGTCAAGTCTTATCGCGAATTCCTTTGCCTGGCTGAAGCTTGATTCTGATTCCCCGAGCTTGAATGTTGACTCTGCGTTTTCGTCTGTTGTCCATCTGAATGTTGCTGTTGTGTCAAGTATCCTTGCTTCTTGTATTATTGTTTTTGGCGCAGTCAGGTCATTGTCCAGGACTTGGAGCCCTGTCGGGCTTGAGCTGAACTGGAAGGCCATTCCTATCGCGACTATTACTGCTGCAACAAGAAGTATCTTGTATTGCGGTGTGTTCTGCTCTTTTTTTGCCATTTGAAGCTTTTCCTTTGGCGTGTTATTGTTTTATAAAACTTTCTTTTTTGGCCCAGAAAACTATTTAAACAGAACCCTGTGAGTAGGGCGCGGGGTGATGTTTATGCCTAAGGCAAAGGTTAAGGTTAAGAAGGCTGCTCCTAAGGCCGGTAAGGAATCCAAGGACATGTCTGGCTGCGGTTGCTGCTGATTTTTTTCTTTTTGCCTTTTTTTTGTTTTATTGTATGTTGTATGAAAAAATTTAAAAATGACCGGACTGCGCAAAACATGATGGGTGAAGGGCAAGAGCAGGCGTTGCGGCAAGAAATTTTTCATAGAATAACCGAGTTCTACACATATAGAGAAGCGAGAAAGGACTCATTCGTGCCAGGAAAGACACTCATACGCTACGGAGGGCCGATATTCGACCATGAGGAAGTCAACGCAGTAGTCAACTCTCTGATAGATGGATGGCTGGGTGTTGGAAAGGCAGCGGAGCAGTTCGAAAAGGAATTTTCAGAATACCTTGGTGTTAGGAAAACAGTGCTAACCAACTCAGGTTCCTCCGCAAACCTTCTCGCTCTGTCAGCAGCGGCCAACAACGGATTGGGGTTCAGGATAGAGAAGGGGGATGAAGTTATAACTCCTGCTATGACATTCCCGACAACGATAAACCCCATAATACAGAACAGCCTCATCCCGACCTTGATAGATGCAGACATAGGGACTTACAGCGCCAGCACAGCACAAATAGAGGAAGCCATCTCAAACAACACAAAAGCAATAATGATACCCCACACCATAGGCAACCCTTGCGACATGGACTTCATAAAGGACTTCGCAGAGGAAAACAACCTCCTGCTGATAGAGGACAACTGCGACGCCCTGGGCGCAGAGTATCGAGGCAAGAAAACAGGGACATTCGGAGACCTCGGGACATACTCCTTCTATGCATCACACCACATGAGCATGGGGGAAGGAGGGGCTGTGGCAACAGACAACGAAGAACTTGAGCCAGTAGTAAGGTCATTCAGGGACTGGGGAAGGATAGGGGCAGGAAAGTACATGTACACCCACATAGGATACAACCTTAAGCCCATAGACCTGCAGGCAGCAATGGGACTGGTGCAGCTAAAAAGGCTCGAATGGTTCCTCCAAAAAAGAAGGGAAAACTTCAAGATGCTCTATGAGGAATTCAGCAAGTGGGACAATAAGTTCATACTGCCCATGGCAACTAAGCACTCTGAACCAGCATGGTTCGGATTCCCCCTGACAATAAGAGACGGGGCAGGGTTCACAAGAGAGCAGCTATCAGAGCACCTCTGGAAAAACAACATAGAGAACAGGCCAATGTTCGCGGGCAACATAGCTGACCAGCCAGCGTACAAAAAAATCCAGTTCAGAAAGGTAGGCAGCCTCAAAAACTCCGAAAAGGTAATGAGGGACAGCTTCTTCATAGGGCTCTATCCGGGAATAGACGAAGAGATGATAAAATACACAGTTAAGACATTCAAGGATTTCCTCGCAAATGCATGAATTTTTACTGCTAAGAAATGATGCTTGCTCTCGCCAACCTTCTATTCGTTGCAGAAAACACAGCGATAGCATCAACAATGCACGAGCCAAAAGGAAGCCTGCGGGATGCACTATACCAAAGAGCACTTCCCTTGATTGAGGCAGCAGGCATTGAATGGTATGTCAGCGCGACAGAGGCAACTGAGCAATCAGAAAACCAGAACGCCAGAGCGCTAGTTGAGCTGCTGCGCAGCCACGCAGCCTACACAACAGGAGAGCGCGAATACCCCAAAATGGCAGCGCCCATAGAGGAAAACCATTTCTCAGCACTTGAGCTTGCACTCAGAAGCACAAAAAAAGCCAACATACTCTACATAGATTCAGACAGGCTTACAATGGCTCTTGCGTACTACGCAGCAGAAACGGCCATAACTCTCGCAGCAGGGCTCATCACAGGAACCGGAAAAATAACGCTGTTCACAAGGTCAGAAGAAGCAATGAGAACCCACAACAAAGCCCTAAGGCTCACTGAAGGGGTAATAAACCACTACTACACAAAATACATGGGAAACGGCAAAAAAACAGACCCTGGAAGCACAGCATACATGATGCCTGCAGAAACGCTTGAGGCAACCATAACGGGCTACAATGGAGGCGCCTTCCTCGGAATAGGATGCAATTTCCCGCAGCCAAAAATAATACTTGCAGCAGCACAGAAAACAGGCCTCAGCATACACCTGCACGAAGCAAACAACGTGCTTAGGAACGAAAGGCCAGAACAGCTCCGGGGAGAAGGGATGCAGGAGCTTGCTAAATTTTCAGCAGGACACAGATATACCCCTGAAGAGTATGAAAGGCTCACAGAACAGGCAGCACCGTTTCAAGAGGGGGAATACACGAGTCTGGCTGAATGGAGGATGAGATTCAGAACAATGGGGCAGTATCTGGGCGTTCTTGATTTTTTGTGTCTTAAGCCGAGAGGGGTAAGAGACCTTCAGATGGAGGAAGCTGTGAGGCAGGCAGACGCTGCGCTTGTGGTGGCGGCAACACCATCGGAATTTCTTGTGTCTGCAAAAAGGATGCATGTTGAGCATGTGAAGCAACAATAATAGTTAATCATGCTTTATGTGCCTTTATTGCTTCGCATATTGTTTGCACGTCTTCCTTTTTGAGGTTTGGTGCTGAGGGAAGGTTCACCCCTGTTGCGGATAGCTTGTCTGCTACAGGGTAGCTTTTTTCTTCTTTATAAATCGGGAGTTGATGCATGGGGTAGAAGAAGGGTCTGGTTTCTATTCCTTCTTTTTTTAGGCTGGCCATGAGTTCATCTCTTTTGAAGGGTGCGTTCACAAGTACGGAGTACATCCAGTAGATGTTTTTTGCCCATGGCATTTCTGGCGGCAGCGTAATGCCTTGAGTGTCTTTCAGGAGGGTGTTGTATAGCTGCGCGTTTTTCCGTTTTGCGTCTATAAATCTGTCTATCTGCTCAAGCTGCGCAAGCCCTATTGCTGCTTGTATGTTGGTCATTCTGAGGTTGAAGCCTATCTTCGTGTGCCAGTAGCGTTTTTCGCTGCTCATGCCGTGGTCTTTCAGGAATCTCATTTCATTCGCGAGCTTTTCGTCGTTTGTCAAGCACATGCCTCCTTCTCCTGTTGTTATCGTCTTGTTTCCATAAAAAGAGAAGCAGGATATGTGGCCGAAGCTTCCTGTTTTTTTACCTTTGTATTCTGCACCGTGAGCTTCGGCCGCGTCCTCTATCACGAAGAGATCATGATCCTCAGCAAGCTCCATTATCGGGTTCATATTGCAGGGGTGTCCAAACATGTGGACAAGCATTATTGCCTTGGTGTTCTTTGTTATTTTTTGCTTGATTTTTGAAGGGTCGATGTTCCATGTGTCGGGTTCTGAGTCAGCAAGTACGGGTTTTGCTCCTGTGTAGCTGACTGAGTTTGCTGTTGCAACAAATGTCAGGTCAGGTATTATTACCTCATCCCCTCTTTTTATGCCGAGGGCTATTAGTGCGAGTTGGAGGGCCACTGTTCCGTTAGCTACGGATACGCCGTGCTTTGTGCCGCAGTACGAACTGAACTTTTCCTCGAATGACGTGACGAACTTTCCAAGCGATGAGATCCACCCTGTTTCGAGGCATTCGAGTACGTATTTTTTTTCGTTCCCTGTTAGAACAGACTCATAAACAGGTATTTGTTTCTGCATATTCTGCAAAACAAGGGTAAATTTTAAATATGTTTCGGATTTTTTGTCTGTGATGGGAAAGAAAAAGATAGTTGTAGTGATGCCTGCTTATAAGGCAGAGAAAACGCTTGTGGCAACGTACAGGGAGATTCCTTCCGGCTCATTTGATGAAATAATTCTTGTTGATGATTATGGGAAGGACCGCACAGCAGAAATAGCAAGAAGCCTCGGAATAATAACCATAGTCCACGAAAAAAACAAGGGATACGGGGGGAACCAGAAAACCTGCTACAGAGAAGCATTAAGGAGAGGGGCAGAAATAATAGTCATGCTTCATCCAGACCACCAGTATGATGGAAGCAAGCTGCCTGAAATAACAAAGCCTCTACTTGAGGACAAGGCAGACGTGGTGTATGGCTCGAGGATGATGCCTAAAGACGGCGCCAAGAATGGAAAGATGCCTCCATACAAGAGGCTGGGGAACAGAATGCTCACAGCATACTTCAACGCAATGCTCGGAACAAGGCTGACTGACGCGGCAACAGGCTACATAGCATACAGCAGGAAAACACTCGAGACAGTCCAATTCTTGAAAAACTCCGATGGCTACACATTCGACGAGGAAATGATAGTTCAGTGCGTGGCGCACAACTTAAGGCTCGTGGAAGTCCCCATACCAACAAGGTACGAGGACGAATCCCACTCAATAAGCTTCAGGAAAAGCGTTGCGTACGGATGGAGGCTGTTCAGGAAAGTCATTGAATACAGGCTGCACAAGCTCGGGATAATGAGAAGCAGGCAGTTCTCTTGAGCTTGAGCAAAGTTTCTTAATAGTCTCTTAACAAGAAGGCCTGAAACTTCTCACACCGTCAATTACTTGGGAAATCTCAGACTCAGTCATTGACGGAAACAATGGCAGAGTGACCATCCTCTGCCACTCGCGCTCAGCAACAGGGGCACTGACCTTTATACCTTTAGATGCATAAAAGTCCCTGTAATATGGGTGCAGGTGCACAGGCATGAAATGAACACTCGTGGCTATATCCCTCTCAGCAAGATGAGAAATAAGCTTGTCCCTGTCCCTCGCGTCATTAACCCTCAATATGTAGAGCCAATATGCATGCTTCACGTAAGGCCGCTCAGCAGGAACAGAAGCCCAGCCCAAGCCGCCAAATGCATCATTATACATCTCAACCACGCCTCTCCTCAAGCCGTTAAGCCGCTCAAGCTTCCTCAACTGGGCAATCCCGATAGCTGCAGGGATGTCATTCAGGTGGTATTTCCAGCCAAGCTCAGTAATCTCGTAGTACCAGGAATACTTTGCGGACACGTAAGCCCTGTTCCAGGTGTCCTTGTTGATGCCAACCCACCTAAGCCTGTAAAGCCTCTTCGCCAAAGTCTCGTCGTCAGTGGTTATCATGCCGCCCTCGCCGGTTGTCATGTTCTTAACCGCGTGGAAGCTAAAGCAGGCAGCCTTCCCAAGGGTTCCCACCATCTTCCCATTGTAAGACGCTCCTGTCGCGTTTGCAGCGTCCTCAATAACTGTGATGCCCTTATCCTCGGCAAGCTCATTGATTTCCTTCATGTCGCATGGATGCCCGCCAAGATGAACAGGAATGATTGCCTTTGTCATGGGTGTTATTTTCTTTCTTAAGTCATCAATGTCCATGCAAAGGGTCTCAGGGTTAACATCGCAAAGGACAGGGATAGAATTGCAATAAACAGCTGCATGTGCAGTGCTCGCAAAAGTGATTGCGGGAACAATTATCTCGCCAGAGCCTAAGCCAAGGCTTGCCACGGCAAGATGTAAGGCAGCAGTTGCAGAATTGGTTCCCACTGCAAACTTCGAACCAATGTAGTTAGCGAACTGGTTCTCAAATTCCCGCGTTTTTGGGCCAAGGCCTACCCAGTGGGAATCAAACACTTTTTTGATTTCAGAAAGCTCCTCTTCTCCAAGGTCAGGCTTGAAAACAGGGATCATTATTTGAAAAAACGCGGGGCAATATAAAAAATTTGCTGTCAGTTCTCCTAAACGGCATATCTTTTTATCTCGAACGTTCCGCTTCCCATTAGCTTTATGTCTATGCGAATGTCTTTTTCGTCATATCCCTTGCTCCTGTATCCGTTAGGTATGTCTTCGTATTCGGGGTCTAAACTCTGTGCATCAGGCGCTTTTCTGTTGAATGTCAGTTTCAATCCAGCATTCTCAGGTACATGCATGCGGAGTAACCCGGTTCCAACCTCGATTTCAGCATCTATTGAAGTGGTTTCTGAGAACCTTATGTTTGCGTTTGATATCTGTGATATTATCCTGAGTCTGGTTACCTCTAGGCCTTTTAAGTCCAGCTTCAGTATGCTCCCTCTTGCCATTATTTCGATGTCATTGGAGATGTCTGGGGGGAGGTGGAGGGTTACGTTTTCGTAATCATTCACATTGCTGATCAGCTCGAGGAGTCCTTTGCCGTTTTCAACTTCAAATGTAATGTTAGGTTTCACTGAGGGGTATGTTGCCTCGCCAATTATTCTTTTGTTTGTTGAACCGCGTTTAATGGTTATGTTTGATTCATGGGTCGAGATTCTTATCTCAGAATAGGCTACTTTTCCGAAGTCTTGGTCAATGTAAGCTGTGTTTGCGCCGTTTGTATTTGGGCTCAGGGCTAATTTAAAGTCAGTCTTTGGCAGCGTGCACCCTGACAAAATTAGGAAAACTGTCAAGCCAAGCATTATTTTCGTGTTATGTTTCGGTTCCATTTCTTGGTAGGTTGAGTGTCTTTGATATCTTTTCGGCCAATATTTCAGCAGTAAGGTTGACACCGTTCTGGTTCCAGTGGGTGTCATCAAGAATATAGAGCGGGGTTCTGACGCGGTTCTGAGTAAAATCTGTCTGGATGTCTATAACGTCTATATCTCTTTCCTCCAAAAGCTTGATGTAGTTTCCGAGAAAGTCTTGCCGGGTGAAGTTTGCGTTTTTGGGAATGTCGTCATAGTATATGTTTTCCTTGTCAGGTATGGGAAGGAACATGAACTTTATTCCTTTCTGCTTGAAGTATTTGTCATAGCTTGATAGTGTTTCAGCTGTCTGATTTATTGAGTTTATGTTCCTGAAATGCGCGGTTTGGGAACCTTTTGAGAATAGCATTCCGGTGGTGTAGTTCGCAAACACTTGCCGTGCAGAAAGTATTTCATTCACTTTGGACTCGGGGATTTCTGGTTTGGAAGCGTGTTGTTCTTTTTCTATGTTTTTATCAGGAAGGAATGCGTTTTTGTTGAAGAGGTGTTTTTGGAGCTGCTGTTTGGAGTGCCTGAATATTGTGAGTTTGAAAAACATTTTGTCGTATGCTTCGAAAAGGCGGGATTGGTGCTTCTTGATAGTCGGCTTTTCCGTTGAGGTTCTTTGTTCTATGGGCGGATTGATTTGGGTTCTGTTGCTGCTTGATGCGTTTCTTAGGAATTTTTGGTCAATTTGATATTTTCGTGAAGAGGCAAGGCCGTCTACGCTTTTCTCTATAGCTGCAAAGATTACTATTTTTGGCAGGTTGTCTTGGAATCTTCTGTCTGAAAGATACATGTTTATGTTGGCTATTGAAAGCGAATAGACTTTGAGTCCTGTCTTCTGCATCAGAACTGTCCCAAGGATTTCGTTTTGACTCAGTCCGTATCCGGCTATGTTGGAGTCTCCTATTATGACGACGTCGTATTTGTCTGTTCCTAGAGGGGTGTTCCTGTATCCATATTCATCTATTATCCAGGCAGTTTTTCTTTTTACTGCGAACGGTGTTCCCCTGCCGAGGTCTCCCTCCTCTTCCTTCTCTATTTGTTCTCCCTGGTAAAATGGGCCGTAGCCCTGTTCATTGTAGTTGTATTTTAACAGGGCTGCGGCTGCATTGCTGCTGAACATCCCTTCAGGGATGGTTAGTTGAAGCGCAAAGGGTAGAAGCAGCAGCGCACAGAACACTGCCGCTTTGCCGATGAACAAGTATTTGCTGTTCATTAATGCCCTCAAAATCGCTGGTATATAAATTGGTCTTCTACTGAATCCGCTAGCTGTAGTGCCAGGATAACTGCCCATGCCGCGATTAGGTAAGTTGCCCACCTTGCCCAGACTGGGAGTTTCTGAAAAAAAGGCTTCCCTGAATGCTGGAGTGAGTGGATTAGTTCAACAATAACTATGGCTGCAATCCCAATCAACAACTCGTATGCTCCAAAAAACTCAATCAAGTATGGAAGCGAACCTTTTCCGGTGAGTGAGAACATGTGTGTGGCAATGTATACTGCGTCAGAAAGGGTGTATGCTCTGAAAAATATCCATGAGAACGCTACGAAAAGAAATGTTGCTGCAATCCCGAGTGCTCTCATGAGTGAGCTGTTTTTTGCCAAGCCCAACTTCGAAGTCATTCTTGCCCTTATTCCTGAAATCATAAATGTGAAGATCATTGCAGATGCGTGCAGTAGCCCCCATGTGATGAAAGTGAGTTCGAACCCGTGCCAGAGTCCTATCACTAGAAACACTACAAGTATGTTGAGATAGTGCCTTGGCACAGTCACCCTGTTTCCGCCAAGGGGTATGTATATGTAGTCCCTTGTCCAAGATGACAAAGTTATGTGCCACCGCTTCCAAAATTCCGCTATCGAATCTGCAAAATAAGGCAGTCTGAAATTCTGGCTGAGGTTGTAGCCAAGTATTCTTGCAAGCCCTATTGCTATGTCGGTGTAGGCTGAGAAGTCATAGTAGATTTGGAATGTGTAAAAGAGTGTTGCTGCAGCAAGCACAAGGCCTGCATGGTTTTGGGGCGATCCATAAGCATGGTTTACGAAGAGCGCTAGGAGCGGAACAATCAACGTCTTCTTGAAGGCGCCCCAGAGAACCAGCCTGATGCCTGACGAAACTCTGGTTTCATCAAAGCTGTTTTTCGCTTTGAGCTGGTGAAGCATGTTTTTGGCGCGCTCTATGGGGCCTGAAGCTATCTTCGGGAAGAATAATACATAAAGCGAGTATATGCCGATGTGTTTCTCGGGATGGGTCTTTCTCGTGTAGGCGTCTATGATGTAACTTATCTGGGTGAATGTTACGAATGAGAGTCCGAGCGGAACCAAAAGAAAGAATGTGCTTACGTCGGGTACAGGGTGCAAGCCGGCTTTATATAGGAAGATTGGTAAAATGTTCAGGGTTATGCAGAACGCCAAGGCGAGTTTCCGTCTAAATCTGTTTACATCTCTGAATATGGCTATTGCGGTAAAGTAGTTTATCAGGATTAGGCCTGATAGCATGAGCGAATCAAAAAGGTAATTGGTGCTGCGTGTATAGAAGTAAATGCTTGCTGCAAGAAGCGTTATCCAGCGGAACCTTTGGCTTACAGAATAATGCAGTATAGAAATGATTATGAAGAATAAAATGAATTGGAAGGATATAATCTGCATAGGACAAACCTTCTAAATTAATGCCCGTTACTATACATGTATTCCTTGAGTCTGGCTTTGTAAAAGTCAATAGTCATTCTTAGCCCGTCTTGAATTGAAACTTTAGGGCTCCATCCTAGCCGATTCCTTATTTTGCTTATCGACGAAACAAAGTTCCCTATCTCGATGGACTTCCTGTCTGGCGGCCAGGGCTTCCTGGTTATTGATCCTTTGCCAACGAGATTCACTATCATTTCAATAACGTCGATAAACCGTGTTTCTGTGCCTGAGCCCAGCATAAAAACATCTCCGAAAGCAGCCTTGGAGGAGCAGGCCAGTATCATGGCGTCAACGACGTCTTCAATATAGATGTAGTCCCTGGTTTGGGTGCCGTCGCCAAATACAGCTATTTCTTCATTGCATAAGGTCTTCTTTATGACCCAGTTTACAATGGCATAGTCTCCTGTTCTGACTTGGGCTCTTGGTCCATAGGCGTTAGCTATTCTTAATGAGCAGGTCTTGAGCCCGTAAACTCTTGAGTAGAGAGAGTAGTATTTCTCGGCAGCAAGTTTGTTAATGCCTTGGATGTCTAAAGGGTCGGTGGGGTGAAGCTCGTCAACAGGGCTCTTCTTGGGGTGGCCGATTACGCCTCTGCTGGAGGCAAAAATAATCCTTGCAGTGCTGTTAAACCGTCTGCATGCTTCAAGCAGGTTTAGCGGGCCTTTGCAGTTAATGTCGAGGTCAAGAAAGGGGTTCGTCATTGAGATTGTGTGGCTTACTTGGGCTGCGCAGTCGAACACGACGTCTTTATCCATGATGTTTTGTTTGAGTTTCTCAAAATCCCTTACATCAGCCTTCACAACTGTGACAGAGTCCCTAACCTCTTTTATGTTTGCAAAGTTCCATCCGTAGGGGTTTATGCACGCATCGTAGATGGTGACTTCTGCTCCGTGCAAGACAGCCTTTTGCGCTACTGAGCTTCCGATGAAGCCCAATCCCCCGGTGACCAGAACTTTTTTTCCGGAAAGAAAATTTCGTGGCATTTGAAATAGCATCTCTTCATGCTGTATAAAAAATTATGATTGAGAATATAAACTTTTAGTCGTTGTATGCTTCTCCGAAGAGTGTATAGGTTGTTACTGCCATGATGTAGAGCATTGCGCCCTTCAGTATCATGTCCAATACAGGCCCGATGAACGGTATGAACGTGAATGCTATTCTGAACGCAAGTAATGTCACGAATATTAGTGCCCACCAGGTTCCATTGAGTAGCCACGCCACGAGCCATTTTGCTCTGAAAGTCTTCTTGAATATTGTCGGAAATGAGAATGCTGCGCCAAACCTGTTTTCTGTTGCGTAGCCGATTATCGCTGCTGGCAACAGGTAAGAGATTATTATTAAAAGTGGTAGGACTATGAGCACTGCTCCTCCCAGTGCAATAAGCATTGTCCCCATTAATCTCATAAGGTCTTCCGGGGTTGCCTTTGCAGGGTTTATGATAGCCGTTTCAGGGGCTTCTGCCGCAGCCATGCCTGTTATTGCTGTCGCAAACCCTGTCGGGGTCGGTGTTTGGAGTGCTGGTGGCATCTGGCTGAACATAGCCAAAATAAGTGAGCCTGCAACCAGGATAAAGAGGAGTATTACTGGGAGGAAGTATATGAGGCTGATCACTACGGCAGTTAATCCTCTTATGAATAGCCTTCCCCATTCGTTCCATTCAGGGAGCTTGTAGTCGCCCTTCATTGCTGTTTCTGCTGACTTTAGTCCGTATCCTGCCACAAAAAAGGTTCCCAAGAAGTTGACTACGGGTATTGCTCCGAGTACTGTTCCGATGGCGAGCTTGGTTACGTCTGTGAACGGCCTTGCTATTGCAGCTCCGAATTTGACCATCTGGTTTCTTTACAGTCTTGACGGGCAATATTTATAAATCTTTCTTTTTTTATGGGGCTGTGGATTTCGTTAGGGATGTGAAGGCTGCCTTCAGGGCTGTTTGGCTGGACAGGAAGGTTGTTTTGCCTGAGCTTTTTCTGGGCTTGGTGTTCTTGTCTGTTGTGTCTTCTTTCTTTATTTTTTCTGGCCTCGCAGGTCCATCTTCTGAGTTCCTGAGGCTTGCGCAGGAGTATAGGAGTCAGAAGGAGATTTATCTTGCAACGTTAAATTTTTCAGACCCGGGTTATCTTGCTGCATTGGAAACAGAGTATGGCGACAGCCCTGAGGCCCAGAGTAGGCGTTCTGCGGAGTTCTCTGCGTATCTTGTGGCGCACAACTTTAGCTGGTCAGGGTTCTATGAGCTTGTTACTGTGCAGAACGCGGTTCTTTTGCTTGTTCACATAGGATTGTTTGTGGTTGCTGCCATTTATCTGGGTAGCCTGAAGTTTGCGTTTTCCGCGCTTGCTTCGACTGGGAGAAAGGTCAGGTGGCGCGAGGGTTTCAGGCTTTCGCACAGTCAGGTTTTGTGGATGGTTTGCCTTTCTGTTCTTTTGGTGTTGGTTTATTTGTCCCCCTTGTTCTTGCTTGGATTTTTTGTGTGGCTTGTTGCGCTGTTTTTTCCTTCCGGGACTTATTTCCCAGTGACTGTTCTTTCAGTTTTGATGCTTTTTGTTGTGTTCATTGTGGTTTATGCATCCCTTGTGCTGCGGTTTTTGTTTTCTTTTCAGGTTATGTACGTTGATGATGCAGGCCCTTTTGCCGCACTAAGGAACTCTTTTGAGGTTACGCGGGGCAGGAAGCTGAGGGCTTTTGGGGTGTTGGTTGCGTTTCTGGCGATAACTGGCGGCGCTTCTTCGCTCCTTGCTGCGCCTATGTATCAGGCTTTTTTTTACCTGATAGTTGCTTCAAGCCCTGTTGCTTTTTACGCCACTCTGGTTTTTGTTTTGGGGGTTCTTGTTCTTTTCTCGTTTGTTTCGTCTGTTGGCGCTGTTTATCTTTTTGTTGCTTACAGGAATTTCAGGAAGCCCTGAGTTTTTAGCAACCTTTTTAAGCTTCTTCTGCGAAAGTGCTTTGAAAGAGGTGGTTTTTGTATGGCTAAGAAGCAAAGGTCGAGTGTTAAAGTTGAGGTTTCTGGGAGTAGGGAGGTTGTTGTGAGCAGGATGAGTTTTCTGTCTGCAGGTTTTTTCGGCGCTTATATGGCTGCTGCTGCGTGGGCTGTCTCCATAATATATGCGCTGTTTGCCGTGTCTGTCTCTGCTTATGGCAGGGGCATGGGAATGATGATGGGCAGCATGTATATGACGCCTTCTTATGTTGTTAGCTCTTTTGTTGCGCTTGTTGCGTTGGGCTTTGTGTGGGGTCTGGTTGTTGCGGTGTTTTACAACGCGTTTGCACGTTTTGGCGCGTTGAGGCTTTGGCTTGACTAGAGGTATTCGGCAAGGCCTTTCTGTTTCCGGGCTGTTGCCCGGGGTTCTTCCTTTCTCTGTTTTTGTTTTGGCGCTGTTTCAAGTATTGGCTTTCCGTATTCCCCGTCGTATCCGGGCTGTATCTTTATTTGTCCGTGCCTGTTTGCCATTATGGCAGGAGTAAGGCTCTGGCCTGCTGTCTTGGTGAGTTCTTCCTCTGTTGCGTTTAGCAGCACGTTTAGTTCTGTGCCGAACTGTTCTATTAGTGTGTTGTAGGTCTTCCATGTTTTTGGAGAGCTTGTTGTGTTGCCTGTTGTTGCCGCTATTATCTCGGAGAGCGGTATTATTGAGTGGTATGGTGCTGTGTTTTCCGGCCTGTGGCCTTCAGGCCTGTCGGCAAGCTGTTCTATCCTGTTGAGCACGCCGATTGTGAGTTTTCGCAGGCATTTTGGGCAGTTGTTGTTGTTCTGCGAGGTTTCTTTCGGGCTGAGGCATACGCCGCAGTTCCTGTGTCCGTCAAGGTGGTATTTTCCGTATGCCGGGTCGACTTCTATTGTTGCCTTTATCTCCTTGCTCCTTATGGCTTTGATTATTGCTTTGTAGCTCAGTTCTTTTAGCTCGAAGATGTTTGCCTCTCTTCCTATGCGCCATGGCCATGCGCTGTGGCTGTCTGAGTTTGAGACCAGTGTTATGTTGTCCAGCCAGCTCATTCTCCAGTTCATTGGTGGGTCTGAGCTTAGTCCTGTTTCTATGGCGTGTATGAGGTGTGTTTTCTCTTCGAAGCATTCGTTTAGTGAGTTGAAGCCTGATTCCGAGCCGAATATGCCCATCCATGGAGTCCATGCGTGCGCTGGTATCAGTTCTGTTTGGGGGTTTATGCTGTGCAGGTTTTCCGCGAGTTCTTTGCTGTCCATTCCGAATATTGGCCTGCCGTCGTAGTCTACCCTT
The DNA here is from genome assembly GCA_016211185.1 of Candidatus Woesearchaeota archaeon. GTDB lineage: Archaea > Nanobdellota > Nanobdellia > Woesearchaeales > UBA10216 > JACQST01. The sequence goes on along the minus strand of JACQST010000044.1, from coordinate 1,186 downwards.
CCTTTCTTGAGTAGGAATGTGGTTATCTGCTCTACTGTTTCTGTGTCAGGCGCAAGTATTAGGTGGTGGATTCTTCTGCCTTTGCCGTTTTTTGTGTATGCGAGGGAAATCTCTGTTTGGAGCAAGAAGGGAAATCCGGTTTCGCTTCTTAGGATTCCTGTTCCGTCTTCCTTGAGTTTGGTTTTTAGCTCTGCAATCCATTTTGGGTGTGTGAAGTCTCCTGTGCCTATGATGTCAAGGCCTTTTATCCTTGCGTATTTCTCGAGGTTTTCAAGGGTGAGTTCGGTGCTTGTTGCCCTGGCGTATTTGCTGTGCATGTGCAGGTCTGCGTTTATTATCATTTTTTTAGCCGAAGAATGCGTCAAGCTTTTTCTGTGTCTTTGGTTCTGTTTCCAGGATTATGTCTATTCCGAGTACGTCGAATATCTTCTTTACTGAGGGGAGTATCTGGTTGTTTATGTAGTATTCCGGGTCGTATTCGTTTCCTTTTACTTCTGATGGGGGCTTTGCCCTTTCCCTTATCCTGTCTTTGCCTGCGGTGACTATGTAGCTTATGACGCTTCCTGTCGCGACTGTTTTTCCCTGCTGTATCATTTTCTGGGCTACTGCGACGTGGGGGGATATTGCGTCATAGCTTGTCACGTCTTTCTGTAGCTGTGTGCTTATTATCGTTTTCTCTGCGGGTATTGTTCTTTGCCTGAGTGCGTTTACTGTTTCCCTTATGTATTCCGTTGCCTTTTCTCTGTCGTTTTCCTTGAGTATTATGCTTATTGTCCTTTCCTGTGCTTCCTTTGCTATTTTTGAGAGGTTTCTCCTGACAGCTTCGAAGCCTTTTATCTTTATGTTGCCGTTCTCAGACAGCAGTGCATATTTTTTTTTGGCGCCTTCCCCGCTTTCTTTTGTTGCCACGAACAGCCCGGTGGGGTAGTAGCCTTCGTAGTCCAGCTCCATGAGGCCAGGAAGGTTCTTGTTTATCTCATTGGCGAAGTCGGTTGCATCCTCCTTTTTTTTGCCGTCCAATGATAGGAATATTGAGTCGGTGTCTGAGTATAGTACCTTGAATCCCTTGTCCTGTGCGCGTTTTATTACGCTGGTTATGTAGTTTCGTCCGTATGATGTTATGCTTGTTGCGCAGGCTATGCTGTACCATCTTGCTCCGAAGAAGCCCATGTATCCGTACATGGAG
>JACQST010000003.1 GCA_016211185.1 Candidatus Woesearchaeota archaeon | reverse complement strand
GGTTTTCGATACAGGAACTCGAAAAGCAATTAAGAATAGCATTCAGAAAGAAAGATTTGTTACTAAAAACAAACGGATATTAATGTCCTACACTATAAAGTTGTGAACGGGCCTCTTAACAGGATTGTAGCAGGCCACCCTGATAAGTCTTGCGTCTCTGATTCAGACTGCATAATGAGACAAGTCGACTGCGATTCCTGTTCTTACGGCTCATCAGGGGAAGCAGTGAACAAGGATTGGAAGCCTTTCTGCCTGATAAGCCTAAAAAATTACGTCATATGCCCACAGGCGCTGAGTCGCTGGTCTTTACAGGAAGTGATGTGTGAATCAGGGCAGTGCAAAAGCTTTTCTGGCAGTTAGGATTTTTGCCCCTATCTAAAGTTATTTAAGAAAGCCCTGTTTCCCAAATTGCATGGCACAAAACAAAGTCATAATGAATGGTGGTTGCCTTTGGGCAGCCGGGAAGTTCTAGTCCTATAGCCATATCTATCGCCAAAACTTCTACAGCTGCAAGCGGTGGTTGCCGGTGGGATTCCTAAATCGTGCCGTGTAATTGTTGGCTTTCTTGGTGATTGCGGGGAGAAGGGGTCTTCCCAAGAAGAATTGGTGAGCTGCTCAGGGCTTTCCAGGAGGACTGTCAAGTACGCACTGAGGAGGCTTAGGCTTCTTGATTTGGTGTATGAGCAGGTAATCCTTTCTGATACAAGAAGGAAGGTATATTTTCTGAGGGGTGATAGGCATGGGCCTTTGTGAGTTAGTCAGAATACGGATAAGAAGCCAGCTGCCTGACTATTTTGTTCATTATGCCCTTGATTACATGAGTAGGAGGGCAAAATGAGAGTCGTTGCCTTTCAAAAATTCGCAGCTTTTATGCAGCGCGTGAGGAACCATTATCGGTTTGTCCTTTTTGCATTGGCTGGCTTGGCAGTGGTCGCGGCAACAAAGCCAGTTATGTTCCTTCTGGCAGTATTTGTGCTGCTTGCTGCGTTGTCAACTCTATATAAGACCTTCATCAATGTAGGGATAGACCTGGAGCTTCAGAGCTTTTTCACAATCGCGGCAGGCTACGCGTTCGGCTCAAAGGCAGGGATGTTTGTCGGATTCCTTTCGGTTCTTCTTGCGCATATGCTCAACTTCATGTTTTTCAGAAACCCGATACTTTCTCTTATATATGCGGTTTCATTTGCAGGGCTTGGAGCTTTAGCCTCTATTTCGGGAAACCATGTTGTCATTGCCGGAACAATGTATGTCCTTGCAGTTGACGTGGCATTCATATTTTTGGGGACCGCATTGGGCGCGCCGGCTATCAGGCTTGTTATCGCGGCAATTACGCATCCGTTTTTCGTTTATTTGGTGCTGTCAACAGGATTAATGCCTCTGGTGAGGCTTTTTGGGTGATACAATGAGAAAGTATGTTGTTGAGTGCAGCGGCTCTTTTGGCGGAGCCACAGAGTTTTCCGCAAACTACAGCGGGGTTAAGTATGGAGTGGAGCTTGAGCAGTTTGCAGTGAATCGAGGCAATCTCTCGATGGTACCCCTGATTTACGTGGCTTCAGGCCTCGCCAAGCCTGAGCTCAGCAGCTGCCAGTTTGAGGTAGCTTCATCTCCACATGAATCTTTGAGGGTGATGCAGCGTGAATTGTCAAGTGTTATCTATCACTTGCAGCATCTTGTGGAGGGCTTTCAGGCGCTTCCCCTTGCGTATGTGGGAGACTATGCGGCATTAGGGTCTGCGAGAGAAGTGGTTAAGGTAACCAACTCCCGATACATGCCTGAGGCATCAGGACGTTACAGACTTCTGGTAGAGCTTTTTGGAAGGCGCTTTGTGGAGGATGCAACACGAGTTGCTAGTGACCAGGTAAATGTCGGGGCAGGAAGTGAGGAAGATGCCTTCAGGGTTTATAACTCCCTGATAGGCTACCTTCCAATTATTGCAGGAATATCTGTTGCCTCGCCTTTCAATGAGAAAGGGGAATTCATAAGGTCAAGGATTGATTTCAACCCCCAATCCCAAAGGCTGCTTGCATACATAAGGGCCGTTTCTGGGGCAGTAGGAAGGGAGCTGGGATTTGAAGACCTCTTGCCAAATGAGATGGACTCGCTCGAGGAATATGTACGGTCTGTTGAGCGGTTGCAGCATCCCCACCCTAATGCGCTTTATCATTTTATGAGGCCGATGCCTCATCGCGGGGTTGCTGCTGAAATAAGGGTTATTGACAAGCAGCCAACCCTGGCAGATACGATGGCAATGACAGCATTTGTTAAGGGGCTTGTATCCAGTGGAACCACGAGGGAGACTACCCGGGGTGAACTTGCTGAACAGCTCAAGGAGGCTGCATATCACGGGATATATGACACAGGCCTGTTCAGGGAAGCTCTCGTGACTGCAGAAAAAGCCCTGCCTGAAGAAGAGCGTTACTTAATGAGGCCTTTGGAAGAAAGGCTGGAAAACGGAACCCCTGCAGAGCTTCTTCAACGTGCAGCTCTTGAAAGGAGCCCGGATTTTGCAATGGACTGCCTCATAAGCTCATTTAGGAGCTGCGAGGTTCCATTCAGCACGGCAATTGAGCAGCGCAAAAACGCCGCTAACCTTTATGCTGGCTGGAAGTGATAGTAATGAGGGTAAAGCTTATCGGTAGGGGAAAGCCAAAGATCGGCATAGTGACCTGCCTTCACGGAAATGAGCATTACGGGAAAAAGCTGTTTGGCTATTTGGATAGGCTGAAGCTTGCCAAAGGGTCAATAGTTGCAGTTTTTGCCAATGAGGAAGCTTACAGCGCAGGGAAAAGGTTTGTTGACCAAGACCTTAACAGGTCTTTTCCAGGAGTTGAATCTGGAAACAGTGAGCAGCGACTCGCGCTTTCAGTGCTTAAGGCCTTGGAAGGCTGTGACTTTGTGCTTGATATGCATTCGTCAAGCACTGAAACCCCTGAATTCATCATCCTAACGAAGGTGACAAGGTTTCACATAAGTCTGATTGAACGTATCCCCGTTGAGCGAGTCGTCATCATGGAGGAAGGAGTTGCAAACGGTAGAGCCCTAATTGACCATTGCAGGTGCGGGGTTTCGATTGAGATGGGAAGGCACGACAACCCCGAGGTTCCTTCCCGTGCCTATGGACTCGTAAAGGAAGCAATGCAGGGTCTCGGAATTATTAGTGGGAGATACAGAGATTACAGCAAGAAAAAGTTCTTTTTGGTTTATGAAATCGTGATGCACGGCAGGCCAGAGAGTTACGGACGAATAAGGAACTTTGCCGCTGTCAAAAAGAACAGAGATAAGTTTTTTCCAGTATTAATCACTCCTAAAAAGGCAGCTCTTGATAACGTGCATTTCCTGAAGGCACGAGAAGTGCCGCTTGAACAGATAAAAAACTATGTGAGGGATGACTCATGAATCTAACCAAAATGTACAGCAGCTTGATTGAGAGGCTTTTTAGCGTTGAGGAAATAGGCAGGGGACAAGTGTCACATGCATCGATCAAGAGGGAGGCAATAAGTTACGCTGGCGGCAGTGACGGCTGGGCCTTTTCATCTTATGATGTACCTGCCTGCAAGGTCGAAGCCACGCTCGTGGATCGCCATGGAGGAATCGAGGAAAAAGTTTCGTTTTACGTCGGTAGCTGCGTGAAATTAGAGCAAGGCGACACAGTGGTACTGGTAAGAAACCGCTTCTTTGGTTTTGAGTATTTTGAGTATAGTATAGAATAGCAAAGATATAAATATGTGCACACATACGCATACATGCATGGCAACTAAGACTATTAGTATAATGGAAGATGTTTATGAGATGATTTCCAGGGAGAAGATGGGTGATGAAAGCTTCTCGGACTTGCTGAGAAGGAAATTCAGGAAAAAAGATCTTTTTGCGTTTGCAGGCTCATGGAAGAGTATGACAGACAGGGACGCTGAAGAGCTCTCATCAGAGATCCGAAAAGTAAGGAAGGATATGTCCAAGAGGTTTTCAAGTGATATGCCTTGACTCCTGTTTCCTGGTAGATTTTTTTAGAGGGGATATCTCAGCAGTTTCTAAGTTAAGAGATGTGGCAAGGAATGAAAGCATAGGAACAACAGCAATAAACGCGGCAGAATTCCTGCTGGGAATGTATTCAGCAAGGAACATCAGGAGGGAACATGCAATCAGGGCATTTGATTTTTTTGATGGCATAGAGGTACTTGATCTTGATATGATTTCGATTATAAAGTCGTGTGGGCTGAAGGAAGGCCTCATGAAGAAAGGCAAGGTTATTAATCAGAATGATCTGCTTATTGCTGGAATAATGCTGAAAAATGGCTGCAACATGATAATTACACGCGACACGAAGGATTTTGACAAGATTCAGGGAATTAAAGCAGTAACTTATTGATCAAGATGGCAAAAAAATTCACAGTAACCCCGTGGAAGGTTGAGGGCGAGGTTGATTACGGCAGGCTGATACGGGAGTTCGGCACTGAGCCAATAACTGACTCGCTGCTTGCCCGCATCAGGAAGCATACCGGAGAGCTCCACCATTTTCTCAGGAGGAAGATTTTTTTCTCGCACAGGGAAATGGGCTGGCTGCTTGACCAGTATGAGAGGGGGGATAAGTTTTATCTTTACACTGGCAGGGGGCCTAGCGGGAACACTCACTTAGGCCATCTTGTGCCGTGGCTTTTCACCAAGTGGCTGCAGGATAAGTTCGATTCTGAGCTGTGGTTCCAGATGACTGATGATGAGAAGTTCCTTTTTAATGACTCGTTGTCGCTTGAGGAATCCAATAGCATGGCCTATGAGAATGCTCTTGACGTTATTGCTCTGGGGTTCAAGCAGGGCAAGACGTTCATCTTTGCAGATACTGATTACTCGAAAACCTTGTATAAGCACGCTCTAAAAGTATCGAAGCGGCTTACTGTGTCAACCGCAAAGGCAGCCTTCGGGTTTACCGACAGCAACACTGTCGGTCAATACTTTTACACCTCCATGCAGTCGGTTCCTGCGTTCCTTCCCTCTGCCTTGAAGGGAAAAAACATCCCGTGCCTTATACCGCATGCCATTGACCAGGACCCTCATTTCAGGATAACAAGGGACATAGTTCCAAAACTTGGCTATTACAAGCCTGCTGCAATCCACAGCGTTTTCCTTCCTTCGCTTGAAGGCCCTAAAGGGAAGATGTCCTCTTCAATAGGCGAAAGTGCGGTGTATACAACCGACACTCCAGAGCTTGTTGAGAAAAAGATAAGGAAGTATGCTTTCTCAGGAGGGCGGGATACTGTTGTGGAGCACCGGAAGAAGGGAGGAAACCCTGAAATAGACGTAAGCTACCAGTGGCTGCGCTTCTTTGAGGAGAGTGATGAGAAGCTGAAAGCAGTGCATGGCGATTACAAGAGTGGAAGGCTTCTGACTGGCGAGCTCAAGCAAATCCTGATTGATAAGCTCACAGTGTTCCTCAAGAGGCATCAGGAAGCAAGGGAGAAGGCAAGAAAGGTTCTGGACAGGTTTGTGATAATGGACTAGCATCAAATTTTTATAGTTCCATACGAAATTCCACAATAGTACATACTTTAATCGTCTTGGTGAACTCATTGCATTGATAGCTGAGCCGGGAATAAAGCCTGTTGTTGAGAGGCACCTGGCAAAATATGCTGCAGATAATTCGATCCCGAAGGGTAGCATAGGCCTTTACCATCCTGCAGATTATGAGTGGTTCAAGTGGCCTATCGAAGTTCCTGTCAGGTCAGGATAGTTTCTTTTCATCTGTCGAACTTGAGTTTTAACAGTAACTTCCACTTCATCATTTATTTCAAGAACTAATATTAAAGCCTCGTGTTTTCAGAAGGATTTAAAAACTTGCAGCTATAAGTCCGCTCTGTGATAGAGCCTTATAACTGGTTGTCTGAGATAAAGCGGTATTACGGTTTTAGCAGGTCAGAGTTGAAGTGGCTTCTTCTTTCAGTAGTTGTGATGGCGTTCATTGTGGGGTTTGATGATGGCAGGCCTGAGTTCAATGCTCTGTTCTGGGGCTTTAACTTTTTGCTGTCGCTTGTTGCTGTTGCAATCGCTGTTTTTGTGCATGAGAGCGCGCACAGGATTACTGGTATAGAGCAGGGCTATAAGACGTCTTTCAAGCCTTCTCTTTATGCTCTTATTGCAGGCCTTATTATCAGCTTTATGTCTTACGGCAAGGTTGTGTTCCTTGCTTACGGGACTTGTTTCATTAACATTATTGAGAAGCACAGGCTTGGCTACTTTAGGTACCAGTTGGGCTATTTTCATCTTGGCACGACTACGCTGATGGGACCTCTGGCTAACATGCTTGCTGCTGTTGTGTTTCACGCCTTGCCTTTGGTTCCTGATGCGCTCAGGGAGAAGATTGTTTGGGTGAACATCCTTGTTGCGCTCACGAGTTTCCTTCCTGTTCCCGGGCTTGATGGCCCGCAGATTCTTTACGCGAGCAGGTGGCTTTATTTTCTTGTGCTTGGCGCAATGATTGCGCTGTCTGTGTTTATGCTCAAGGGTTTTCCGTGGTGGGCGGTGATAATTGCAGCGGTTCTTGGCGGGGTTGCGTGCTGGGTTGGTTTCAGGCTGCTTATCGAGCCGAAGCTTTAGTTCTTTGTTCTTCACAATTTTTATAAAGGCAGGCTCTTGTTTATTGGTGCTGATGCGCATCAAGGCCTTTAACAGGAAGGGCTGGGAGGTTTTTGCTTCTTGGCTTCAGATTTACCTTGCGGCCTTCCTCTTTGGCGTGGCGCTTGTGTTCGCAATCAGGAACTCTTTTGTTAGTTACTCGGTCTTTTTTCTGTGCGGGCTGGCAACCGGCATCATGATTTATACTAACCGCTCTTCGCATTTCACAGGGGATGTCTTTACTTCAGTGGTTTTTCTTGCGGGCGGTTTTGCCGGAAATTTTTTGTTCGGGAGGGGGTTGAATCTTTATTGGGTCGTGGCTGTTTTCGTGGCAGGAAACTTAGCGGGTTTTTACGTCCTTAACAAGCGGCTGATAAAGCTTATATAGGCTCATGGTTATTCGGTTTTATGATAAGGGATTTTGAGCCGCGCTTGTATCAGGAGGCTATTTTTTCGACTTGCGCTGCGAAGAACACGTTGGTGGTGCTTCCTACTGGTCTTGGGAAGACTAATATCTTTCTTATGGTTGCAGGGCATCGTTTGAGCCAGTATCCTGGGTCGAAGGTTCTTCTTGTGGGGCCGACAAGGCCTCTTATTGAGCAGTATTGTGAGGTGTTCAGGAGGCATCTTGACATTCCAGAGGGCAGCATGTGCGTGCTGACTGGGATGGTGCCTCCTGTGAAGAGGGCTGCGCTTTGGGAAAGTTCAAGGGTGATTTTCAGCACGCCTCAGGGGCTTGAGAATGACATCATTACAAGGAGGATTGGCCTTGAGGAGGTTAGTTTGCTGGGTATTGATGAGGCTCACAGGGCTGTCGGCGATTACAGCTATGTTTGGGTTGCTGAGCAGTATCATAAGTCAGCTGTTAATCCGCGCATTGTAGGCCTCACAGCTTCTCCTGGAAGCGACACTGAGGGCATAAGTCAGGTTTGCAGGAATCTTTTCATAGAGGAGATTGAGTCAAGGTCATACTCTGATCCTGATGTTGCCCAGTATATTCAGGAGATTGAGGTGGCATGGCGGCCTGTCACGCTGCCTCAGGAAATGGTTGAGGTGAAGGCGCTTCTTGACTCGTGTCTCAGGAGAAGGACTGAGAGGCTGGAGAAGTGGCACCTTGCAAGGTCAAAGTCCCAAAGTAAGAAGGAGCTTCTCATGATGCAGGCAGGCATTCAGGCAAGAATCGCTCGGGGTGAGAAGGACTTTTTTCTTTGGACTGCCATTTCAGTTATTGCTGAGGCCATTAAGATTTCGCATGCTTCAGAGCTTCTGGAAACTCAGGGGATTTCAGTGCTTGTGAAGTATTTTGATAAGCTTGATTTGGAGTTCAGCAGGAACAAGAGCAAGGCTGCTAAGAGTCTTCAGGCTGATGCGGATTTCCAGCTGGCCAAGCAGAAGGCGAAGGATTTGTTTGGCCGCGGTATTGAGCATCCCAAGCTCAAGGAGTTGGCAGATTTGGCTGGCGAGGAGCTGGGCGGTTCTTCAGAGGCCAAGCTTATGGTGTTCACTCAGTACAGGGATTCTGCTGTGAGGATTTGCTCGGAGCTTAACAGCATTGAGGGGCTCCATGCCAGGATATTTGTCGGCCAGGCAAAGAAGGGCGATACCGGCATGAGCCAGAAGGAGCAGAAAGCAATCCTTGACGAGTTCAGGCAGGGCATATTTAACGTTCTTGTGGCAACTTCGATTGGTGAGGAGGGGCTGGACATTCCAAGAGTGGACACTGTTGTTTTTTACGAGCCTATTCCGTCAGCTATCAGGTTTATTCAGCGCAGGGGCAGGACTGGCAGGCACGGGAAGGGAAAGGTCTTTGTGCTGCTTGCGAAGGGCACAAGGGATGAGGCTTTCAGGTGGGTTGCGCATCATAAGGAGAAGAGCATGCATCGCAGCATCAAGAGGCTGAAGGGGACTCTTTCAGTCGGTGACAGAAGCAGCGTAAAGGTGGCTGATGAAGGTGTGGACCTTCAGAAGTATGTGCAGCGGCCAAAAATATTTGTTGATGCGAGGGAGCAGGGCAACCAGGTCGTGAAGCATCTTTCTTCCGATGCAGAGATTGTGATGCAGAGGCTTGAAGCTGCGGATTATATAGTTAGTAGTAGGGTAGGTGTAGAGGTGAAGAAGGTTTCTGACTTTGTTGATTCCATTATCGATGGGAGGCTGCTTGCGCAGGCAAGGGAGCTGAGGAAGTGTTTTGAGAGGCCTTTGCTTATCATCGAAGGTGAGGAGAGCTTGTTTAGCCAGAGGAATGTTCATCCGAATGCTGTGAGGGGCATGCTTGCGACTCTGGCTGTGAGCTACGGGATTCCATTGCTTAACTCAAGGAGCAGCCTTGATACAGCAGCGCTTGTTCTTGCTGTTGCCAGGAAGGAGCAGGAGGGCGGGGTTAATTCCTACACGCCTCATAAGGGCAAGCCGGCATCGGTTTCCCAGCAGCAGGAATATATAGTGTCGAGCTTCCCATCAATAGGCAAAAGCCTTGCGAAGCCCCTTCTGAGGAGGTTCAGGACTGTGAGGAATATTGTGAATGCTTCTGAGCAGGAGCTTAGGGAGGTGGACCTTATCGGCGAGAAAAAAGCCCGTGACATAAGGGGTGTTATTGATGCGGAGTATTCTGAAGACTAGATGACGTTGCTTGCTATCAAAGCTTCAAGCAGGGCTTTCCCTTCCCCTTTTCCTCTTGTTTTCAGGTATACGGGCTTTCCATAATCTGTTGTTATTATTACTGTTCGAAGGGAGCCCGGATTTAGTTCTGTTACGCCATCCCTTCCTGTGACAGTAAGTCCTGCACCGGAGTCTATTCTGATATTTTCAGGGACCATGGCATAATAGCCCACTTGGTTTGTTTCTTCGACATAAAAAGCGAAAACCGGTTGATTTCCCAGTCTGATTACTATCCCGTATCGTGAAGTGAACCCTCCTGAATAAGGTATTACCATAGTTACAGGGTTTGCTCGCATTAGTTCGTCTATTGTCGCAACCATTTGCTGACAAAAGTAGGGGAAACTTTATAAAATTCTTGCGAAAGTTTTTTATAGCGTGCATCCCCTTGGTGAGACATGATGCCACAGTACATTGCGCCTTTCTATACGGACCTTGTTTCTGCGTTCGCAATGCGGGCTGCTGCTGAGCATTCTGCTGAGTACAGACCGGTTAACGATTCTTCTAAATCTAACCATGTTGTTCTGCTTCCTTTGGGAGAGGATGGCATTAATAGGCGGGTTCAGGTTTCGATAGGCAGGGATCGTTACGGTCTTCCTGATGTCTGCTTTATTCCAAGCGCTTACTTCACTGATTCCGGAACAGGCAGGCGTTTTCAGATGCAAAGCGTTCCTGAGGAGTGGATTAGAAGGGTATCCCTCCCTCCAATTACCAGCAGGAAGCCCAGTGTTCGGGGGCTGGAGCAAAAGTTGGAAGCTGCTTTCGATGAGGCTGTGATAACTGCGCAGGGGATTAGGATTGGGAAAATAATCTCGTAGAGAAGATGATTCTTTCAGACCCTCATTGCCCTTAGCCTTCTTACCCTTTCCTTTAGTGGCGGGTGGGTTGATAGCAGGCTGAGCAGGCCTCCTCCTCGGAGTGGGTTCACTATGAACAGGCTTGCAGTTCCTTCTGTGCCCATGTTCAGGGGCTTGTTTGTCGCGGCTCCCTCGAGTTTCTGTAGCGCTGCCGCGAGTCCTTGCGGGTTTCTTATCGTTTTTGCGCCTGTCTCGTCAGCAAGGTATTCCCTGCTTCTTGATATAGCGAGCTGTATCAGCAGAGCAATGATGGGGGTGAGAATTGCAAGAACTATTGCCCCAAGGAAGTTTCCTCTTGAGTCTTCATCCCTTCCTCCGAAGAATGCGGACCACTGTGCTATGTGTGCAAGGTAGCTGATTACTCCTGCGATTGTGGCTGCTATTGTAGATACAAGTATGTCTCTGTTCTTGACATGGCTTATCTCGTGGGCGATTACGCCTTTCAGCTCTTCCTCAGTTAGCAGCTTCATTATGCCTTCTGTGCATGCTATTGCTGCGTGGCTTGGGCTTCTGCCTGTTGCGAAAGCGTTTGCCGAGTCTGAAGGTATCATATAGACTTTCGGCTTGGGTATTCTTGCTGCAGTGCAGACTTCCCCTACTATCCTATGTAGCTTTGGGTTGTCGTTTGTTGTTACTTCCTTTGCCCTGTACATCGCCAAGACTATCTTGTCTGAGAACCAGAATGTGGCAAGGTTCATTATTATTGAGAACATGAGTGCCACTATAAGGCCTGATTGCCCGCCCATTATGTAGCCTGTTCCGAGCAGCAGCCCTGTGAGGGCTCCGAGCAGGATTACTGTTTTTAGCTGGTTCCACATCGTCATGCTTTAGGTGTTGGCCTGCACGTATAAAAATCTAGCGGTTCCAGGTATGTATTAAGTTCCTTCTTGAATGATTATTTGGGACATTCGTAAGTGGTTAGTGGTCTGTAGTTTTTGACCTATATTTTCTAGCACCGAAATCTATTTATTCTTAGTATATACTTAG
>JACQST010000043.1 GCA_016211185.1 Candidatus Woesearchaeota archaeon | reverse complement strand
GGTATGCCTCATGTAAGTCGAGACATAGAATATGGCCTGCACCATCTGGTTGGAAGCCTTCAGGCGCCAGTTGTTCGCGAAGAATTCAGGCAGCTTCATAAAGCCGACCATAACGACAGCGCCAACAGCAAGGCCGTAAACAATGAAAAACATGGACCTGAAAAGCAGAAAACCCACAAGCGTCACAGAAACAAACACCGCAAGGAAGGAAAGTATGGCGAAGCTGAAAGTCCCTGAAGGAGTAGTGTTAAGGTGGCAGAGGTTGATATAAGACCACAAAGATTCTGACTGCTTCTTGTCAGGCTTTATCCTGAGAAGCCTCCCGCTCACATTGCAAAGCCGCTCATAAGTGCTAAGGTGCTTGGGCAGCAGCTCCTTCTTGAACTCGAGATAATTAGTTGAGAGAGCAGATTCCTTCGCAACCTTCCTGGCTGCAGCTTCCCCCTTTGCCGCGAATTGCCCTTCAAGCCGCGCCTTGTACTTTGCGATGAGGTCTTCCTTGCCCTGCTCCATGTTCATACCTCGCTGGCAATGCTCGCCTTCTTGACCTTCCTCTTGAGCCACTCATTCCAATCAAAGAAAATCCTCTTGCTGTCCAGAAAGCCCAGCTCCTCCCTCACAGACTCAGCAACCCTGTGAAACTCATCATTTGCCTGAATTACGAACCCTGCCTCAAGCATGTCAGGCATTCCAAGCCTGTCGGAATAGCCTATCAGCGCCTCCTTCATCTTCGCCCTCAAAAGCACATTATCCCAAACAGCATCCCAGCTCCCAGACCACTCCTTCACGTTTCCGGCAATCGCCTTCAATATGTCGCTATCACCGTTAAGGAGGTCTGCTGTCGGCTCAACAGTGTCTGTTTCAGAGTTATACTTCATCAGGTCCCTGAAGCCCTTCTCTATGAGCGGGTCATCCACCCAAAACTTTCCAACCTCTGTTATCTGGGTAACCCTCCTCCACCTGTGAAGCCCGTCAGCGCTCCTTATTGGATTTGCCACCACTATTATATCTGTGGCCTTGAACGAAGTCCTCGGAACACCAAGGTCATTGACAACCCTGTCAAAGATACCGAAGGGCGAATCGCCATGAATGGTTCCAGCAACAACATTGGCGAGCGCTCCAACCCTCATGGCCTCATACAGGGCCTTGGCCTCAACAGACCTCACTTCCCCCACGATAAGCCCTGAGTCGCCCAGCCTAAGGGTTGTCCTGATACCCTCATCAGCCGGAACCTCAGTAGTGCCCCGGGTCATGGCACTCGCAACCTTCATAGACTGGATGTTGTAGCCAAGCTCCTTCAAAGCAGAAACAGGCAACTCAAGCGTGTCCTCAATAGTAATCAGCCTGTGCTTCCTCATGATTTCAGTCATCAAAGCTCCGAGTAAAGAAGTCTTTCCAGCACTCCTCGTCCCTGCAATCAGCAGTGTCCTGGAGCCATCAATCACAAAGCTCAGCAGCCCAGCAGCCAGAGGCGACAGCATCCTCTGCTTCACAAACAGGGGCAAAGTCCACGGCTTGTCCCTGTGGCGCCTGAACGCGTACGCAAGCCCAGAAGGGTCAAGAGGAGGGCCTATAACTGCAACCCTCGCCCTCGCATTCGGAATGACCAGCTCAGTGTCGAGTATGGGATTGGCTTCATCAAGCGGCCGGCCGGAAAGCAGCCTCAGCTTAGACCCCCATGACTCACCCTCGCTCTGCGAAGGGATGATGTTGGTAAAGCAGTCCTCATAAGACTCATGCACAAGAAAGACAGGATTCATGCCCATGGGACTGTTTACTGTGATGTCCTGAACCTTCTCGTCCTGAAGAAGCACGTCAATCAGCCCGAAACCAATCGTGTGGCGGACAAGGATGCGGGTCAATTCCCCTACTTCGGAGTTCCTCAGCTTGACGCCTCTGGAAGAAGAAAGCTCCTCAATAAGGTCTGAGCCAACATTCGAAAACACCTGCCTCAGCCGCTCAGGGTCGACAAACTCAGACTTCTGCGGCTTGTGCTCGGAGATGATGGAGCGGGCAGCATCAAGAATCTCATACTTCTCCTCAGAAAGCCTGAACTCAGGAGGGGTCAAATGATAAAGAAGCTTGATTGTGTCAGGGACCCTGAAAATCGCAACCTCGCTGTCCTTCACAGTGTAGCTGTCAATCTCCTCAGCCTCAGCAGGAAACGCAGCCATCAGCTTGGTAAACATGAAGTCAGGCTTTGTAATGGGCCTGAACAGCTCCCTGTAGACAGCTCTGTCACCGGGCTTGTGGCCTGCAAGGAAAGGCCCGGCGAGCCTTACCAGGCGAGAATCTTCAATAACCCTCGCGACGCCCTCAAGAAGCGCAACATAGGCCTTCTGCCTCTCAACATACTCCTGCGGAAGCGACTCAAGCCTTAAAACCTCGCGCCTATGAATCCTCTTAATCTCAACAAACGCACTTACAGGGTCGCTCTTGAGGACGTTATGAACCATGTTCTGCAGTTCCACATACCTCTGGTCAGCCTTCGCGTTAACCCCAAACACCCTGTGGGCAGCAAAGCCGCCCTTAACCAGCCGGTTCTGAATCCGGGCTACCTCTGTAAGCAGCCTGGTCTGCTCATAATCATACTCATAGTCACGCTTCTGGTAAAAGATTATCCTGCTAACACCCTGGTTAGAAATCAGGATATCCATAAGCTTTGACATCACCAGAGGATTGTCCTCAATCGATGGGAAAAACGAGCACTGCTCACAGTTAACCCTGAGCACATTCTCCTCGCCCTCCCTCAGCAAGTCCCAGCCGAAACAGCCCTCTTTATCGATATCCATCAAGCCCACCGAAACATTTAATTAGCCAACAAATGTATATAAATATGTTCCTAAAAATGCAACCAGCCTTACAAGACACAGCCGCGCCAGATTCCGGCAGGGCAGTCAGAAACCTTGAAGAGCGCTACAACAACCTCATAAGGAGAGTACAGGTGCTTGAGGAAAACGTCATAACAGCCAACAAGAAAGCCCACTCAGAGTTCAAGACACTCAACTCAGAAATAACAGACCTGAAGAAGCAGGCAGAAGACCTCAACGAGAAGATAGAATTCATAATAAAAGAGCTGCACACGCTTGCAAAAAGAGAGGATGTTGACGTTCTAAAAAAATACCTGAACCTGTGGGAGCCAGTAAACTTCATAACCAGAAGCGAAGCCGAGAAGATAGCCAAGCGAGCAGCAGAAGAAATAACGAAATGAATAACGCAAATTTTAAAAACAGCGCTCCCGCGAGCAGATAACGCAACATGGGTCTATTCCAGATAAGAAAGAAAGAAAAGGCGCCAGAACAGCAGCCACAGCAAGTTCCGCCACCGCCCATGCCGCAGCCCATAACTCCTGTCGACGAAGTCACGAGGCTCAGGCAGCAAGGACTTTCAAACTCGCAAATAATAGAGACACTGCAAAGGAACGGCTACAAAACCCACCAGGTATTTGATGCTCTGAACCAGGCAGAGATAGGCCGCACAGGAGACCAGATACCCGGCGCACCATATTTTGACCAGCAAACCCCGCAGGAAATCCAGCCACAGCAGCCTCAGCAGGCATACCAGGAATACGAGCCAGCCCAGCCTCAGCAAACCCAGTCATACGAGGAAAAAATCGAGGAAGTGGCTGAAGCAATAATAGAGGAAAAGTGGAACGACCTTCTCAAGGACATAAACAAGATAGTTGACTGGAAAAACACCATGGAAGCAAACATAAAGGCTCTTGAGCAGAGACAGCAGGACCTAAAGCAGAGCTTCGACACGCTCCAGAAAGCAGTGCTGTCAAAGATAAACGACTACGACCAGAACGTCACAAACGTAAACTCCGAGCTGAAAGCCCTTGAAAAAGTCTTCCAGAAGCTCCTCCCGACATTCACAGAAAACGTCAACGAGCTGTCAAGGGCTGTAAAGGACCTGAAAAAGAAGTGACTTATTCTATACCGAGATTCTATACTGAGCAGCCAAACAACTACTTGACAGGCCCTGTCATCAGGGAAACAGTCAGGGCTGCGATAAAGAACAGCAGTAGCATTCCAAGAACCTTCGGGTTAGTCAGAATAAGAAGGACAGCCTGGCCGTGAGTCGGCTGGCCCTCGCCCTGAACAGGAACAAAGGTCTCATTCCCCCCACCACCCTGCCGGGCCTCAAGAAGCCTCTGCCCAAAGGTCTGGCTAAGCCCTGCAGCAAGAATGATAAACCCGATGATAATAAACCACCACACAGCACCCTTGCCGCCAACAGCGCCAAGAATGTCACCGCTGCTCAGCCCCATAAAGTTGCCTATCAGGTAAATGATGAAGATAAAAAAAATCACTACAAGGAACCACGGAGCCATAGCCGCAATCGTGGCAGTAGCAGTTCCTGAAACAGCCACCATCACAGAAAAAACAAAGGCAAGCATCGCGTGAATGCCCCTGTTCCTGAAAATCTGGGTCATCTCCAGAAAGCCGTAAACAAGCAGAAAAGCGAAAATCCAGCTAAAAACCGGCATAAATGTCTTCAGGACAGACAGGTCAAGAACAGTTGCCATTTTCAACCCTTCACCAAAGGGCTACTTGATAGCTCCCCTGAACGCATCAAGGATTTTTCCAAACGGCCCGGTAATCCTGCGTTCACCACTATCAGACGTTATGAACATTATTATTAGGCCGAACACCAGTATCATTATCAAGAGAGCCTGCGTATCAGGGTCATTCAGGAAGCCGAATACAGCCGGAAACTCGCCAAACCATCCTGCAGCAGAGCCAAAAATCCAGAAAACAATGGCAAAAGCACCAATCGCGACCCAGCCTGCAAGTGAACTGCCTGCAATGTCGAGGTTCTTCCCGAAAATGCCGATTAATAGCAGAACCGCAAGAATGGCCACAATCACTATGGAAACGCTCGGAAGAGCCGTGTTAATAATCACCACAGGGTCCTGACCAGGAGGAAACCTACCCATAATGTGAGGGATAACCACCATCAAGGACAGAATAAGGGCCACAATCACGTTGAAATTCTTCCGGCCCTCTCCAATAATCTTGGTTTTCTCCATAATAGCATAAACCAACGTGAATATCAGGAGGAAAGGCAGCAGCGAGTCAAGAACGTTCAACTCGTCAAGAACAATGAAAATCCGGTTAAAGCCGTCAGCAACCAATCACATCACCACTTTTAGACACAACATGGTTATAGCTCCTTTAAATATTTAACCTATTTGGAAGCCTCAGGCTTGGGCGTGTGCGTAATGTAGGCAATTATCCCTATCATCACAAGCAAAAGAACAATAGAAGGAACAACGTCATTAGTCCCGAAACCCTGCAGCCAGCCAATAATCTGCTGAAGCCACGACCTGCTGCCAATCTTCATCGCATCAAGGAAAATAACCGCAAGCCCCACAAACATGATAAGCATGAACACAGTCCTCCACCCCTTCTCAAGGAAGAATCCCTCCTTCTTCTCCTGATGGAAAGAGCCCACAAGCAGAAGGAAAAACACAGAAGCCAGCAGCAACACAATCATGTTGGCAGAAACCTTAGTGATTATCTCAACAATCCTTGAAGAAGCCACCACGAAAAAAGCTATGGAGAACGCAGTCATAGCGTTAAGATTCTTCCTCGTGTACTCCTCACCAGTGGGAAGCTTCTCAACCCCGAAAATCCTTGTCTTCTCAAGCAGCGCAAACACAAGCGTGAAAACAAGAAGAAAAGGAAGCAAAACCTCAAATACGCCAATCCTATCGAAAAAAGACAGGACACCAGCAAAGTTGGAGTGAGGCATTTACATAAAATCCGGAAAACTAATTATTTAAATGTTTCGCCTACCCTGTTAAAGTGAGGTAAAGGATGTCAGTGAGCCAATCTGACTGTTTATCCTGCTTTCGTCAGAGCTGTCTGTCACAAGGATTCTGTCATGGTCCCTGATGACATATTCGAGCCCTGCTTTCTGGGGTTCATTATTCACATAAACCTTCAGGTCCTTGCTGCTTATCCCGAGGCTTTCAAGGAGAAATCCCACTCTAATGCCGCTTGAATGGACATGCACGATGTTCCCTGACTTTCCCGGACCGTCATTTTCAACGTGCACAAATCTGCTTTTTACAAAATATTTAGGATCAGCAAGGTTTACCTCCTCTCCTCCTACATAAACCTTGATGTCAGCATGGGCATGCTGGCTTCCCAAAAGCCCTATTCTGGCGTTAGGATCCATTGTGCATTCCAGCATTCCGGCAGCAATACAGTCCTCTATCCTCATCCCACACAAATCGCACAGGCCATCGTGATTAGAGTCCATAAACCCAACCACTTTTTTTTGGTCGAATTCCGCGAAAAGAATTTTTCCAGAGCGAGCTACTGGACTCGCGGGCGTGTCTTTATTTTCGAGCATATGCATTGTTGCTGTAAAAGTATATGCCGTAAAAACCAGTGCCGTGATAGCTACTGCAAGGCAACCGTAAAGAAGCGCATTTTCAATCTTCATTTTTTATCCCTCCATTTAGCTTTAATTATTAGAGCTAACGCGATCGAGATAAGCATCCCACCTATTATCCTGAACAGGACATTATAGTCAAGATTGAAAGGAATTCCTAAGAAAATAAACCCTGAATTAAGCACAAGCATTCTGGAGGAAAGCCCCTTTAAGGCTGTTGCCTTTAAAACAGCCATCAGCAACAGCAGCCCTACAGAGGTAATCCAGAAATAAACAGCCACTTTTGTAAGAAACAATAGCGGCATGCCTGCTACAACAATTCCCAATATGCTTAGAAGACCGATAAGCCCTGCGCAAAGGCTATGGCAGACGTTGTATGAGCCAAGAAAGCTCGTAAATCCGGAAATGCTGCCCGAAACTCCAGTAACTTTTCTTTTAATGAACCCATACTTTTACAAGCAGTGTAAAGGTTACTTAAAAAACTTTCGTTTTTCGTCCAATTGAATCTTAAAAATCCAAGTTCGCCTCTATGAACTCCTCAATATCTCTTTTCTTTTGGATATTAAGCGATAATTCCAGCCCGTAATGTGTTGGCTTTGTTAAAATCCATTCCTTTTGTGCCAGCTCACTGATGACCTTGCTTATTGTTTTGGAATCCCTTGCGTGTGAAGGCAATCCCTTTTGCATGGTATGAATGCTAGCGTGTTTCCCCATCCAGCAGCGCATATCAAAAAGCTTTTTCAGGATGTGCAGCTTTATTTTTTCGTAAAAGCGCTCAGGCATAAAGCAATAAAACAAAAACTACTATTTATAGGTTTTCTTTTGATAACTTAATCGCCTAAATGGGAATGTTTAAATAGTATGAGATGCATCAGAAACAGAATAATTACATACATTAATTACATACATTAACATACATGCTTACAAATACTGAGGAATACAATGAAAGAAGAAAGCATCTTTGTGGAATATTTCGGAGATTCACCACTCGTTAGGATAATCAACTTTCTCGTACTGGGCAAGGATTTTGACTACCCGATGACTGAAATAGCAGAAGGCGCAAATGTCGGGTGGACTTCATTTACACGCGCATGGAAAAAGCTGCTCGATAAAAACGCAGTAATCCACACCAGAAAGATTGGGAAAGCAAAACTGTTCAAGCTGAACACAGACGACCCCACAATAAAAAGGCTTGTGCGCATGCACTGGGAGATAATCAGGGAAGAGACAAGCAAGATGCAGGCAAGGCAGAAGGCAGCTGCGTGAATATTCTAATCTCTATGAAAACAATCTCTGATAATTAGAAAAAACCGCGTTAGCACACTCCTCAGAGGTTATTCCCTTGATTTCGGCAATCACCTTTACAGACTCTGCAACCATCGCAGGCTCGCTCCTTTCTCCTTCACGAGGGCTGAGGAAAGGAGCGTCTGTCTCAGTCAATATCTGCGTTCCCTGAACAACCTCCACAACCTTCCTGAAATGCGAGTTCCTCACTATAAGGGCAGGGATTGAGAAACAGAACCCTGCATCATCGGCTTTCCTTATAACTTTCATGCTGCCCATGCAGCAATGCATGACCACCTTCCTTGCCCCAGAAGAGACAAGGGCATCCACAACCTCTGCCTCAGCCTTCCTTGAATGCACAATAACAGGCTTGCGCATGCTCGTGGCAAGCTCAACCTGCCTCAGGAAAATATCTCTCTGCCTCACTTGCTCGCCTGCCTTGAGGAAATCCATCCCTATCTCGCCAATACCGGCAACCCTTGACCTGTTCTTCTTGATGAAGGCAAGCTCGGCATCTATCTCCTCATCAGTGAGCTGCAAAGCATCAACAGGGTAAAGGCCAAGCGCAGCCTTGACTAAATTGTAGCGCGAAGCAAGCTCAAGGCAAACCCTGTTGCTCTTCACGTCA
The DNA here is from genome assembly GCA_016211185.1 of Candidatus Woesearchaeota archaeon. Classification (GTDB taxonomy): domain Archaea; phylum Nanobdellota; class Nanobdellia; order Woesearchaeales; family UBA10216; genus JACQST01. The sequence goes on along the minus strand of JACQST010000043.1, from coordinate 57,448 downwards.
ATGCCGTTGTTGATTATTGCCTTTACTCCGGCAGAAGCAGCCCGGTCAACAACGCCAGAAACCTCATCAGGCCTGAAAAGGCCAATATGGGCATGGACATCAGCAAGGAGCATGTTAATCACTGCAGGACTTGACGAGCTGATTCAGAGCCTTAACTGCCTTTTTAGCGTCCTTTTTCCTCACCAAAACATAATCGTGAGAATAGCTTGAGAACGCAAGCACTGTCACATTCACAGACGCCAAAACCCTAGTAATCTCAGCAAAGTATCCTACCAAATCCATGGGAAGCTCGGCATCAAAGAGTATGACATTGTAACCATCACAGGCTTTTGCCTTAGCTCCAAACAGCTTCCGGCGGTTAGTTGGGATAACAACAGTAGTTTTTTCTCCTTCAAAAAGCAAGGCAAAAGGATTTGCATTGGCAACCAAGCCGTAATCAATGTCAGATGTAGGAACCTCAATAACTGAAAGCTCCTGGCCAGAAACGATAATCCTTGTGGCCGCAATGGCTTTTTTCAAAGCGCGATCCATCACAAAAGCCTCTCCTTCAGGGAAGCGTGAATTATGGGCAACGCGATCGTTGCGTCGCAAAACAGGTCAACGTAGCTCGCCTTCGGGTCAAGCTTCCCCCATGATATGCCTTCCTTCAGAGGAGCGCCAGAACTGCCCCCTGGCTCAGGCCTGTCAGTCGTAATCTGAACAGCATAGCTTGCCTCGCGGCTGAACTGCATAGCCTGCTGGATGTAGTTCTTGGGAACTCCTCCACCAACGTAAAACGTGCCTGCCCTCTTTGAAGTCCAGGCAATGTCAAGAACCTCCTTGAGGTCATCAAAAGCAGAAACATTGAGCTTGCGCTTCTGGATGAAACTCCAGACCTGGAGCCCAAGGCCTGAGTCAGATATTGCAGGGCAGAATAGGGGAATCTGCTTATTAGCGCAAACCTTCAGAATTGACCTTTCCTTCACGCTGCTCCCGATCTCCCATAGAAAACCCTTTATAGTCCATTCCTTCCCTGCCATTGCCTTCATGATTGGATGAAGGAAATCCTCCATCTTCCCATACACGTCATTCGGCATGTAGCTGTCATACATCCTGTCCCAGCCCTCCCTGTGCAGCTTAGCGTCGTCAACAGAAGCAGAGCCCTGAAAATGGCTGAAGCCCAAAGCCTCAACAAGGTCATGCGTCAGTGTTGCCCCTGTAGTTACGAAGGCATCAACCCAGCCAAGCTCAAGCATATCGATAATAATGTTTCGCATCCCTCCCGGAACCATTGCGCCAGCCTGGCCAAAGAAAACCCTGCAGTCATTATCCCTTATCATCGCTTCAAGCACGTCAACAGACCTCGCAAGGCTCCCGGCGCCCATGACGCCTGAACGGGACATCTCAAGAACAAGCTCGTTCACTGTCATTCCCTTCCTTACGGTTACGGGCCTGATTTTCCTCAGGTTGTGCTTCCCCATACGCCACTGCAATGAGAAGCAGTTATTAAAGTTTGCCCAAACCCTTGCCATAGCCACCCAAAAACCATATAAATCTTTCCGAGTCATTTGCGCACCATGCATAAGACAGTAAAGAGCCATGACGGAACAGCGATAAGCTACTCAGTTGAAAAAAGGTCTGACAGGTTCATGGTATTCGTGCACGGAATGGGCGGAGACCTGAATGTCTGGAAAAGAATAAGCAAGCCATTCAACAAGTCAGGCTTTTCAACAATCTCAATCGACCTCAGAGGCCATGGGCTCTCAGAAAGGCCACCCACACCAAGCCACTACAAGCTGACTTGCTTTGCAAGGGACATCCACGCAGTCCTAAAAAAAGAAAAGGCAAAAAACTTCGTGCTGATAGGTCACTGCTTCGGCGGGGCAGTCGTCATAACGTTCCACAGGCTGTTCCCGAACAAAGCAGCTGCATACGTGCTGATAAGCACAGCCTACAGGATACCAGCAACCCTAAACAGGATAGGCATCTCGCTCATGCACACAGCACTAACGCCATTCATACGAAAGCCGGCTTCACAAACGTTCATGCACAGGGACTTTGACCGGTACAGAGGTACATCTGACTGGAACTTAAATAGAATCCTGGCAGACATCACGACAACGTCACTTGCTTCATGGCTTTCATCACTGCGCGCCTTTTCATCATTTGACGGAACAGAATCTTTGGCGACAATGAATCTCCCGTGCCTCATACTTGTGGGGAAACAGGACACTATAGTGAGCCCAAAAAACTCAAGAAAGCTGCACAAAATGATAAAAGCCTCAACATACAAGGAGATAAGCAACTCAAACCACATAATAGTCATAAGCGAGCCAGGCACTGTTCAATTGGAAATAGAAAACTTCCTGAAATCAATACGATTCCTCTGCACACCAGCCCTGCGAGCTGCCAGCAAGTGATAAACCATTTCCAGCCGCTTCACCGACCTGTCAACAGAATGCCTCTCAGCCAGCCGTACAGAATTCAAAGACATCTTCCTCCTGAGTTTGCAGTCAGTAAGGACCATCTCAATGCGGTCAGCCATTCCAACGACATTGTTCCTCCCAACAACAAAACCATTCACCCCATCCCTAACAATCTCAGGAATGGCCATCACGTCAACCCCTACAACAGGCAACCCGGAAGCCATCGCCTCCAGAATGACTAGTCCCTCAGTTTCTATAGTGGAAGCAGTCATGAACAGGTCAGCACCTGAATAAACCTCTGCAATCCTGCTGTGCTCAACCCCGCCTAAAAAGAAAATCCTCTTACCAAGCAGAGGTCCACACAGCTTCTTAAGCGCGTTCTCCTCAGGGCCCTCACCAACTATTACAAGGCGGCAAGATGGGTTTCTCCTCGCGAAAAGCCTGAAAGCCCGTATGACCATGTCAACCCTTTTCTCGTAACCCAGCCTGCCGACGTGGAGTATTGTTCCTGGAGTAGCCCTCCATTTCCCGGCACGAAAAACACCCGTATCGACACCGTTTGAAATCACGACCACAGGCTTCACAACCCCGAACCTCAAAAGCTCCCTCCTTGCAGCCTGCGAAGGCGCAATAACAACGTCACAAATGTTGTAGAACCTTTTCGTGTAGCTGCAAACAACCCACCGCGCAAGACTGCTTTCTGAAACCCTCCTTGGAAGCCTCGTATGCATAAGGAAATCATGAAACAGCGTGTGATACGTTCCCACAAGAGGAACCCTCAACATCCGTGAGCAGATGACAGCAGCCCATCCAAGAAAAGAAGGGAAATGCGCGTGGACCACATCAGGCCGGAAACTCCTGACCTGCCTGACTACAGAGTGGCTCGGCAATGCAGGATCAAAGTCCCTGAACTTCATGAGCTTGAGGAAATTAAACTTCCTGCAGAAAAAAACAGATATGTTCCTACCCTCCTTATGAGAAGCCCTCCTTACCCGGCTGGAAGTAACTATGAGCAAAAGATGGTTCCTTGCGGCAAGCCACCTGGCAGCATTAGTAACTGAGGTTACAACCCCGTTGCGCTGCGGCAGAAAACAATCCGTGAAAACAGCAATCCTCATAAAAAGATGCTTAACAAAGGTGGCTTATAAATCCATCGCTGAATATAATAAGAGGATAATCATTCTCCTGGCTTTCTCAACGCGATTCCGGCCAGCATCACAATGAAAGCCACGTGCAGCAGCATGCTCACAGGCGTGGCATTGAACGTGAACAGTTCCCTGAGACCTCCAAAAATCGAATCCCACCTTGACAAAAGCCCAGCTGCAATCCCAAGCAATATCATGAAGCCGAGAAAGCCGGCTGCCACATTGGGCTTTCTGTCCGCAACAAGCATTGTGCCTCCTACAATCTCCAGAAAAATGACAACAACAGCAAGAAACCAGGGCAGCCCCAGCGCAGCCATCTCATTTTTGGCATCATCGAAGAAAAAAACCCTGTATATGCCTGCGCCAAGAAAAACAATCCCGAGAAAAACCCTCGGCAGAGTCCAAGACTTAACATGCATGCCTGCAAGAAGCACAGCCTAATTAATAAATTTAACCATGAACGCAAAATTTTATCTACTCAAGAGCAAGCCGACAAGCCATGAGGGCAAGCACAAGCAGAATCATCAGCGCGGTATCGTTATTGGGCACCCCGGCTTTCTACCTGCCAATAATAGCGATCGCGTTCATCTCAAGCAGGCCTCTTGCATACAGGCTCATTGCAGCAGCAATCCTTGCAGAAGCAGCCTGCGCATCAATAAAACTCGTCTACAGAAAAGAAAGGCCAACCCCGCAGTCAAGGAGGAACATAATCGAGCACATAGATGCAGGAAGCTTTCCCAGTACGCACACAGCAAGGATATCAGCAGTAACTTCAGCACTTACAGCCATACACCCCTCGCTTGAAGCAGTCGCCATAAGCATAGTGCTTGCATCCCTTGTGGCATGGTCAAGGATAAGGCTCAAGAAACACTTTATCCCTGATGTCATGGCAGGAGCAGCAATAGGAATAATCATAGGAATAATCGCAGCCAAGGTGTAATGGATATGAACCCAAAAAGCTACCTGAAGCTAATAAGGCTAAGGTTCAGCATAACATATGCAACAGTTATCTTTGCTGCCATAGTCACCTCACAGAATGTGACCATTGAGCTGCTGAAGTCAATAATCGTCCTTTATCCCGTATTCAACATCTTACTTTACGGAGGACTATACACAATAAACGCGATAGCAGACGCAGATACAGACTCATCAGACACAGCCAAGAAAAAAAGGCCGATACCTTCCGGTGAAGTAACAAAAAAGCAAGCCACAACATTTGCAGCAATACTGATTGCAACATCAATCATGATAGCTTATGCATTCTTTGGCCCTAAAATGGCAGCTGTATTTCTCGCGTTCATCGCGCTTAATCTTTTCTACACATACCTCGCCAAAAAAACACCATACCTTGACATGCTCACGGCAACATCAACACACAGCCTCAGATTCCTGCTCGGCGCAATGCTTGCCGGAGGAACCGTGCCTTACCCTGTCATGATTTCACACTGGCTCGCAATAGTAAGCATAGGCACGGCGGTCAGGGCAACTGAACTGCAATTCCTGCCTTACTCCAAGCCCATACTCAAGCATTACTCAATGCAGCCGCTTAAGGCAGTGTCTGCAGCGGCAACCATCTTGGCAGCAGCAATAACTTTCACAAACACTCAATACTTCGGAATAAACCTTGCACTTCTCTCAGCCAGCGCCGTTGGGTTTGGCATACACATCTCAACTCCTGCAAGGAAACTGATAGCCAGCTACAAGCAGCCAGTATAATTGCAAGCAGAATTATAAGGAAAAAGTTCGCAAGCAATAACTTTAAAAACAAAAGGCATACAACAAAAAACATGATAATCGGCTTCAGCTTCAACAAGATAACTGCGCTCAAGAAAAACCCAATTACAGGGCAGGTTGACATAAACAACAACGCTCTCATTAGGGATGTTCAGGAATCCGACTTCCCGCTGGGAAAGCAGAAGCAGAAGGGGCTAACATTCAAGTTTGAATTCACATCTAAATACGAGCCGGACATAGGGGAACTCATGCTTGAAGGCGAGATACTTTACCTCGGCGACCAGAAGACGCACGACGAGGTAATAAAGAGCTGGAAGAAGAGCAGGAACGTTCCCAAGCCAATAATGGCAGAGATGATGGACACAGTGCTGACCAGGTGCAACGTCGAGGCAATAATACTCAGCAGGGATGTCAACCTCCCCCCGCCACTGCCGCTTCCCAAGGTAAAGAGAGACTGACTGATATTGGCAGCTTCGTTATAACCAAAAACAGGCATTTGTCCCTGCATTCGTTAATTCTTCCGCAGTATTCATAGCGTCTTCACTGCTCACAAAGCACAGCGCTACTGAAAACATTCCTGCCGCATAAACAGTCCTTTTTTCTCGTCACAAGTCGTCAGAAACCCGTCTCACACCATCCGAAACATTTATCTATAACATGCCAATACTCGAACCCATGCCTGATCGAGAACTGAAACTCAAGGTTGCAGAGGCGGTGCAGGACGACGTAAACAAGGGAATAGTGAGGATAGACACAAGCTTCATGCAGCACATAGGCGTCAGGCCAGGGGACATAATAGAGATAGAAGGCGGAAGGAAAACAGTCGCGATAGCTGACCGCGCATACCCTGGAGACATCGGCCTCAACATAATAAGGATGGACGGCATAATAAGGAGGAACACAAAGACAAGCATAGGCGAGACAGTAGCGATACAGAAGGCAGACGTGAAGGAAGCCAAGAAAGTTGTCATAGCGCCTGCAAGAAAAGGCATCATAATCAGGGCATCATCAGACCTGTTCAAGCAGGGACTTCTCGGGAGGGTTCTAATGAAGGGAGACATAGTCGCGCTGGGTGGGGGCACAAGGAGAAGAGCGACCCTCGCGCACAGCCCGTTCGAAGACATATTCAGGATGCTTGACGAGGACGTCTACGGGTTCGGGTTTGGGGACATAAAGTTCCTCGTTGTAGACACAATGCCGAAGCAGGCTGTGATTGTGAGCGACTTAACAGAGGTAGTCTTCAACCCAGAGGCAGTCGAGGTGTCAGAGGAGGCAGCCCTTGAAGTAACCTACGAGGACATAGGCGGCCTCAGGGAAGAGATAAAGAAAATCAGGGAGATGGTCGAGCTTCCCCTGAAGCACCCGGAGATCTTCGAGAGGCTCGGAATCGAGGCGCCTAAAGGAGTCCTGCTGCATGGGCCACCCGGAACTGGAAAGACGCTCCTCGCAAAGGCAGTTGCAAACGAGACAAACGCGCACTTCATCCTCATCAATGGCCCGGAGATAATGTGCGTTGATGGGGATACAAGAATATTCACTAATCCCAAAGGACACATAAAGGCCAGGGACATGTTTGACAATGCAAGGGGGAAAAAAATCAGGGATGATAAAATAAAAGTCATTGAGCTTGCACAGCCGATAAAGACATTTGCCTATTCCAAGGGCCGAATATCGAAATCAAAAATCACACATATGGCAAAACTTATCGCTCCAGCATACAGGCTTTCTTTTAGCAACGGAACTCGGATGATGTGCTCAAAGAACCAGCCTTTCTTGGTATATGAGAACGGCGGCCTTGTCTGGAAAAAACTTGAAGACTTAGCTGAAGGCCAGTTCGTTGCAAGAGTAAACAAGATAGATCTTGAGGAATCCAGCCAGAAACTTTCTCTCGAAGGACTTGAAAAGAAAAACGGGAAAAAGGCGCCAAAGGGAAGGAACCTATCCCGCAGTAACTGGATAACGATACCGGAACAAACATCCCCTGATTTTCTTGAATACCTTGGACTGGTCATGTCTGAAGGATATGTTTCTGAGGATGGAATCACCTTTACCAACAACGATGAGATGCTCAGGGAACGATATAAGGATTTGTTGCGCAGCCTGTTTGCAATCACCAACCCAAGAGAGTATCCTGACGGAAGAGTAATAGTCTACTCAAAGACCCTTGCGGCCTTAATCAAGGAATCCGGCATGCTTCATGGAAAAAGAAATCCCGCAATACCCCCGCTCTTTTATTCATTGCCAAAAGAGGAAGTGGCGGCATTTGTCAAGGGATATTTTGATGGTGATGGAACGGTATCAATGAATGGGAATTACCCTACTCCGAAACTCAACAGTTCCTCATATGGGTTTCTTCAGGAAATGCAGACTCTGATGCAGCTAAAGCTTTCCATCCCAACAAAGCTCAACAAGCATAAAACCCGTCTCGGAATGATGTACGAACTGGCGACAAAGGGAAATAAGGGACGGGAAGAGTTCAGAAAACTTATTGTTCCGGCCAGCCTGAAGAAAAGGGCGAGGCTTTCAAAACTCAGATCCACAAACAGGCATTCTGAGCATATACCTGAACCCCGGTTGCTGATAGAGTCTGTAAGGAAAAGGCTTCCTTATTCAGAATGCAGGAATAATGACATTTATGTTTGCAGGAAGGCTAAATTCACTGAGCATGCTCTCGGCAAGCTGTACAAAATAGCTTCCAGAAACAACGCCTTGACCCCTGCCATAAAAAGGGAATATGAGCTGCTGACAAGGAAGGATATTGCATGGGAGTGGATAGAATCAATAAGCTATGCAGGCGAACAGGAGCTATATGATTTTACAGTTGAAGATGACAGCTTTATGACATCGGGATTGTTACTACTTCATAATAGCAAATATTATGGCCAGTCAGAGCAAAACCTCCGCAAGAAATTCGAAGAAGCAGAAAAGAACGCACCGAGCATAATATTCATAGATGAGACAGACGCAATAGCCTCAAAAAGGGAAGAAGTCCACGGAGAAGTCGAAAGAAGGGTTGTGGCCCAGCTGCTTGCGCTAATGGACGGCCTAAAGAGCAGGGGAAAGGTAATAGTCATAGCAGCGTCAAACGTACCGAACCTGCTCGACCCTGCGCTCAGAAGACCGGGAAGGTTTGACCGGGAAATAGAGATAGGCGTTCCCTCAAAAGAGGGAAGAGTCGACATACTCAAGATACACACAAGAAACATGCCGCTGTCAAAAAACGTCAACCTGAAAGAAATAGCAGCCATAACGCACGGATTTGTGGGAGCAGACCTTGCAGCCCTCTGCAAGGAAGCGGCCATGATAGTCCTAAGAAGAGTACTTCCAGAACTCAAGCTCCAGGAAGACGAGCCGATACCAAAAGAACTGCTTGAAAAGCTCATGATAACAAGAAAGGACTTCAAGGAAGCCCTCAAAGTCGTAAGGCCTTCAGCAATGAGGGAAGTCCTTGTCGAAGTCCCAACCATAAAATGGACAGACATAGGAGGCCTCGAAGACGTAAAGCAGGAACTAATAGAAGCTGTGGAGTGGCCAATAAAGCACGGCGACGCATTCAAGAGGCTCGGAGTCAAGCCGCCAAAGGGAATACTCCTCTACGGAGAGCCCGGAACAGGAAAAACCCTGCTTGCAAAGGCCGTAGCAACAGAAAGCGAAGCCAACTTCATACAGGTAAAAGGCCCGGAACTGCTCTCAAAATGGCTTGGCGAAAGCGAAAAGGCAGTAAGGGAGATATTCAAGAAAGCCAGGCAGACATCCCCCACAATAGTTTTCTTTGACGAAGTAGACAGCCTAGCGCCAAGGCGCGGAATGTCATCAGACAGCCACTCAACAGAAAGAGTAGTAAACCAGCTCCTAACAGAAATAGACGGACTCGAGGACCTGTATGACGTCGTCGTGATAGCTGCCACAAACAGGCCAGACATGATAGACCCCGCACTACTCAGGCCGGGAAGATTCGACAGGATAATACTGACACCAGTCCCTGACCAGGAAGCCCGCACAGAAATCTTCAGGGTGCACGCAAAGAACATGCCCCTCAAGGAAGTCAACATAAACCAGCTGTCAGAAGAAACCCAGGGATACGTAGGAGCAGACATAGAGGCAGTCTGCAGGGAAGCCGCGATACTTGCACTAAGGAAAGACATGAACGCGAAGTCCGTAACTGCAAAAAACTTCGAGGAATCCCTCAAGAAAATAAAGCCATCAGTGTCAAAAGAAACAGAAGAGGTATATGAAAGCATAAGAGACCAGGTAAGGCAGGCAAGGGCAAGACAGATAAAGGACGAAAAGCCATCCTACATGGGCTGAAACTGAAAAAAGAGGTGAAAAAATGGGAATACTCAGCTTCTTCTCCCCGCAAACAGAGGAGAGGCTTCACCAGAAGCTCGCAGAGCTGCTCTCCGAATACCACAAGCTCAAGGCGCTTATCGAGCGCCACAGGGCGCTCTCAAGCCAGATAACACACATACACTCAAGAATCGACTCAATAAACAGCGGCATACGCCAAGCGCAATCCATACAGAATAAGACAAACAGGATGAACCTACTCCAGCAGCTTGTCCAGTCTGAAAAAGGCATGCTTTCAGTCCAGAAAAGGCTTGCAACAGACCTGAAGCACAACGCAGAAAGAATAATCCACTCGGGGAAAAAGCTAAGGCTCGCAGCAGACCCCCTGAAGTAACAAAACAATGGCAAAGCAAGACACAAACCCGCAGCCGGGCGACATCGTTGAGGCAGAAACGCCGACTGAAAAAATCAAGGGCTTCTTTGTGCCGAGCCCGGAAACCGAGCAGGACACAGTCATAATCAAGCTCCAAAGCGGCTACAACATAGGCATAAAAAAAGAAAGCATAAAACAGCTCACAATTCTAGAAAAAGCAGCCCACAAGCATGCACAGGCCCATGAGCACGCCCAGCAAAAAGACCTGCCGGAAATATCCATACTCCACACAGGAGGAACAATCGCATCCAAAGTTGATTACAGAACAGGAGGAGTCACAGCAGGCTTCACACCACAAGAAATGCTCAACATGTTCCCCGAGCTGAACAGCATAGCAAGAATAACCTCCCGCCAGATAATGCAGGCACAGTCAGAAATGATGAGGTTTGCCCACTACAACATAATGGCACGCGAGATAGAAAAAGAGGCCCAGAGAGGCATACAGGGGATAATACTAACGCACGGAACAGACACCATGCACTACACATCTGCCGCACTCGCATTCATGCTCCAGGACCTCCCAATACCAGTCATAATGGTAGGCGCGCAAAGAAGCTCGGACAGGGGAAGCACAGACGCAGCCCTCAACCTGATATCAGCAGCCTACTTCATAGCAAACACAGACCTTGCAGAAGTCGCAATATGCATGCACGAAACAATGAACGACACAAGCTGCCTGATACTGCCTGCAACAAAAACAAGAAAAATGCACACCAGCAGAAGGGACGCATTCAGGCCAATAAACACAACACCCATAGCAGAGGTAAACTACGAGCAGAAAAAAATAACCTACATGACACAGCCATACAAAAAAAGAAAACAGTCAAAACCCCGCGTCACTCTCCTCAGGGAAAACATAAAGGTTGCAATAATCAAGACACACCCCAACATGCACGCAGACCAGTTCCTTGCATACAGGGGATATGACGGGCTGATAATTGAAGGGACAGGGCTCGGCCACATACCCAACCAGCAAACAGACAACCACACAACAGAACACACAAAGATACATGGAGCCGTAAAGACGCTAATCAAGGAAGGAACAACAATCGTGATGGCACCCCAGACAGTTTACGGAAGAATAAACATGAAGGTCTACTCCCCGCAAAGAAAGCTACTTGACGCAGGCGTCCTTGGCCACCTCAGCGACATGACGCCAGAAACAGCACTCATAAAGCTCGCATGGCTCCTCAGCAACCACACCAAGGAAGAGACAAGGCAGCTAATAACGAAAGATTTAAGAGGCGAAATAGCCGAAAGGACAGAGATAGACTCGTTCCTAAACTAAACCAATAGACATGAAAAAGCAAAAAAAGGCAGGAAAAACCAAGCCAGACTCTGCAATAAGCAAAAAACTCGACAAGCTCCTTGAAGGCCAGCAGGAACTCCTGAATGAAGAGCAAACAATAGAGCTTGAAGAAAAGGAAACCGAACGCAAGGAAGACGAAGTCGCGGCACTTGAAAAGCAGCAGCTCACAGAACTCGAGAAACTCGAGCAGATAGAGCAGGAAGTCAGGGAACAGGTAAAGCAGCACCCTCTCACAAAAATAACAGTCAAGGACATATTCAGGGGAAGCCTTGGCGCATTCGTGGGAACCACGCTGCACTACACATTCCTCTACGGCCTCAAAGTCGCAGAACAAATAACAATGACGAGGGCAACAATAATATACGTGCTGTCATTCATAATGGGCACAATATTCCTCTACATAACAGGGTTCAGGAGAATGGAAGGAGGCAACGCACTGTTCTACCTGCCAATAAGAATGGTGGTCCTATACGCAGTCTCAATGACGGTATCAGTAGCAGTCCTCCTGCTTTTCTTCCCGGGATTCGGCGAATCATTCCCGGAAGTCTACAAGCAGGTTGCCACAGTATCCCTCACAGCAGTCATAGGCGCATGCACAGCAGACACACTGGTGAGAGACTGAATGACAGACCCTATACTTCACAGGCTTGAGTCAGAGCATCATCCAAAGAATATTGAGGACTGGGCAACACTTGTCAAGCAAATCGTAAACTTAGAGCGCGAAGCAGTAATAATTACTGCAAGAGAATTTCTCCTTGAAGAAAGAAAATTCGCAGTTATATCTGACAGCCTCGTGCCTCTCCTAAAAAATATCTGTGACTTCGCAGTAAATAGAATAAAAGAACAGGAAATAAGAAAAACAAAGAGCGCAGCAGCTAAAGTCGTAACAGTGATAATTGAGACACTCGGAAGACAAAATACAGACTTTCAGACTCTGATAAGAAGCAAAAGCAAGCAACGCCTCGCAGGAACAGCTATTGACGAACCTTCCATGGTTGCCACACTTACCGAGGAGATTGACGCGATAAACGCCCTGTTAACAACGCTACAAGTCCAAGGGAACTTATTGATAAGACTGAAAGAAATTCTTGGCAGCGAAAAGCTGGCAGAAAAAGACCCTGCTAATCTATCTGCAGCCCGGAGTGCACTGGTGGACCTTATGGTAAGGGAATCTAACACAATAAGAAAATTAAAAATCAGTGAAGAAACAATAAGGGGGTATATCGACCAACTCGAATCACAGTTGAAGTCCAATAAACTCAGACAAGCAGCATAGCTGAATCAAAAAACTTCAAAAACAAAGACCGCACATTTGCTCAAATGATAAGAGACCTCTTCCAGCACCTTTTGGCCCAAAACAGGTTCAATCTATACATATCAAAAATAATGATTGACTGATACAGAAGGATGGAGCATGCAGCATACACAAGAAAATGAGAGCCTAGGCATCAGGATAGGCCTTGAAATCCACCAGCAGCTAAACATAGGGAAGCTCTTCTGCAGCTGCAACCCGGAGACAGCAGAAGATGCCCAGCCTGACCTCATAGTCACGAGAAGGCTGAGGGCTGCCGCAGGCGAAGAAGGCGAGATAGACATCGCAGCAATGCATGAAATGCAGAGAGACAGGCTATTCATATACCATGCCTACAGAAACTCGACATGCGCAGTAGAGCTTGACGAGGAACCAATACACAACCTAAGCCATGAATCGCTGCAGGCAGCACTCCAGGCAGCAAAAGCCCTGAAAGCCACACCAGTCGATAAGGCCTACGTCATGAGAAAAACAGTAGTCGACGGAAGCAACACCTCAGGCTTCCAGAGAACCGCACTGATAGCAAGAAACGGAGAAATAACCACTAAAAAAACGCACATAACAATACCAACAATCTGCATAGAAGAAGAATCCGCAAAGATAATAGAAACAGCACAGGACTCAGTAATATACAGCCTATCCAGGCTCGGGATACCACTCATAGAGGTAGCCACAGGGCCAGACATAACGAGCCCGGAACAGGCCAGGGAAGTAGCTGAGCACATAGGAATGGTCCTGAGAAGCACAGGAAAAGCCAAGCGAGGAATAGGAACAATAAGGCAGGACATAAACGTATCAATAGCAGGAGGAACACGAGTCGAGATAAAAGGGGCACAGGAACTCAAGCTCCTGCCAAAACTTGCTCAAACAGAAGCTCAAAGACAAAAAAAACTGCTCTCAATATCAGCCGAACTGAAAAAAAGAGGCGCAGAGGCAACAGGCAAAGCAACAGACATAACAGGAATAATAAAAAACTCAGAGCCAGGCTTTGTAAAAAGCCAAATCGAGAAAGGCTCAGAAGCCGTGGCGACAAAACTAGAGGGATTCGCCGAAATAATAGGCACAGAAATACAGCCCGGCCGCAGACTAGGCAAGGAATTCTCAGAGCATGCCCGCACAACAGGCGCAGGAGGAGCAATACACTCAGATGAGCTCCCAGCCCACGGAATAACACAGCCACAAGTGGACGAAATAAAAAGGAAGCTCTCGTGCTCCCAAAAAGACGCGTTCATAATAGTAATTGCAAACAAAGAACAAGCCGAAAAAGCTATCAAGGCAATCACCCGGCGGGCACACCAAGCCATCCAAGGCGTGCCCAGCGAAGTAAGAAAAGCAAACCCAGATGGAACAACCACATACCTGAGACCAATGCCCGGCTCTGCCCGCATGTATCCGGAAACAGACACAACTCCGATAATCCCTGAAACAGAAGGAATAGAAGCACCAGAACTCATGACTGAGAAGCAGGCCAAATACGAAAAAATGGGGCTAAGCAAGGACATAGCCCAACAAATATCAAGAACAAGCTTCGCACAGTTCGAGCAATACACAGCGAAATATACAAGAGTCGACCCATACTTCATAGCCACAACACTCCTAACAACAGAAAAAGAGATAAGAAGAAGATACAGCATCACGCCAGACATCACAAGCCACGACTACGAACAAGTCCTCAACAGCCTCAACAACGACACAATATCACGGGAAGCAGTGTTCGAAATCCTCCTCGAAAAAGCAAAAGGGAAACCATTAGTGGAAGCCACAAAGAAATACGCAAAGCTCACAGAGCATGAACTGAACAATGCAATAAAAGAGATAATCAGCCAGAACAAGGGCATGCCTACAAACGCACTAATAGGCAAGGCCATGGAGAAACTCAGGGGAAAAGCCCCGGGCCAGAAAATAGCAGAGCTGGTAAAGCGCAGCACCCAACAATAATTATATATAACAGAATTTCTTCGCAAGCTCCACGAAATCCCACGAAACGCCTCCGTAGCATACCAGCTCCATCTTTTAGTAAAGCTGGACCAAAACTATTTAAGTGGAGCATTGCTTCGCAAGCTCCACGAAATCCCACGAAACGCCTCCGTAGCATAGTAGCTATTGCGGCAGACTTGTATCCATTAGGAAATCTGCAGGTCGGGGGTGCAACTCCCCTCGGAGGCTTCCATATAAGAAGGAGGGAAAACCCCTTCTCGCTTCCATAGTTCTATTTTGAGAAAGCTTTCTGCCTAACTACAGTGCAACCTTCTCAGAAGAAATCCAGCTATCCAGAGGGCGCCTGAAGTTCTCATCAAGCCTGTTAAAAGCATTATGCCCCGTCTCGGGATGGAAATAGTCTATCCCCAGCCGGACAACAGCATCTATGACACGGGCTCTCACGTTCCTGTAGTCAGAATCACCAAGCCCTTCAAACCTTCTCTGTAATTCATTCCATGAGTGCCCTTCCCTTTCAATCATGTAATGTGTTTCGTCGGTAACGAACTTTTCAAGCGCACCATATGAAGAATCAAAACCCAACAGATAGTATAAGCCCCACCGGTCAGAAATATACTTCTCAGGGTTCGGATGCCCGTATGCGAAAGCAGCGCTTATGGCATTTTTAACCATCGCAGGGGTCCTTGAAGAGTCACCATCATATCCGGCATAACCCGCTTTCCTGAGTGCATCACCAATGTGGCCATATGAAAGATGTTCACTCAGCTTTTGCGGCTCGCCAAGCTGCATCTCAAGCTGTATCTGCCACAACATGCAATACGTAAAATAAGAAGGGCTGTATCCAAGAGGAGAACCAATCTCTGCATAACGCTCCCTCAGCGCTTCAATGTCAGGCACGCGGAAGTCCACGCCTTTTTTTCGGAGACAGGATATATAATGCTTTCTACAAGAAGAGCCTACAAGAATTCGATTCAATTAAAACCGAGGTCAAGAGGCTTCCCGCTCTGGATGTCATCAAAGATGTCGTGGATATCTATAATTAAGCCAAAAATGACGCCGGCCATCAGCAGGGGATTGCCCACACCCAGAAGGCTCAGTCCAAGAAAAAACACCAGCGACATAGTGAAAAGCCTGATAAGGTCATCAAGCGCAAAAACCAGCTTAAAAAGACCGGTTCCCCTCCTGAATACCAAGCCCAAAAAAGCATCAAAAAACCCCATACCCGTCCTGAACAAGCCGCATTATAAAAAACTTTTGCAGCGACCCGGCCGAAGTGAAAAAGTGGAAAAGATTAAATACGCAATCAGTTCAACTAACAGCATGTTCATACCACTAATGGCACTGCTGCTTGGCCTGAAGCACAGCTTTGATGCAGACCACCTGCTTGCAGTATCCAACTTCCTCGTGAAGGCAAGGAGCACAGTGCACGCCGCAAAGATAGCGCTAAGCTGGGCAGTAGGGCACATGCTCACAGCTACAATAATTACAGCGGCACTTTTTATTTTCAAGGACGCATTCCTCAGTGTTTTCCTTGAAAGGTTCGAGCTCGCAGTTGCAGTAATGCTGATAATACTGGGTGCGCTTAGCCTATACAGGATGAGAATATTCCACGCACACAGCCACACCCACAGAGAATCAGTCCACAGCCATACTCATATCCACCTGAAAAAAAACAGGGAAGACCACACCCACAGGCACATGTTTGGCATAGGAATCATACACGGCCTGGCGAGCAACGATGAATTGCTGATACTGATAACAGCTATGCTCGGCATAACAACCTTTGCCGGTGCCGCAGTCGGGATAGCCATGTTCAGCATTGGTGTAGCGGCCGGAATGATAGCGTTCAGCACAGCACTTGCATACCCCATAATAAAAGCCCACAGAACAGTTGTGATGGAGGTCATGAACTGCATAATAGGCCTTACGAGCATAGCCTACGGCACTGTCATGATAGCAAGCATGTGATCATGGATTCTGGAATCGGCGCCAAAAATTTATAAACCAGCCAGACTTTTTCTAATATATGGGAAACCCAACTGAAATAGCAGGGCAACTGAAATCCGAACTGACATGGTTCGGTCACGCAACAGTAATGCTGGAGGATGACTCAACAGGCCAAAGGGTTTACTACGTGGACCCGTTTGACTTCAGGGGAAGGCCAGCAAAGAAAGCAGACATCGTCCTGATAACTCATGCACACTTCGACCACTGCAGCAGGCAGGACCTCGCAAAAATAGCAACACCTGAAACAAAGATATTCGCACCCAAAGGATGCAGCCAGGAACTCGGCATGAATACAGAAACAGTAGAACCGAACAAAAGCTACTCGCATAACGGGTTCATGTTCAGGACAGTCCCTGCATACAACATCCATCCATCAAGGCTATCCTTCCACCCAAAGACAAACAACTGGGTGGGCTACATAATCCATGCAAACAGGAAAACAATATACCATGCAGGCGACACAGACCACATACAGGAAATGAACAACCTTGGAAAGCTTGATGCGGCAATGCTGCCGATAGGCGGAACATACACAATGGACATACAGGAGGCAATATCAGCCGCGAACGCAATCCGAGCCGAAGTCTCAATCCCGATACACTACCGCAGGCTGCTTGGCGACAGCTCGCAAGAGGCAGAAAAAAGATTCATTGCAGGCGTCAAGGGAAAAGCAGTGATACTTGACGAGTTGCAGTAAGCTATGAAAAGCCCTGAAAGAATGCGCAAGCCATTCCTCTCCCGCACCGCACTTATCCTGGCAGCGGCCCTTGCCCTGCTGTACTTAATTGCAGGATACAAACTCAAGATAATTCTTGCGGTCGCAGCACTTATAGCCATTGCCTCCATGTCAACATTCTACTACAACTACTTCCACGGCCCCATAAGCATCGAGCTGATAAAGCCCGCAACCATACTGTCAGCACTGGCATACGACGCAGTCGTGGGAATCATTGTAGGAATTACGTCCACGCTCCTGAGCAGGCTGTGGACAGGCAGACTTGACCACCGGACATTAATATCACTCATCGGAATATCAGCTGTTGCAGCAATTGCACAAAGCATCCCCATCACAAGCCTGGCTGTAAAAGGCATAGTCCTTGTAACGGCATATCACGCGCTCACAGCACCTGTGAGCATATGGACAGGTGACAGGCCTTCTTTCGTTGCAGTGTATGCGGCAACAAACATCATATTCAATGCCGCAATCCTCTTAGCCTTTGAGCCAATCCTCAGCCAGGCATTGAAAGCCATGCAATGAAGCTGGGAAAAACCAGTTCAGTTTTTTCCCGCTGAATTATATTATCGAGCAGCGGAAAACTATATAAACAGACCCAAAATACTTTGCATATGAACCCAGCCTTGATAAAAAAATACGAAGACATGAAAAAAGCATACAGGCTTCCATCACTCAATGAAATAGACACCGAATTCGACATAGCAAAAATAGATGAGAACGGCAACATAATCAGGGAAATCAGGGAGAAAATAGCTGAAAAGATACAGGCAGCCTGCGACATACTGTCGATGGTTCTGCACCCTGACACAGACATAAACTCGCTTTACGAGAGCAGGGTGTTTGAGGAGGAACAAAAAAAGGAAATGTTCGAGTCATACAAGCGCCTGATGTCCACAAAGAGGCAGGCAGACTTCCTCTACATGCTCAACGATGAGAAGGCAGATGCAGAATTCATTGCACAGGCACTCGCATTCTGGATATCTGAGAAAAAAAACGTTGCCACAGTAATAAGCCAGCTCAGGGACTCATGGAGCAAGGACATAGAGCCATCAGACAGGCTTGCATACCTCGGATAGCTCTCCAAAAAGAAAACGCACAAGCACAGTTGCGTAGCTCCCCTTGGGAAGCCAAAAGGACAGCTCACACTTCAAAAAGCCGGGGTTCATCTCGTCATCAGCCATCCTGTGCCTGAAATCTCTCACCCTTACAAACGCAGCCCGCTCACCACCCTCACAGCTGAGCTCAGGCAGGCTCCTCACGACGAAGCTTCTTGGCCGCACGCATTCCTCCTCAAGGATATCTGCAACTATTCCCCTTCTCCCCTCCAGCGATTCAAGCTCAGTCCCGAAGCCAACCAGAGGCAGAGAAAACTCTCCAGTGTCTGAAGCCAGCGCTGAAAGGCACCTGTTGAAGAGGAAAGACTGGTATGCGTGCACATAAAGCAAAGCCATCTTCCGTGGCAAAGACCTGAGAGCAGCCGCGCAGTCCCCATTAACGCTGCCGAAAACCATGCGCGCTGCAGCCTTCAAATCGCCCGAGATTATGGCTTTGCCCACAAGATGGTTGCTGTTTCCAAACCTCTGCTCGCCGAAGAAGTTAGGCATCCGGTAGTTCTTGTCAGAAAAAGCATGGACCTTCTGCACAAAAGCGCTTGCCTCTTCCCTCGAAACACGCCTCGCAACTACCGAGAAAAGATTTCCCTTCAGGCAACCAAGCGTCACAGGACTCGAACCTGTGCCAAGAAACCTGAGCGAAACACCGCCTCTGGCGAAATCCTGCCTAAACCCTTTTCCCAATCCCTTCACAGAGATAAGCTGTGAACTCACCGACACTCTGTCCTTGAGTCCCGCATAGCCTATGCTCCCCGAGTTAACCCAGAAAAGCCTGGCAACCAGCCTCACAGCGTCACTCGTGTTCATCCCCCTCTTTCCCAACACAAAGTATGAGAACTGCCCGCCATCCAAAGCAGGCATAGTGAATTCCTCATCAACAACAAAATCCTCAGCCCTGCATTTGATTTCCATCCCAAACACAACATTTATCAAAATAAAGCCAAAAACAGGGCATAAATGAAAAACCTTTCGAAACTCAACAGAACCCTAAAGCCATACTACCTTAAGCTTTTCATAGCCACAATAGCAGTGCTTGCAGTCATCCTAATCTTCGGAAGGAAACTTAACATAATATTCTTCGTGACATCGCTTCTGATAATAGCAACAGTCTCCACCTTTTACCACAACTTCTTCAAGAGCCCAATCAACTTCGAGCTCATAAAATTCTCAACCATACTCACAGCAGCCAGCTACGGAGCAGTCATAGGGCTTGCAACAGGCATCATATCGACACTCGCCAGCAAGATACTCTCGGAAAAGCTTGACCACACAGCAATGCCGTCCCTACTCGGAATAGCAGTAATAGCAGTGCTTGCCGACCTATTCTCAAACTGGAACATAACAGCCCTCGGGATAACCATGGTCATAGCCTATCACGCAATAACCGCGCCAATCCAGCTTGCAACAGGCGGCACACTGCTTTACGGGGCAATATACGTAGGCTCAAACGTGCTCTTCAACATACTACTATTTACCAGATTCGCCCCTGCAATCATAAAGCTGATGTAGGAGCGAGCAACCGCCAGCCTTCTAACTCATTCGCCAAATGCAAATTAAGAACCTTTTTAAATAATCATTAATAAACATTAATCCGCGAGCCTGTAGCCTAATCTGGATAGAAACTTTCCCGGAAAGGGCGACAGCCTCCTAAGCTGTCGGTTCGGGGTTCGAATTCAGCGCAGCTACGAAAGTCCCCGCAGGCTCGTATAAAGTTCAATAAGCCAATAAAGTCAATAATCCAGTAATAATGATAACACACCTGTTCGAAGGCATGAGGATATTCAGGCACTCACTCGACAGGAAAATATACGGGCACAAAAGATACAAGGGAACAGCAAGGCAAATCTGCCTCCAAGTCGTTAAGGACTGCTGGAACACGAAATACTTCCAGACCAGCTCAGGCCACTTCTCACAGTTCTATGCAAGGGACTTCGGCATATGCGCTGACGCGCTCATAAAGCTGGGATATGCCGAACAAGCCAGGAAAACAGTCAAATACGCCCTTGACAAATACTCAAGAAAGAACCACATAGCTGTCGCAATAACGCCGAATGGGAAGCCGTTTGACTTCCCGTATTACGGAGTGGACTCAGCAGCATTCATGGCCCGCAGCGCAAGGGCAACAGGCCTAAGCCTCACGCAGGCACACAGAAGGCTCCTCAGAAAGGAAGCCCAAACAATATACGCACACTGCATAGACCATGAAACAGGCCTAGTGAAAAAACAGAAAACGCTTTCCTCAATGAAGGACTATGCAAAGAGGGCAAGCTCCTGCTACGACAACACCGTGCTGGCCATGCTTTCACAGGAACTTGCCTGCCTCGGCATACCAAACCCGCTCAAACACTACAAATACAAGAGAATAATAAGGGAAAACTTCTGGAACGGCTCATACTTCCTTGACGACCTTGGCGGCAGCGAACACGTGGCAGGCGACGCAAACACAATCCCATACTGGACAGGACTGTTCACTGAAAGAGCAATGCTCAAGAAATCAGTCAGCGCAATAAAGCAGGAAGGCCTTGACAAGCCCCTTCCGCTCAAATACACCAGCAGGGAAGTCAGGCAGAAAATGATATCCTACGAGATACTGGTGAAGGGCTGGCAGACAGACGCCATATGGGCGCAGCTCGGACCAATATACATCAGCCTACTCAAAAAAATCAGCCCTGAAGAAGCAATGCAGCAAACAAATAAATATGCGGAAACAATCGAGAGGCACGGAAACTACATGGAGGTCTTCGCAACGCCGGAACGGCCATTTAGGTCGGCGTTCTACCACTCAGACGCAGGCATGCTGTGGGCAGCACTATTTCTTGAACTTATTGGAGAAAAAGAGTAAAATGGAACCGTATGACTTTGCGCTAAACCACCGAACGTTTTCACTCCTGCGGTACAAGGACAGAGAATACCACGCATTCCTAAAAGTGGCCGATGGTCAAGAATACGTGGAAATTGCCCGCGCAACACATCACGTCATTGTTTATTTGACTTCCTTTTTTCTTCGAATGCAGGCGCATTAAATAAGCTGGCCGAAGACTTGGACAATGCACTTTCTTCCATAAAAACAGCAGACCACAATTTGCAGCATGCTCCCCGAGAAGACTACAGGGCTGAGCTGGAGAGCGCGATTTATGACCTTGGAAAGGCTGCTGTGAACCTTGAGAGGGTCCAGAACGAAATCGAAAAGAGGGCAGCTAATGGGGATAGAGGAATTGAAAATGCTGCAAAGCATTTGGAAGAGGCAAGAAAAAGAATAGAAGCTTCTGCGTCTCTATGCCAATCTGTTCTTGGAAAAGAAAGGCAGAGAGTCTCTAACGACCTGAATTCAGGCTGGAAAAGAGAGCCGGAACTCTCCCAGGCAATTGCATTGATTTCCACCTGCATCAGCAAAAACTGCACAGCACTCAAGGACTGTCTTGAGGGCAACAGCAACTGGGACAGAGGCTCATACCGCACAGTATAGATACAGACAATGAAAAACCAGTCTTTTGAAAAGACTGGTTTTTCCCTATATGTGCTCAAACTTCTCCTGGAAGGTCTCCATCTCTGGCAGGAACGTCTTGAGCTCGAGATACTTCTTGAGCATGCCCTGCAGCCTGTAAGCCTCCCTGTACAGCTCCTTCTTGTGGTCCTCAAGAGTCCTCTTCAGAACCCTCTGCTTGAAATAGCTCTCAATATATCTCAGAAGAAAGTGCTTGCTCCACGAAGGAGACTTGATGCCTGGGTGGGTCTCAAGCTGGATGAATGGTTTTATAGTTATTCTAAGCTCGCCGTGCTGGGCCTTGATTTTCTTGTCATCCTTCACCACCTCAACATCAGTCATCTGGATGCCATTAAACTCAAAGTCAAGCCTGTAATTGTAGTAAGCCCTGCCTACAAACAAGGGAACCTTCTGAACCCTCCACCAAATCCTCAGCTCCCTATGAGTCGGAGAGAAAGAAGTTCCCCTTCGCTCCAAGTAAAGGTGCTCAATGTTCTGGTGATCTGGGTTGTTCGTCAAGTCATTCCAGCCATTCTCGTAAAACCAGTATCTGGTAACCCTGTAGAGATAAAGCATCACCCACACATCCTTGTAAATTATCTCGAGATCAGGAAGAACAATCTTGTCTCCGGCCATGCACCAAAATCCCGCGCATAATTTATAAACCTTTCGCGCACCACCCAAAACATGCTCATAGGGATAGTCGGGAAGCCATCATGCGGAAAAAGCACCTTCTTCAAGGCGCTCACCCTTGCAGAAGTCGCAATAGCCCCTTACCCGTTCACAACCATAAAGCCAAACAGAGGGGTTGGATATGTGCGCACAGCCTGCGCAGACAGGTCTTTCGGCGTACAGTGCAACCCCCGTGAAGGCTACTGCTCTGATGGAAACAGGTTTGTCCCAGTAGAACTGCTTGACGTGGCAGGGCTCGTTCCGGGAGCACACCAGGGAAAAGGGCTCGGCAACCAGTTCCTTGATGACCTCAGGCAGGCCCACGTGCTCATACACATAATTGACGCGTCAGGCTCAACCAACGCAAACGGCGAGCCTGTTCCGGAAGGAAGCCACAACCCTGCAAACGACATAGCCTTCCTTGAGCAGGAGCTTGATTTATGGTATCTGTCAATCCTTAAAAAGCCATGGGAGAAGTTCTCAAGGCAGGCACTAATGGAGCAGAAAAAGGCAAGCATAGCCATAGCCAAACAGTTCTCAGGCCTAAACGCAACAGAAAAAATGGCTGCATCAATAATAGAAAAGCTGAAGCTTGCTGAAAACCCCATAAAATGGACTGAGCAGGACCTCGCAAGCTTTGCAACAGAGCTCAGGAAAGAGACAAAGCCAATGATAATAGCAGCGAACAAGGTCGACACAGAATCAGGCAAAAAAAACCTTCCAGCACTAAAACAGCAGTTCCCGCACTACACGATAATACCTACAAGCGCTGAAGCTGAACTCGCGCTAAAAGAGGCTGCAAGGAAAGAGCTTATAGCATACAGGGCAGGCGACCCGTGGTTTACGATAAAAAGCGACATAGAGCTAACCCCCCAGCAAAGAAAAGCGCTTGAATTCATCAGGCAGAAAGTCCTTGAAGAATACGGAATCACAGGAGTTCAGGAAACACTGAACAAGGCAGTGTTTGAAGTACTGAAATACATCGCGATTTTCCCAGGCGGCCTAAACAAGCTCTCAGACCAGTACGGAAGAGTCCTGCCAGACTGCTTCCTCATGCCCCAAAACACAACTGCACTGGACTTCGCTTACAGGATACACACAGACATAGGGAACAGCTTCATCCGGGCAATAGACGTGAAGAAAAGAATAACAGTAGGCAAAGAGCACCTTCTCCAGACAGGCGATGTTGTGGAGATAGTGAGTGATAAGTAAAGGCAAATATCTGTACAAACTAATCTGTAGAAACTAAAAAAACCAATAACTATTTAAACAAAACCGCCGAGCTTCAGTGCATGGGAGTGGTAAAGCTTATGGTACTGGACGTGCTGAAGCCGCACGAGCCGTCCATACTGGACATGGCCAGGAAACTGGGCTCTGTCAAGGGAGTGGAGGGCGTTGACGTCACAATCATGTCTGTCGACAGGAAAGTCGAGACAGCCAAGATAACCATAGAGGGGACTGACTTCATGTACGACAGCCTGCTCAAGATAATAAATGACTACGGCGCAACAGTCAAGAGCATAGACCGCGTATCAACAGGAAAGAAGGTAGTCGGCAGCTAAGCTCATCATGCTTTCTACAATAAACGCCAAGCTGAAGGTACTCAAGGACTACAACCGAATAGCCAAGATAGACCGAATAGCCAGGCGTTACTTCGTCATGAATGCCTTTGACGGGGTGCTTGCCATAATGGGCATCCTGATAGGAAGCTACATAGTGGGCTCGCACCCGAAGGTTGTCATAAGCACAAGCATCGGAGCAGGCATAGCCATGGGCGTGTCAGGGATATGGGGCGCATACCTGACTGAGAGGGCAGAAAGGCAAAGAGAAATAAGGGAGCTTGAGCGGGCAACCCTGTCAAAGCTGTCGGAAACAAAGATAGGCCGAGCAGCCACAGCAGCAGTTTTCATAATAGCAATAATTGACGGACTAGCGCCTTTCCTATCCGCATTGATAATACTGCTGCCCTTCCTACTGCTATCTCCATTCCTGACAGTAAAGCAGATGTACATATACTCTGCAGCAATAGCATTCTCCACACTTTTCCTCCTGGGAGCCTTCCTCGGAAGGATATCAAAGGAGAGCATGATAAAGACAGGGCTCATAATGATACTTGCCGGAGTAGTCTCAGGCGGCATAAGCATATTTGTGCTCGGAGCAGAAAACCTGCGCCTGACCTAAAATGCCCCTCAAGCCAATACCGGGAAGAGAAAGCCTTGTTATAAAAAAAGAATTCAAGGAAAGGTATAGTGAACTCTTGCAAGAAAAATATCCTGACTTCATGGAGCACTCAACCTCTTTCATAAGGAGAAGCATAAGGGTCAACACCCTAAAGATAACTGTCAAGGAACTCAGGAGGAGGCTGTCTCAAGACTGGCAGCTTGAGCAGATACCATGGTGCAGGGAAGGGTTCTGGATAACCGGAAGCAGGCTGGACATAGGCAACCTGCCTGAGCACATACTGGGCTACATATATGTCCAGGAATCAGCAAGCATGATACCGCCCCTTGCACTATCCCCCCGTCCTCACCAAACCGTGCTGGACATGTGCGCAGCGCCAGGCAGCAAGACAACCCAGATGGCAGCCATGATGGCAAACAAAGGGGCCATAATAGCAAACGACATCAATGCTGACAGAATCAAAGCGCTGGGACTCAACCTTAACAGAGCAGGAGTAGCAAACACAGTCATAACGCACATGGAGGGAAGGAACATGAGAATACAGACATTTGACAAAATACTGCTGGATGCGCCCTGTTCAGCCACAGGAACAATAAGAAGAAACCTGCACGTTCTCCAGCAATACAATTATGCCCTTGTCAAAAGGCTTGCGGCCATGCAGAAAGGCCTCATAAAAAAGGCATACAGCCTCCTAAACCAAGGCGGAACACTCGTCTACTCGACCTGCTCAATGGAGCCGGAGGAGAACGAAGGGGCGGTTGACCACCTGCTAAAGAATGAGGAAGGTGCAAAGCTCCAAAAGATAAGCCTCGCGGTGAAAAGCTCCGAAACTATAGCACAATTTGATGGGGATGAATACGATAAGAATATCGGGAAATGCCTGAGGATATGGCCACAGGACAACGACACAGAAGGCTTTTTCATAGCGAAGATAATGAAATCCTGAAATGTCGCCACTTATTTAGCCATCTCAAGGCTCATAATCCTCTCAATCTCCTTTTCGCTGACTGCGCAGCCCTCAAGCTTCACGCCCCACAAAACACTGTCAAGAAGCCTTGCCCTCATCTCCTCGGTAGGGTTCCTGCACCTGTCAATATACCTGTCCAGCAGCCCCATCTCAAAAGCAACCGCGACAAGCTCAACAGACCTCAAGATTCTCATGCCGTCCACCATGCTGCGCAGCTTGTCCAGCCTTCCGTAATCAATGCTGACCTTCGTGTGCAGCTTGGCCTGCATGTGCTTCGCAATGTCCTCAGGGCTCTCAACAAGCTCCCTTGTAGTCCGCTCATCAACCACCGCAGCTTCACACCCCATAACAGAAACCGATGCAAGCGTATAAACCTCACCAAAGTGAAGCATGCTGATATTGCTGCCCTTTGCAGAGAAGCAGCTGTTGGCAAGCTCATAGAGCTCCTTTGCAAGCGCGTCAACCCTTGTGTCATTCACAACCCTGAAAACCCCGCAGTCTATCTCGCTCTGAACCTGCAACGCCTCGAACTCAAACCGCTTTATCTTAAGCGGCCTGTCAACAAGCTCCTCCTTCACAGGCTCAGGGATAAGAAACTCGCCGCCAAAGCTCTTCCTGAGAGGCTCAAGTAGCCAGAGAAGGTTGTTCATGCTCAGGCTTATGACCGGCCCCGCATCAAACACAACTGACCTCATTTTATGAAAAGCCGCCTCGCGAGATTCAGCCTATCCTTGACGTTCCCAATCCTGCCATAGCTGTCGATTATCTTGGTTTTGCCCACATACCCCATCAAGTCCCACTGTGAAATCCCAAGTATATTCGCGGCCTGTGCCAGCGAAATCCCATGGTAATAAATCCTGGAGCCCTTGGCAACCTGTGCCTTGTCAATGACGTCCTGCACATAAATCTTGAACCTGAAATCATTGTCTGAAATGAACTTTGAAAGCCTCTTCATCACTGCCTTATACCTGTGCAGCTCATCCCTCTTAAGATGCCTGAGCGCATGCTTCACAAACCCAGATGCCCTTTCCAGCTTAACTATGCCTCGCTCAGCAATCTTTGACAGTGAGTAAATAACAACTGCTATAGTAATGGAATCCTCATCCTGAAAAATAGATGAATTGTGTATAGTCCTGTCACTCATAAGCTTCAGAGCGGAAACATCATTCCTGGCTATAGCCGAATCAACATCCTTCAGGACAAGAAGAATGTCTTCCTTAACCACTGGAATCATGGCAAAGAAAACTGAGAAAAGAAATATATAAAGCTACCGCAATCTTTTTATATATCGCAACGAGGGGATAGGGGGTAGAAAAGAGGCACAAAGGATGATAACAGTCTTCAGCAACCTTATACACAGAGTATTCACACACCTTTTCAGGAGCAAAAGAAACATCAAGATAGGACTTTACGGGCCTCCGAATGGCGGCAAAACCACCCTTGCAAACAGAATCTGCATAGACTGGATAGGCGAGGAGATGGGAACAGTCAGCCACATACCCCATGAAACAAGGGAAGTGCAGCTAAAGGACCAAATCATAATAAGGTCGGGAAAGAAAGAGCTGCTCTTTACGCTGGTGGATACCCCAGGAATAGCCACAAAGATAGACTACGAGGACTTCGTGAAGGCAGGCATGCCTTCCAAAATAGCAAAGAAGCGCGCAAAGGAAGCCACAAGGGGAGTAATCGACGCAATAAAATGGCTTGATGACATGGATGCAGTCATAGTTGTGCTGGACTCAACAAAAGACCCATACTCCCAGGTCAACATAACCATAATAGGAAACCTTGAGGCACGACGAACGCCAATGCTCATCGTCGCTAACAAGACAGACCTCAGAAAGGCAAACATAAAAAAAATACAGGCAGCATTCCCGCAATACGAGGTAATACCAGTAGCGGCAAAGTACGGCACAAACATCGAGAAGCTGTACGAGGCCCTGTTCAAGATAACCTGAGGCCCGAAAAAAATGATAACAATCCAGTTCCTCCCGTATTCACAGATAGGCGACTTAAGCCCTGAAAAAAAAATAAAGAGGATACTCGAAATAATAAGGGACGGAAGAATACTCCTCATTGAGGCTAAGCTGACAGAGCAGGAAAAATCAAAACTCATAAGCGCCACAATGGAAACAATAAATGGAAAGTTCAAGGGAATAGAACTGCTCTCCTTAACACCAGACATGAGGGAGCATGGAATACTGAAGATGCTCCAGCAGAAAGTAATAGACATGATATCAGGCGGGAGGAATGGCATAACCATAGTCGGGCCCGCAACAATAGTCAAGGAAATAAAAAAAGACCCTGACAAGATACAGCTGTTCACTGTTGAAAAAAGCACCAGAAGAAAAAGAACAAAGCAGGCCTGAAAATGCCCCACCAATGCGTGCGATGCAACACGTTCTATGAAGACAAGGCAGAGGAAGTCCTCAAGGGATGCCCCTGTGGAGGCAAGCTGTTCTTCTTCATAAAAAAGGAAAAGCTTGACAGGATAAGGGAACTCTCAGCCAACCTCACAGAAACAGAAAAAGACCAGATAGAGCAGGACGTCATGGAGATAATAGGCGAGCAGGAGGAACACGAACCTGTTGTGCTTGACTTAGAAACAATAAGGATAATGAAGCCAGGAACCTACGAACTTGACTTAGTCCAGATGATGAAAAACGAGCCACTCATATACAAGGTTGACGAGGGAAAATACGTAATAGACCTAATAAGGAGCTTCGGAGGCAAGAAGAAATGATGATCCCAGAAAGAGGAACAATTAATCAAGTTCAATGTTTCCGAATTCGGACAGGTAGTGGAGACAAAAGCGGTTGTTGATGTTCTGTGCACTTATGTTTTTTCTATGTACACACTTACAGAGTTCGACGAATGGAAACCCATACCTGACTATTATGTACATTGTGATGACTTTGTCAGGGAAAGAAAAACAGCCACACTTAACCCTATGATAAACAAGGGCATTGCACAAATCCTTGTAACACCTGGCGGGAAAACTGATATAGACTCTGCATATCTCAACGTTACATACAAAAAGTCTTGATGTTCGGAAACTTCTGGAACGGTAAATTTATATACATGCATGCATACATGCACTTAATGACCAAGGTAATCTCGCTTTCGGATGAAGCCTACACATGCCTAAAATCTTTGAAGAAGGAAGGTGAATCGTTCTCTGATGTAGTCAACAGAATTGCGTCAACTGAAAAAAAGAAGTCCCTTCTTGAGCTTGCGGGAAAATGGCCTGGAGGAAATCAAGAACTTGAAACCATCAAGAGGACTATCTATGAGGATAGGAAAAAGTTTAAATTACGGAAGGTAGGGTTTTGATGTACTGCCTCGATACAGATTTTGCCATTGATTTTATCAGAGGAGAAAGCTCGGCAGTAAAAAGATTAAGCCTTCTGCAGAACATGGAAGCCGATATAAGCATAACTCCCTTAACCCTCTGCGAGCTATATAAAGGCGCATTTATGTCTGTAAAACCTGAAGAGGGACTGAGTTTTGTCAACAGGTTTCTTGAAAGTGTCAACTTGCTTCAACATTCAAAGCACAGCTGCCTTATATTTGGCCGGGATTATGCGTTCCTCAAATCAAGAGGACTCATCACACAGGAAATAGACTTAATGATAGCAAGCATATGCAAGGAAAACAATAATGTTCTCCTGACGCGGAACCTCAAGGATTTTAAAAATATTCCCGGTCTCAGACTTGGCGATGCTTGAAACTAAAGCCTCTTACCCATATACGCCCCATCCCTCTCGTAGCCAAGCTTCCGGTAATAGTTCCTTGCGCCGACACCTGAAATCACGAGCAGCTTCTCCACACCAAGCTCATCCCTCGCGGCACGCTCAGCCTCTGAAAGAAGAAGCTTTCCAAAGCCCCTGTGCTGAACACTCCCCACTCTGTTAAGAGAGGCTGCGGGGCCGAATACATGCAGCTCCCTCACACCTGCAGAGCCAGGGGTTATCTCTGGCCTGAACGGCCTGAACGGAATCCTGAGCCTGCAGAACCCAAGCATCACATCAGACGAAACATCCTCTGCCGAAATAAATACCTCTGTTCCGCCACTTGAAGCGTAGCGCCGAACTATGATTTCAGCCCTGCCCAAATCAAACTTCCTTGACATTGGCTCACGGCACCTTATGCACCTACAGAAAATCCCCTGCTCAGCCCTTATCATATCCACATACTGCCTGAGATTTGTCCTGTCAACACCTGCAGATGTCACATAAGTCGGAATATCCCTCTGCACCCTCATGACCCTGCAATACTCAGGCACAAACCTCTTTGACTCAGCTATTATTTCCGCAGCCTCCCTTGTGGACAAAGGAGCAAAATCCCCCCTCTTCCAGTCATCGTAAAGCTCTGTTCCAGGCATAACCATGCAGGGATAAACCTTCAGATTATCGGGCATGTATGCGGGGTTTTCGAAAAGCTCCCTGAACATAGCGATGTCCCTCTGATAATCCGAGCCTGGAAGGCCTGGCATCATGTGAAAGCCAACTTTCAGGAAGGAATCCTTCAGAAGCTGCACAGCCTCCAAAGTGTCCTGCAGGGTGTGGCCCCGGTTAACCCTTGACAGGACGTCATCATAAAGTGTCTGCACCCCAAGCTCAACCCTCGTTGTCCCCAGCCTGAGCATGTCATTGATGTGCTCAGACTTGCTGAAGTCAGGCTTTGTCTCGATGCAAAGCGCAACACACCTCACATTGGAAGACTCGTTCTCTTCCTGCTCCTCCTCAAGGCTCCTTGCCTGTGACGAGTTCTTGGCCTCGAATATTCTTGAGTGAACCTTCCTCATGCGCTCAGAGCTCCCGACCTCGCCAGGAAGATCAAAGAAATCCTTGAAGCCCACGAAATCCAGCTCCCCTTCCCACTTCCCTTCCCTCCTGAAAAAAAGCCGTGAAAAGCTGTTCATCGCTGCAAAAGCTTCTCTCACAAACATCTCCTGATACGACCAGTCATAAGAAGGGAATGTGCCTCCCTGCACAATAACCTCCACCTTGCCAAAGCTGTGCCCCGAAACAGCATACTGCTCAAGCCTGTTAAACATAATGACATAAGGATCGTAACCTGCCCTGATAGCCCTCATAGTCGAAGGCTCCTTCCCTGTATAGCTCTGCGGAACGTCACCAAAAACAGAGCCTGGGCCGCCAGGGCAAAAAACACACCTCCCATGAGGGCAGCTCAGAGGAGCGCTCATAAGGGCAACCACTGCAACGCCGCTAACAGTCCGTGTAGGCTTGGTCACGAGCTTGATATGCTTCCTTGATTCTTCAGGCAGGTTAAGCATTACCTCAATATCTGTCGGAATGCTTTTCAAGGAATACTTACTTGCAAGACTCGATTTCAGCCTTGAGAACTCAGCCTTATCGAACCTGCTGTTCCTCAGAGCAGACACAAGCTCAGAATAAAAGCCTGTTTTGAAGTTCTCCATGCCGGCAGGATAACCATGCATTTTAAAAGGCTTTCTGGATAACACCATTGATAAAGCAATGGACATTCCACGAGAAGGCTCTCCTACCGATTCATATACGGGCTGAGCATACCGAGCGCGCGTGGAGAATGGGCCCTCATGAAAGGCAGGTCAACCCTTGCCCAGACCACTTCCTCAGCATCCACTGATATGCGGGAGGTCGCGTATGCCGTTGGCTGTGCCCCATTGGTTTCGAGACCTATTTTGTAGAGGCTGAAATCTCCAGGATAAGCACAGCAGGTAAAGCCAACAAGCTCATTCAGCCCAAACTCACGGGTTCTGTGCCAAAATCGATTGGCATTCCTTGCGTCGTCTCCAAGAGTTCCTACTATGATCTTCACCCATGATATACCCTCCTGTTTTGGCGGCTTCCTGAATGAGTCGAATCTCTCTGCAGCCACAGCGACATTTGCTGTGCAGCCCTCTCCGAAAGGCACACCTTTAACCACCTTCAGAAAATAGTTGTAGGACTCGTAGCCGCGACCAACAACTTCAGGTACCTGCATAAGTGCCTGCCCGGTCACGAGCATGCACACCTTATCAAGGACGTCTTTCCTCGGGGTGGAAGGCATAAACACCACTATAGGGAAGCCATTATCCTGATGACCCATCAGAGTTTCCGTTATGTCTCTGTCTGAAGAGGCCACATAGACAGTGAAGCCTTCCTTTGCCTTTGTCACTGCAGTGCTCATGATGTCCATGTCAGTCTTGCTGTATCTGTGGCCAGGTATCCTGCTCTTACGACACCGCAGCGTCCACATCCCGTGAATCCTGTCCATGTCTTCCTGTGCGAATGATGTAATGTTAGTATCCCAAGAACCAAGTATTTCTTCCAGCGCAGATTTTACTTCATTGCTTGTCAGAGGCACGCCGTATTCATCATGCATACCCACTTTTCCAAGGTATTCATTTATTACCCTGTCAGGAACACGGATCTCAGGGTTCCCAGCCCTGGCGTAAGCATCATGAGCATGAAGCGTCCAGATATTCCTTTGCGAAAGGTCTATGAGATATGACGTGTCAGGAATAAATAAACCTAAGCCCTGTATGGTAGCGTCCTTTCCTCCCATAATAGCCGGTTGACACGAAGCCGCTTAAATTGTTTTTGCAACAAAAAGCCCAACCTACGAAGGGCTATGAAGGGGCGTTCCTGCCTGCCCTGAGCCCGCTCACAAACACCTTGCCGAGCTCCATGACGAAGAAGCCAAGGCTTGATATCGTGACTATCCTCAGCCAGTCTGAGCTGCTCAGGGAAACTGTGCTGAAGATGGCCTGAAGAGGCCCCCAGTTCACAATAGCCACTTGGATGGATACCGAAGCAAGGATTCCAAGCAGGAGCCATTTGTTGGTGAATATGTTGAGCTTCCTGAACGGATAAAGGGACCTGCTTCCCACCACTGCAAACATCTCAAACAGCACAAGCGTTGTGAACGCAGCAGTCCTCGCAACCTCCTCCCCCCTGTCAAGATAAGTGTTGAATATGAAAAGCGTGCCTATCCCCATCACGATGCCGAATATCAGGGTAAGTATAAGCATCTCATTCGTGAACAGGCTTTCCTTAGGGTTCCTTGGAGACCTCTTCATCACGTCCTCCTCAGCGCCCTCCATGCCCAGGCCAAGTGCAGGCAGGCCATCTGTAAGGAGATTCATCATAAGTATCTGGAGAGGGACAAGGGGCAGCGGCAGGTTCAGCATTATCGCAAGGAAAACAGTTATTATCTCGCCGAGGTTGCACGACAAAAGATAACGGGAAGACTTGATGATTTTGTCATATATGTTGCGCCCCTCGCTGATGGCGTTAACTATGCTTGCAAAGTTATCGTCAACAAGAACTGTCTTTGACACCTCCTTGGCCACGTCGCTGCCAGTGATACCCATCGCGATGCCGACGTCAGCAGTCTTCAATGCCGGCGCGTCATTAACACCATCGCCAGTCATTGCAACGACATGGCCCTGCTTCTTCAGCAGCTTCACCATCCTGAGCTTGTGGCCTGGAAGCGCCCTCGCCACAACTCTTATCCTGCCAAGCTTCTCCATAAGCTCAGAATCGTTGAGCCGGTCAATATACTCCCCGGTAACCACGAGGTCATCCTTCTTCAGTAGGCCAATCCTGTCCGCAACAGCCTTCGCTGTTACAGGGTGGTCGCCTGTTATGGCTATGACATTTATCCCCGCGTCCTCACACTGCTTCACAGCAGCAGCAACCTCCTCACGGGGAGCATCAATCATGCCGACAAGCCCTACAAAAACAAGGTCCCTCTCAACACCCTCAATCTCATACTTGCCGCCCGCAGGCATATCCCTGCACGCAAGCCCAAGCACCCTGAGGGCATCCTCGGCAAATGACTCATTAACAGAAAGGATGGACTCCCTGTCCCTCTTCGTAAGACTCCTTATCCTGCCGGAATCATATATCCTTGCGCACTTCTTGAGAACAACATCCGGAGCGCCCTTCACATAGGCGCATACACGCTCAGGCTTCCTTTTCCTGCCAGCAATAACAGTCATCATCTTGCGCTCAGAACTGAATGGAAGCTCCTTCACAACTGAAAGGCGCCGCGACAACGCCTTCTCATCAAGCCTGCCCTTCCTTGCAAGCACCACCAATGCACCCTCAGTCGGGTCCCCAATGATATCCCACCGGCCACCCTTCTCAACAAGCTTCGCATTGTTGCACAGATACCCTATCCTCAGCATGAACTCAAGGCTTTTCTTGTCCATCTTCTCAGTCCCGTGCTTGAATTCCCCCTTAGGCTCATACCCTATGCCTGAAACATCAATAACATTCCCGTCAAAGAACAGCCTTGTCGCGCTAAGCTGGCTCTTTGTCAACGTGCCTGTCTTGTCGCTGCAAATAACAGTAACAGAGCCCATGCTCTCAGTTGCGGGCAGCTTCTTGATTATCACGTTCCTCTTGGCCATGCTGCTCGCGCCAAGCGCCAAGCCTATAGTCACTATGGCAGGCAGCGCAGTCGGAACAGCAGCAACCGCCAGGCTGATTGAGAAAATCAGCATGCGCGCAATTGAAACCTCCTTCTGAAAAGAAAGGCCCAAGACAAACACAACACCTACAAGGACTATGACCACCAGCCCTATCTGCCTCGCAAGGGACTCAAACTTGTTCTGCAAAAGAGTCTTTGGCTCCTCAGCCTCCTCAATTGTGAGGGCAATCTTGCCGAATTCAGTATCCATTCCGGTGCCGGTAACAACCCCCCTTCCCTTCCCATAAGTGACTATTGTTCCCATGAAGACCATATTCGTCCTCTCAGTGATTTCAGTGCCTTCCTTCAGCTTCTTGGTATCCTTTGGAGAAGGAACAGACTCGCCTGTCAGTATCGCCTCATCAACCTGCAGGCTTGAATCCTCGAACAGCCGTGCATCCGCGGCAACTATGTCGCCTGACTCGATAACTATCACGTCACCTGGAACAATCTCCCGGGCAGGTATCTTTTTCTCAGAGCCATCCCTCACGACCTTCCCGGTCGGGGCAGAAATCCTTTTTAGCGCTTCCATGGCCCGCTCAGCCTTATACTCCTGAACAAACCCCAGTATGGCAGACAAAATCGCTATGCAAATCATGCCGACAGCCTCAACGTAATCGCCCAGAAATACCGCAAGCACGCTCGCACACAAAAGCAGGAGTATCAGGAAGTTCCTGAACTGCTCAAAAAAAATCTTGAGCGCAGTCCTCCTCTTCTTCCTAACCAGTTCGTTAAACCCGTGCCTCTTAAGCCTGGCTTTAGCTTCGCTTGCCGAAAGGCCATCCTTCGAGCTGCCGGCATTCAAGAAAACGTCCTTAATCTCAGCAGAATAAAAATCCATTAAAGCACCATCAAGAATACCGGACCAGCAGCTTAAAAAACTTGCGGTAAAAAAGCTTAAAAATATCATCAATAGAAACCTTCAGGTGGCAAGAATAGAAGTCAGCGTGACAACAAGAGCCAAGAAACAGGCGCTTTCATACAACGCTGAAAAGAAACAGTACTTTGCAAAACTAAGGTCGCCCCCGGAAAACAACAAAGCCAACATTGAGCTCCTCAATCTGATATCCAGGGAACTTGGAGGTCGTGCTAGGCTATTAACCGGGCACAACTCAAAAAACAAGGTTATCGAGATACAGGATTAAGCCTTCCTGACGTTCGAGCGTAATGATAAAGAAACTGCTGCGCATAGCCCGCGTAGCCCCCAAAGTAACTGGCTGCAAAATCCCTCACCGATCTCTCATTTGCCGTGCCATCAAGATAATTAGCCGCGACAACCCTTCGTATCCACCTGTCAACAGGAAAGGCCTCAAGGAAGCCAAGGGAATACAGCAGGCAGCAATCAGCAATCTTGTCACCCACACCATTTAAAAGCATAAGCTTCTCTTTGGCATCCACATAGCACAGCCCCCTGAGCCTGCTGAAAAAGCCTTTTCCCAAAGAGCCTGCCTCTGCAATCCTCTCCGCGCGAAACCCTGTTCCACAACCCCGGACTTCCCGGGCAGAGCCGATTCTCACAGGGAACGAGAAGAACTCCATTCCATCAAAGGCAATTCGCCTTCCAAACTTCCTTGCCAACCCGTCAGCCATTCTCTTAACCCCGGGAACGGACATGTTCGCAGAGCACAGGTAAGTGAGAAGACACTCCCTTGGCTCCTGCCTCATAATACGAAGCCCCATGGAATGAAGCACAGCAGACCGCATCAGGCTGTCCCTGGAAACAGAGCCCAGCACACACGAATAATCCTCATCAAGCCTGAAAAGACCCTTCACAAACCCTGCGCCCACACCACTGCTGCTGCTGAACTCAAGAAAGCCATCAGCCTGCCTCAGCTTAAGAACATCATCGCCAGCCACCAGATAATAAAGCTCCCCAGCCTTATCAAAACGAAACACCTGGCCGCACTCCAGCGTGTGCTTCAGGCTGAAATCACTGACAGCAATTCTCTGCATCCCCTGCATGCACAAAAACCATCAAAAGGGGCTTATAATTTTTTCGGACAGTAGGTATTGTTCATTCTTTGGCTGTTGAATCTCGGCTGTTAAGGTTCGGCTGATTCGTTGCTTTTTCAAGCAGTTCTCGCCATAGGTCTGCTTCTTGTATTCCTGCCCGTTTTGCTGGCGTGGTTTTGAGTTCTTGGTGTTTGCGGATAAAGTTGTAGTATGTCCTAAAGTTTTCTGCGTATTGCTTCTGGTTGCCATTGAAGCCACGCATAACCTTATCCCTCTGCCTGAATGATTCGTGAAATCTCTCTATGACATTGTTGTTGCTGTCGTGCTGTTTCGTACTATCAGCAACGCCTCTATAAGAAACCCCTTTGATGTAAAGGTCAATAGCCGTAATGACTGCTTCGGCGTTACCTTTAATCTTCTGAACAGGGCTTAAAACAAACCTTCGCTTACAGTCAAGGCAAAGCCATCTCTGCTTCTTGCCCATAGTAGTTTTTCTTGTGCCGTCCTTCTGCAATCTCCTGCCTTCGCAGTTCGGGCAGGGAGTAGCCACGCTCATATTTCGCTTTAGCTCTTGCGCCTTGAATTCCAAAGCCAAATAAGTCTTTAAAAGAAGAGTGTGCTTGCAGAGGTTTCCAATATGGTCATCAAGGCATTCACAGTTATACCAGCCGTTTTTGATGGCTACTTTGTATCGTTTGCCCTTTTCGGACTGGCTCGGTATAAGGTATTCGTTGAAGCAGTCCTTAACTGGCTCTACTCCTGACCTTAACATTTCAAGACTTTTAGCCTTCCTCGTTTGGTATTCGTTGTTCTCCATTTCCCATTCCTCGCCTATAAGCCGCATTGTTATAATGCGATAGTTATAGGAAATTGAGTTTTTAATCAGCCTTTGATTATCAGCCGTCACTTAACACCCTATCTCTGAACAATACCTACTGCGGTCGCCTAATCTGGTTATGGCGGATGGCTGAAACCCGTCTAGCCCGAAAGGGCTTTCTGGGCTCAAAACCATTATGGGCGAAACTCCCAGCCGCGGCGCATTTTAAAAGCAGAGCTCGCATGTAATGCAAAATTCGTCACCTCCCCAAGATGGCATACAAATTTAAAGCAGTAGTATGACTGTTTATAGCTAGTTTAATAAATCGAGGTGGTTTTTATGCAGGATGTCAATATGATTGAGGAAGCACGCCAACTATTCACTGATGGCCAGCTGGAATCCATAATTACAAACGTCTATGTTGCCATGAATGGCACGCAGCCTGATGAAAAAAGTTCCATGCAAATCGCCGCAGGTGTTCGGGCTGTTGCAACTGCCTTTACGCTCGCACCTAAACTGACTTATAGCTGTGCCGTTATGAGCGCAAAAGTCATGCTTGACGACTACAAGGCGGGACAGCTCAAGGAACATAGTGGTGATGAAAGCAAGCTACCTGAGATCATATGGTTAGCCGATGCGTTTCTGGCCTACCTTGCCAACAACGTGGAATACTTGAGGCCAAGGAAAACATCACCTGAAGGCAATGACTGATAGTTATTGCTTGAATTTTACTCCTTATTCATCTCCCCATCTCCCGGCTCGACTTCCAGAAAAAGTAACCTACAACGCCAAAAGTAGTAACAGGCGATAGCCAGCTCGGTATGTGAAATCCGAAGCTGTCAAGAACCATTATCATCCCCAGGAAAAGTATCGAATACATCGCCCCGTTCTTCAGGTACTTGTATTTCTTTATTCGGTCTATGTTTGTTACGGTCATCTGCCTGAGAACAACAGCACCCAGTCCGTTCCCCAGCAGGATAAGCGGAACTGAAAGCGTGAACGCGAACGCCCCAAGCACACCGTCTATTGAGAATGTCGCGTCTATCACCTCAAGATAAAATACCTTGCTCAGGTCAGACCTCCCCTTCTCAAGAAGCCTTTCCTCCTCGTGCTCGGCGTTCTGCTTGAAGCCGTGCGTGATGAAAAAAGCAGTGGAGCCAACAACCGATGAGAAAGCCATCAGCGGATTCTTGTGCAGCGCAAACCACACAATCACTGCAAGGAAGATGGACGCAACAGCGTAGAACCACACTCCCTGCGAATGGAAAAATCTCTCTCCCACCAAGCCATAATGCTTCTGCTCCATGAACAGCCAGTGGAAAAACAGCAGCACAAGAAAAGTCCCTCCACCAATCAGCAGAATGGGAGCAGACATCTCCACAGCCTCAATCACGCGCGGGTCGCTGCTGAACGTGGCTGTCAATGCACCTACCGGGCCGAGTGAAGGTGCGGTGGCCCAGACAATAAGCCAAGGTAGCACGCCCCTGATTACGAACACCGCGAACAGCAAACCCCAAAGAAGAAACCAGCGCCTGGCCCTTTCCTGCATTGTCGAAAGAACCTCGGCATTGATGATGGCGTTATCGATGCTGCTTATGACCTCGAACAGAGAAAGCCCAGCTACAGTCAGGGCAAGCTCAAACAGCGCCATATGAGGGCAAAGCTAAAGCCCAATATAAAGATTTCTACAAGGACGGCTTATCCTCCTTCCCAAACTGCTCAAGAAGCTCCTTCTGCCTCCTTGATAGCCGGGCAGGTATCCTGACATCGAGCCGAGCCTTTATGTCCCCAACATGCCCTGTTTCCATGTCAGGCAAGCCCTTGCCCCTGATTCTCAAAACAGTCCCTGGCTGGGTGCCTGCAGTAACAGACACTGACACCTTCCCTCCGCCAAGCACAGGAACATCGATTTCAGAGCCAAGCGCTGCCTGCACCATGCTGATGGGCACAACAAGAACCAGGTCGCTTCCCTGCCTGCTGAAAATCTTGTGCGGCAGCACACGGATGAGCACATACAGGTTCCCGGGAACATCGCTGCTGTTGCCACCCCCCTGAATCCTGAGCATAGTCCCGTCCTCAACACCAGCAGGAATCCTGACCTCGATGCTTCTTCTCTCCATAACGCTTCCCTTTCCCTTGCATGCCCTGCAAGGATTCCTGATAATTGTTCCGGCACCCCTGCACTTAGAACAGGAAGTTGTGGCAGTGAACATTCCAAGCGCAATACGCTGGCTCCTCCTCACATAACCTGAGCCGTTGCAATCAGGGCACTTCAACACATCAGAAGAGGACTCAGCCCCTGAGCCCCTGCATTTCCCGCAGCGCTCAGTCCTGGGCACAGTTATGCTCTTCAGCATGCCTGAAGCCACCTCTTCAAGGGAGACAGAAACCTCAACCCTTATGTCAGCTCCCCTGTTCATGTTTCTTCCGCCGAAAAACCGCTCAAATATGTCGTTCATGTCAAATCCGAACTCTGAAAAAACACCGGAGTCACTGAAGTCAAAGCCAGAGGCCCCAGGCCCAAACCCCTCTGCAGTAGTGCCGAAGCGGTCATAAGACTCCCGCTTCCTGTCGTCAGAAAGAACAGAATAAGCCTCGCTGATTTCCTTGAAGCGCTCTGCAGCATCATGGCTCTTGTTAAGGTCAGGATGATACTTCTTTGCCAGAATCCTGTATGCCTTCTTTATCTCTTCCTTGCCAGCCCCTTTCGCCACGCCGAGAATCCCGTAGTAATCCTTTGCCATCAGAACCGCCCCAACCTCTACTTCTTCAAGCGCTCGTCTATCTTCCTCATCAGGCTGACTATGTGCTGGTCAGCCTTCATCAAGTGCTGGTTCGCAGTCGATATGCTCAGGTTAAGTCTTGCCGACTTGTCATCAGAGGACTGGCTCATCCTCCGCATAAAGTCCTGCTCCCTCCTGGCAAAGTAGTCGGAACCAATAATGGTGAGCGCATAAAGCGCCACCGCAACACCCAATATCGCGAAGAAGGATGTGAAAATCTTGCTCACATCTTTCACAGGGTGCACATCCCCGTACCCTATGGTGGTCAAAGTTATGCTTGTGAAATAAAATGAGTCAACCAGCGACCACTCCTCCACAAAGTGATAAAAGGTGGTACCTATCACGAGCAGCAGCAAAAGCGTTGAAACAGCTATCTTTAGTTTAATGTCCATTTAAAACCCGGTGTTAAGTCACTGGTCCTTTACCTTGTAATCAGCATCAACTACGCGCTCGTTTTTATCTGTTTCGCTTTCACTGCCCTGGCCCTTGCCTTGCCTTTCAGTAGCTGCCTTCTGATAAAGCTCTGTGCTTGCCTCCTGCACAAGCTTCGAAAGCTCATCTTTCTTCCGTGATATCTCGGCAGAGTCCCTTGGGCTCATGGACAGCAGCTCCCGCAACTCCCCAGCGCCCTTTTTTATCGACTCAAGGCGCTCATCAGCAACCTTCCCCTTCAAGTCTGAAACAAGCTTTTCAGAGGAATAAACCATGCTGTCAGCCTCGTTAACAAGCTCTGCCTCCTCCCTTCTCTTCCTGTCCGCATCTGCAAAATTCTCAGCGTCCTTCCTCATCCTTTCAATCTCTGCCTCGCTGAGCTTCTGCCCTGCAGTTATCCTTATGGACTGCTCCTTGCCTGTCCCGAGGTCCTTTGCAGTTACGTGCACAATCCCGTTTGCATCTATATCAAAGCTGACCTCAATCTGCGGGACACCCCTTGGAGCAGGTGGAATCCCTACAAGGTCGAACTGGCCAAGGAGCTTGTTGTCAGCAGCCATGGACCTCTCGCCCTGCAGCACCTTAATGCTTACTGCAGGCTGGTTGTCTGAAGCAGTGCTGAAAACCTGGCTCTTCC
Organism: Candidatus Woesearchaeota archaeon; assembly: GCA_016211185.1. GTDB lineage: Archaea > Nanobdellota > Nanobdellia > Woesearchaeales > UBA10216 > JACQST01. Next base: position 16,641 of record JACQST010000043.1, on the reverse strand, counting down.
TTGTGGGAATCGTGGTGTTCCTCTCAATCAGCTTAGTGAACACGCCACCCAGAGTCTCAATACCAAGCGACAACGGAGTCACATCAAGCAGCAGCACGTCCTTTATGTCTCCTGCAAGTATGCCTCCCTGCACAGCAGCACCCATCGCAACGCACTCCATGGGATCTATGCCCCTCTCAACCTTTTTGCCCACAACCTGCTCAACAAAGCGCTGAACGTAAGGCATCCTGGTCGGGCCTCCGACGAGAATAACCTTGTGTATGTCATTGGAGCTCAGCTTTGCATCTGACAGCGCCTGCTCTATCGGATGCCTGCACCTCTCAACAATGTGTGAAAGAAGGCTCTCAAGCTTTGCCCTTGAAAGCCTGTAGCTGAAATGCCTCGGGCCGTCCTTTGTCGCTGTTATGAACGGCAGGTTTATCTCGGTGTCAAGCGTTGTTGAGAGCTCAATCTTGGCTTTCTCAGTAGCTTCAAACAGGCGCTGCATCGCAACCTTGTCTTTGCTCAGGTCAATGCCTTCAGAGGACTTGAACTCCTTCACAAGGAAATCCACAACAGTCCTGTCCATGTCTGTCCCGCCAAGCTGAGTGTCACCGCTTGTGGCCTTAACCTCGAAGACGCCCTCCTCGCCCATGTCCATTATCGTGACATCAAGAGTCCCTCCACCAAGGTCAAAAACCATGATGGTCTGGACCTTGCCTGCCTTGTCAAGCCCGTAGGCAAACGCGGCTGCAGTAGGCTCATTCACAAGCCTCACCACGTCAAGTCCGGCTATTGCGCCAGCGTCCTTTGTCGCCTGCCTCTGGTTGTCATCAAAATAAGCAGGAACAGTTATTACTGCCTTTTCCACCTTTTCCCCGAGAAACTCCTCTGCGTCCCGCTTTATCTTCTGCAGAATGAACGCAGATATCTGCTGCGGCGTATAATCCTTGCCCATTATCCTGTACTTGTGTGCAGTCCCCATCCTCCTCTTTGCCGCAACCAATGTGCCCTCAGGGTTGCTCACAGCCTGCCTCCTTGCAGGCTCTCCGACAAGAACCTCGCCTTCCTTGGTGAAGGCAACCACTGACGGAAAAGCCTTCCCGTACTGCGTAACGCCCTCTGCAGAAGGGATTATCCTTGGCTTGCCAGCCTCCAGAAAAGCCGCTGCAGAATTGCTCGTGCCCAAATCGATACCTATAATCTTTGCCATGTATTTTTGCCTCCAACTTCATTATGTCTAATAATTATATAATCGGGTTTTTACCAATCTTCACCCTGCTGTGCCTCAGAACAGCGTCTTTGAACACGTAACCCTTCTGGAATTCCTCAAGCACAACATCGCCCTTATCAGAGTCCTCTACCATCAACGCCTCGTGCACATTCGGGTCAAACTTCATTCCCAAAGCCTCGATTTTTCTCAGCCCCAATGATTCAAGGGCAGAGCAGAGCTGCGCATAAATCATCCTCACACCGTCTGAGATGCGCCCCTGGCCCTCAAGGCTTTTCAGCGCAAGCTCAAAGCTGTCAAGCACAGGCAGTATGCCCGCGAGCACATCCATGCTGCCTCGCTCCATAGCCTCAGCGGATTCGCGGGCACACCTTTTCTTATAGTTCTCGAAGTCAGCCTGAAGCCGCTGGAGTATGTCTTTCAGTTCACTGCACTCGCCGCTGCATTTGCTGTTGCACGGGTTACACACTTCCTCGTGCTGCTCCCTGCTGCAGCATTCAGACTTTCCGCTTCCATGCTCATTTTTCATGCAATCCGCCTCACTCTATTCGGAGTCTCCTCAACCCCGTCGTCCTTGCATTTCTTCAAAAAGTCATCCATCCGAACCACCTCCTGTTGAGCTTAAATCAACTCTGTTTATTTGGAATGAACAACAACTATTTAAATTTTTCTAACAAAGTTTATAAACAAAGAAAAACAAACTGACGAACATGCTTGAAAGCCGCAGGATAACCATAATAAGGGCTAACCGGCCCATAAGGAAAAGCACTGTAAACGACGAAATAAAATGGATAGCTAACTCTCTTGGGCTGTTCGGCATAAGAGACAAGGACAGCTCATGCTACAGGATTTTCGTCGAGCTGATAAAATCCGTGAAGAGCCAAAACACAGTGTCAAGCGATGAGATAGCCCACAACCTTGGGCTCAGCAGGGCCACAGTAATACACCACATAAAAAGGCTCTCTGACTCAGGAATCATAGCGTCGGAAAAAAACAAATACAGGCTCAGGGTCGACAACCTTGAAGTTCTGGTAGCTGAAATAGAGCGGGATGTTGAACGGGCATTCGAAGACATGAAGCTCATAGCAAAAAAAATAGACCAAGAGCTTGGGCTGTGACCGCGCCTACTTTTTTATGAAAATTATCAAAAAATCAGGCAGCCCCTTCCTCAAGCTGGATCTCCTGCGCCTGCTGCTGGACAGGCTTGGACCTGTAAACCCGGGCAAAACTCGGCGTAATCACAACATACTCATCACCGAAGCCAGCAATGTCGCCGCCAATAGCATCAGAGGTCTTCTTCAGCTTGTTTATAGCCCTCTTCAGCTCAATAATGTCCTTGTCCTTCAAAGGCTTGATGTTGACAAGCGCAATAGTGGAACCCTCTCTCAGAGTCTCAAGGATAAGCTTGATGTCTGCAAAGTCCTCAATCGTGAAAGGCCTCACCACAACCTTGCTCCTCTCCCCGCTACCAGAAGTGTCCAACTCAACATACTCCTTGTCGCCAGCCTCAATAAGTTCAGACTCGTCACCCTCTGACCTGAACATGTCAGAAAACCTGTCCTTAATATTCGTCAAAAACCCAGCCATTTTTCCAGCCCCTCCTCTGTTCACTACTATAACCGCCTCTTTTTAGGGAAAACCTTGGTTTCAACTGGAACCAACAAATATATAAAGATTTTGGTGACAAAGAATGAGATGGCAAAAATCCTCAATGAGCCGTTCATAATAATCAACTACAAGACATACCCCTCTGGAACAGGCCGGAAAGCAGAAGACACAGCAAAAGCCTGCATTCAGCAGGCGCAGCAAGCAGGAAAACAGGTGATAATAGCCGCGCAGGCAGCAGACATATACAGGCTTTCAAGACTGAGCGCGCCAATAATTGCGCAACACATCGACCCTGTAGACCAGGGAAAAAACACAGGCTTCATAACCGCAGAGTCAGTCAAAGAGGCAGGAGCCATAGGCACCCTAATCAACCACGCAGAGCACAAAATCAGCATCCAATCCATACAGCAAACAGTTGAAAAGGCACACAAAAACGGGCTGCTGGCAATAGCCTGCGCCGCAACAACAAGAGAGGCAGAAGCCATAGCAAAGCCCTGCAGCCCTGACTACATTGCCATAGAGCCGCCTGAACTCATAGGCGGAAACATATCAGTGTCAAAGGCGCGGCCTGAAATAATAACCGAAACGATACAATCAGTAAGAAAAATAAGGCCAATACCAGTCATCTGCGGGGCAGGGATAAACGGGAAAGAAGACGTAAAAAAGGCCGTAGAGCTTGGCACAAAAGGAGTCCTTGTGGCCAACTACGTCATGGGCGCTGAAGACAGGAAAAAAGCAGTTGAAGAACTTGTCTCAGGGCTTTAAGGCACAGCAACATAAAACTTCTGCACAGGCGCATACCTCTCTGCTGGAGCCATATTCTTGCAGCTGCCAGGGGTTGAGCTGCCTGAGCAGACAAAAACGCTGACAGGGTAAGTCCCCCTTGGAATTTCCTTCGGCACGCTCACAACCACAGCCACTTTCTGGTCCTTGTTCCGCCCGATTGTGTAGCTGCTGACATAGTTAAAAACAAAAGCAACACCATCAATTCTTCCTCCAGCAGAATCAACGCCTGAGCCGGCCTCCAGCTCAACCTTGAAGGCAGTGTTGTCATCTGTATTAAGGATACCGAGCCACATCCTGCCAGAAGCCCCCCTGCCTATTGTTGCCTTCTGCGGGCAAACAGCAACCCTGCTGTCAGCCAGCAAAATATCTATCTGCTTGGAGTCGCAGTTGCCAAGGTTCTCTATCTGCACATAAGCCCTGCCCAGCACGTCATAAAGCAGCTTCAGGCCGAAAACAAGGATGACAACAGAAAGCGCAACAATGACAAAGAAATTTACAGTAAGCTCAACACCCTTCCTGTCCTTCCTCCTGCGGGCCATGGCAAAAAGAAAAATCAGAACTTGGCCACTTCATACTCGCGCACAAGTATCCATATGAAGAGCAGCAGCACAGAAGCTCCAACAAGCATCACATAAAAATCCCTGAGCTCAGTGCTCGTATATATCCTATACAGCCCATAAGCCATTATGCCGAACCCAAGCCACAGGAACTTGTCAAGCACCAGCTTCATGATTTCGAACTCCTGCTCAACAGACAGCTTTCTCTTGACCTTGCCGAAAACAATCTTCGGCTTGAACTTGCTGGGCGCAATGTTCAGATTCCTTGTCATGTCCTCAGCATAATCAATGCCTTTTGCAGACTTCTTCTTAGCCATAATAATCACCTTTATTTTCCACTCACCTTCAGGAAGAACTGCTTTGTGGTATCACTTATATGGAGCGTGCAAGTATAAGTCCCTGAGGGCTTATCAGGAGGAATAACCACCAACGCCTTATATGTAACACTACGGCCAACAGGAACATTCTGGCCGCCTGCTGTCACACCAAGAGCAAAAGAGCTGCCGCTTGTTCCCACGCAATTCTTGATTTCAGGGATAACACTAGAGGTAACATCACTATTCTGATTATTGTAAAAATTAATGCTCACCTCAGCGTTTGTGCCTCTGTTTACGCTCATAACTTCAGACGGCAAAACGATAGGCTCTTCGGCAGATGCAGGTATCTCAGGCTGAGGAAAAGTAACAGTCTTGCCTATCTCACTAAACTTGCCCTTTATGAAGGCAAGCCCCAGCCCGAGCATTGTTATCGCGAAAACAATAACGACAATAGAATTGATTGATACATCAAGCGCACCCTTCCTTTGCAACCTGTTCACCTCTTTACAGCACACCCTTCAGGTTACTGATTTATAAACTTTTCTATACCACAAAATTTAAATACCCTGCCCAAATCCCAGAAACAACAAATTTACCATCATTTCAGGAGGAAAAAAACAAAATGGCTAAGCAAAAACCACACCTTAACGTAGTGTTCATAGGTCACGTAGACCACGGCAAATCAACAACAGTCGGAAGGCTCCTCTATGACTCAGGCACCGTAGATGAGCAGACCATGAGGAAGCTCAAGGAAAAGGCAAAGGAGCTTGGGAAAAGCGGCTTCGAATTCGCATTCGTAATGGACAACCTCAAGGAGGAGCAGGAAAGAGGGCTCACAATAGACCTCGCCCATAAAAGGTTTGAGACAGACAAATACTACTTCACAATAATAGACGCGCCAGGACACAGGGACTTCATCAAGAACATGATAACAGGAGCGTCACAGGCAGACGCAGCAGTCCTTGTAGTATCAGCAAACCGAGGAGAAGGCGTAATGGCGCAGACAAAGGAACATATATTCCTCTCCCGAACACTCGGAGTCGGCCAACTCATCGTCGGAATAAACAAGATGGATATGGTACAGTACGACCAGAAAAGGTTCGATGAGGTAAAGGCAGAGGTAAGCGCTTTACTTAAAACAGTAAGATACAACCCAGATGAGATACAATTCGTCGCGATGGCATCATACCTGGGAGAAAACGTAAAGAACAGGTCAGAAAACATGCCATGGTACAAAGGGCCTACACTGATAGAGGCAATAAACAACCTAAAGCAGCCAGACAAGCCAATCAACCTCCCGTTACGGCTACCAATACAGGACGTCTACAACATCACAGGCATAGGAGTTGTTCCTGTCGGAAGGGTTGAAACAGGCCAGATGAAGGTAGGCGACAAAGTCATAGCAGTGCCAGGAAGGGAAGGCAAAGGAGTCCACGGCGAAGTCAAGACCATAGAGATGCACCACGAGACAATAGACATCGCAGAGCCCGGAGACAACATAGGATTCAACATAAGGGGAATAGCAAAGCAAGACATAACAAGAGGAGACGTAATAGGCCACCCTGACAAGGCACCAACCCTCGCCACAGAATTCACAGCGCAGATAGCAATCATAAACCACCCGACAGTCGTCACAGCAGGCTACACACCAGTATTCCACGTGCACACAGCACAAGTGGCGTGCCAGATACTGTCCATAGAGAAAAAGGTAAACCCTGCAACAGGAGAAACCCTGCAGGAAAAACCAGACTTCATAAAGAACGGAGACATCGCAGTAGTAAAAGTCAAGCCCACAACGCCACTCGTAATAGAGAAGCAGATGGACATACCACAGATGTCAAGATTCGCGGTTCGTGACTCAGGCGCAACAGTTGCAGCAGGGATGTGCATAGACCTCGTTAAGAAGGAGCTCAAGTAAGGCTCCATTTGTTGAGTTCCCCGCGCAGGGGAACACAATAAAGAAACATTATTGTGTGGAAGGCATACCAAAAATGGCTCAAAAAGCAAGAATAAAAATAGCAAGCACAGACATAGCCAAGCTAAACCAGGTATGCCAGTCAATGAAGGACATAGTCGAGCGCACAGGCGTTGAGATGAAGGGCCCAATACCCCTACCAACCAAAAGGCTCAGGGTAACAACAAGGAAATGCCCATGCGGCGACGGAAAGGCTTCTTTCGACAGATACGAAATGCGCATCCACAAAAGGCTTATTGACCTAGCAATGGACGAGCGCGCATTACGTCTGGTAATGAGAGTCCCGATACCTGAAGGCCTCAACATAGAGATAGAGATGATAGAGGACTAATACCCTATAACCTCCAGGCCCGCCACTCTTTTAAAGTCACTGTCATTCGTTATTATTCTCTTGATATAGGTCAATAAGTGCGTTTGTATCCACAAAAGTCTTCATTTTAAAATTTCCTGAACCTTGAAAATTCTCCGAAAAATTAAGCTAAGACTTGTCCTGTGCCTAAGGCCCAACCATTGCCGCGTGCACCTGTGTAACAATAGTCCCCATCTCCGTCTGCACAGTAGCACTCCAAACATTATCCCGTGCAGAAGCAGCATAGCCCATTGCCGAGGCCTCGTTTGCAGTATTTATCGGGCTGCCCGCCGGCCCCAAAGTGGTAACAGCATGAGTGCGCATGGCCTGCACAGCAGCATAACTCGCCATTATGTTTCCTAAAGCAGTCGCAACCCTCGCCCGCCTCCCCGGGTCTACGAAAGCAGCGTTAAGCAGCGCAGGGTTTGTCAAGGCGTTAAGCTCAGTAGTAATTGCGGTGTCAGCAGCATTAATCGGGCCGCCCAGAACAGCCCTGGCGCCGTTAGTAGCGGCAACCCTGGCAGCACCCATTGCCGGTGCAGGCAACGTGTTAAGTAAGTTCCTAACATGCTCATAATGAGCATTCATGGCAGTCAGCGCACTCTGCAGCCTCTGCCTTGCTGGCTCAAACACATGTGGCAACTGGTTAGGAGCAGCATACGGCGCACCACCACCTGCTCCAGCTGCACCAGCTCCAGGCCCACCAGGCGGAGGAGGAGGACCGCCTCCTGCAGCCGCAGCAGCACCAGCTCTTGGCCCAGCCGGTCCAGCAGGCGGAGCTGCGCCTGGGGCAGGAGCAGCACCTGCAGGCTGAGCACCACCGCCCCACAACCCGAAAACCAGCTGGAAAAGCTGTATTATAAGGCCAACAGCTGCAACGAAAAGAATCACATACATCCAGTCAGCCATCACATGGAGAAGGCTGTCCGCAGGAACACTTGCCAATGCCCTCTCGGCAATGGGAAGCAGGGCAGCGCCCGCAAGGAAAAGCCCCCACGCAGCCGCGTGCGGCCAATTCATGCCCATGCCCCTAAACATACTGTAAATCATGAAGGCAATAAGGCCCAGGCCGATGATAAGGGCAAAAGGCCCCAAGTCTGCAAGCATGAACGGAGGCTTCATCTTGCTGGCAAACACAGCAGTAGCAATCGCAAGGATAATGCCAACCATCACAGGCACAGTTGCAGTGCCCCTGAAATGCTGCCCCAGCGCAAACGTCGCAATCCCAATGAACAGGATAGCATATGCAACAAAGTCAAGGAAAGGCTGATACTTGTCATAAATATTTGCGACGTTAAACTTGTCCTTGCTAACCCCTATGCGGCTAAGGCTCTTGTCAATGATTGACTGGGAAACAACAGAAGGAACAATAACCGCAAGTATCGTTGCAAGTAGCACTAACTGAAGCAACCTCTTGTTCATCAAAGCACCTTTTTTAACGCTCATAAACCCTGTAGGATAAAAAGCTTTGCCTGATATCTGATATGAATATCGCTTGATGCTTAACACCTTATTTTAATTTACTATCAATATTTGCAAAAGCATGTATCATTCCTTTTACCGGCGAGATAGCATTTTCTGCAGCAGTCAAGGCCTTATCAAAATCAGTAATATCGAAGTCTTCAAAATTCAACAGGTTAACCTTTTCAGCCAATTCTGTTATCAACAACAAAACTGCATTACTTTTTTGTTCAACGATTTGTATTTGTGAATTTATGTAAACTTTGGCTTCACTATTTTGCAATGAATTTAATACGCCCTTTATAGATTCAACTTTCTCCTTCAGTTCCCTCATTTTAGTGGCAGCTTTGTTAAGGCTGAATCTGACATTCCGCAAGGCTTTATCTATACCTCTTTTAAACCTCTCTTTTTCTGTGCCCCTCAATTTTACCCAGCCAACTTTCGCAGTATAGTTTGCTATCTTCAAAGCCACTTTGACCTGTTTCAGCTTTCCTGTGGACTGGATAGTATCCCTTACAGGTGGAGAATCCACAGCAGAAGGTAAACCTTCATAAGCAGACTTGGCATTCCTAAGTTCATCTACAATGCCCTCGAGCCTGTACTTTATCGAATTTGCATCTCTCGCCGCATTTTCATTTGAAGGCCGCAGTAGGTTAGCATTAATCTCATCGAGTGTTTTTGGTATCCTGACCATAGAGCATAACCAACCAAGGCATAAAGCATCCAACTAAGGTCCAGCAGAGATCTGAACTTCTATCCTGCTAAGTTCAACCAGTATAACTTTAACATGGCCTATACATGCTTTTATAGTTGTATCGGTGGGTGAAACCTTTGTTGCAGCGGGAGCCGTTTTCATGTCCCCTAACTGAGCAGATAATTTTGATATAGCTAAATCCATGAATATTATCTGTTGATTGATTTCCAGAAGGCCTTTTGCCACTATTGAAGCTTTTCCTGAACTTGAACTTCTGAATGCAGAACCGAGAGCAGCGTCCATAACACTCACGTATTTTTTCACCCAATCTAGATCCCTGTTTATCTCTTTAAGCTCGTTTATGGCTTTTTCTGCGCTTTTGCTTGCATCTGTGTTCCTGGCCGGAACTGCAGACAAAGCGGTAACTATATTTTTAAGGTGTTTGTCGTTTATGTTATGAACTAACCGCTTCTCCATAGACTTTGCCATCGTATCAGCGTTTTTATGTGCCTTCTTGAAGGGATCAAAATTCGGCGGCTTGCCAGTCGGACCACTACCTCCCCCTGTACCTGTTGGCGGAGTCCCAGAAGCGCCTGTTGCGCCCATTGGACTCATAGGTGTGTGACTTGGCCATGGCGTATTTGAAGCTGCTGAAGTTGCTGCTGTGGATTGTGTTGCCTGCGTTGAGCCCCTCCACATTCCAAACACTGAGCGGAACAAGCCCACTATCAGGACAAGGGTTGCAATTGTAAGGATAACATACGCCCAGTCTAAAATCGTGCGCAACAGACTATCCTGGGGGACACCAGCCATTGCCTTCTCGGCTACAGGAACTATCAAAGCCCCAGCAATAACTATCCCCCACGCAGCAGAATGAAACCCGTCAACATTCATGCCCTTGAACACATTAAACACCATGAACCCGACGAGCCCAACTCCTATAAGGAGGGCAGTGGGACCAAGTTCATCACCCAGCTTGAACTTAATGGTAGAAGCGTAAAAGGCAGCGGCAACCGCAAGAACCATGCCTACGACTACAGGCACAACAGTTGATTCCCCAAAGGTCTTCTTCAGACCCATCATGGAGACGCCTATGAAGAGTATGGCGTAAGCAACAAAGTCAAGGAAAGGCTGGTAATTGTCATAAATCTTCTGGACATCGAATTGGTTCTTGTCAACGCCCAGCCTGTTAAGGCTTCTCTCAAGGATTGTCTCAGACAGCACAGAAGGAACAACAATCAGAAGAACAGCGAGAACAAGCAGCACCCTTATAGCCCTGACAGAAGTGCCTGCCTCTTTCATCTTCAACCCTTCACAAGGCCTTTATAAAAACTTTTCTAAAAACGCTCAAGAAGAGCTTGGCAAAGGTTTAAATAATAGCTGGTTCAGAATCAGCGCATGGCTGAGACGCAGCTAATCGTAGTCCCTGCGCTTTTCATGGGCGCGGCAATAGGCATAATCGAGCTTTTCTTTGTCCACCAGGATGAAAGAGGAATGGGATGGCTTGGGCATGGCCTTCACGCAATACCGGCAACCATGTTCTTCACCTTCGTAAGCATGAATGTTGCATGGGGACTGGGACTCATAGGGCAGCAGATGGCTGTGACAGGCTATGTTGAGTTCGGCGTCAGGGCATTCATAGCGATAATCGCAATGCTAAAAGTAAGTGCGGCAGCCGCCATAGTTGGAAGGGTAGGCGAGAAGTTCCACCACACCCTCATGATTGGGGCAATAATATTTGCCGCGCCATACTTCTGGGACTTCGCAGGGGAATCGCTGATAAAGATGATGCCCTTCCTTGACTACAGGATAGGTTAATCTTCAAAACCGTTTCGCAAGCGGCAGCAGAAGCATGGCCTTTGAAGCAGCGTCCTTTGCAGTGTACGCCGGAACCTTCAATATGCCATTAATCACAAGATAAGCGAGGACAGCCCCGACAAGGGCTCCGATAATAAAGCCCTTGAACCAGTCACCATAGCTGATTATGTAGCCCTTTTTGCTTACCACGCTTTGCCCTCACCAGACTGCGTATTTAAAACTTTCTCTTGGCAACACCAATAACCATAAATAGCCTTTGCGTGTAGAAAACTCATGCCTGAACTAATAACATGGCGCAGCATAAAGCTCACGAAAAGAAAGCCTGATTCCCACAAAGGCCAAAACGGGAGAGTGCTGATAATCGGGGGAAGCCCTGAATACACTGGCGCAGTGATGCTTGCAGGCATGGCTGCGTACAGGTCTGGGGCAGACGCAGTTGTAATTGCTTCGCCAAGAGACGTTGCCCGCGTTGTAAGAGCCTGGCCGGACTTCATGACGGTCAGAATAAACGCCAGCTACTTAAAAGAGGCTCACGCCAACAAGCTAATCAGGCTCAGCGAAGGCTTTGATTCCCTGCTCATAGGAAACGGCATAGGGCTCAGGAAACAGACGCAGGCTCTTGTCAGGAAAGTTGTCAGGAACACGCTGTGCCCAAAAGTGATAGATGCTGACGCGATAAAAGCCATCGGGCTGAAGGATACTGAGAACGCAATAATAACACCCCACCTCAAAGAGTTCCAAACCCTGCTGCGCAACACAGGCATCAAAGCAAGCGGAAAAGAATCAATAACTCTCGCGAGGAAAGCCTCGGGCAGCAACATTATCCTGCTAAAAGGCAGGACAGACACCATGATATCCAGGGAGGGCATACGCCTTAGCAAAACAGGGAATGCAGGCATGACTGTCTCAGGCACAGGGGACGTCCTTGCAGGGCTGTGCGCAGGCCTTGCAGCGCAGAAAAACAGCCTCATAATGGCTGCATGCGCATCAGCATTCATCTCAGGCATGGCAGGCGACCTTCTTTACAGGGAATACGGCTACGGCTTCACAGCCACAGACCTCGCGGACAAGGTAGCAACAGTTATGAAGCGATGGCAGTAAGGCACAAAAGCAATAAGGAAAAGATTTAATAGCTGCACAGCCCAGAGAACCAATATGGCTGACGAAAAACTGCTCAAGCGGTACGGGTTTGGCCAGGAGAGCGCTGAGGAACACCTCTTGCATGTCCAAAGACCAACTGGATACCCTAAGCCTGACTTCAGGAACAGAATAGTCGTTGAGTCCACAGGCCAGCCCATAGAATCAGCATACTTTTGGATAATAGACCACCTCAGGTACGACTGGGGATACACAACCTTCACGAAAATCACAGACGTGTTTGCCGCCTCAGAGCAGTCAGCATTCTTCGGCGTGTCAGAACAGAGGCTCGCGTCACAGCAGGAAAAAGCAGCAGGATACCTCAGAGGCATAAGCGAGATGATAAAGGCCCTCTTCCAGATAGTTAGGGAACTGAGAATAATTGACGAAAGGCTGCAATACTACATAGACTCATACGAGGACAGGCCCAGCGCGCAAAGCTCAGAAATAACCCTGAAAGGAGTCTGGGTGGACCAGGTAGAGGGCGGAGTGAAAAACGCCGCTTCAGTATACGGGCTGTCGCAAAGCGTGGGATTCACAATACTCCCGGACCTGTTCTTCAGGGTCAGGATAAAAAACATAGACCAACTCGACAGCGAAGTTGACAGGCTTGAGTTCAACGACAAGGTCAAGGAAGTCCTGAAGAGGAAGCTCAGGCAGTTCTATGAATGGAAAAAAAGGACCTACAACGAGCTCAGCACGAGAAGGAAATTCATAATAAAATACCTAAGGCAGCACTACGAAACCATAAAGCTCTACATGGGCTGGATAAAACCATACCTGAGGAACATAAGAAGGCTTCAGCTCGACCAGAAAAAACTCGAATCAGCAGACATGATAGCAGCCTTTGAAGGCTCAATGATAGAAGTCGAGGTTCTTGCCAAAAAGGAAGACCCGGGATACAGGAAATTCAAGCCATACATACTGATACACTTCATGTTCAGGACAAGGCCGGCCATGCAGTATGTCGGCGAAGGATACCAGAGAGGACCCATGCACACAGGAAAATTCGACCTCACAATGAGGGCATACGTCTGGAGCCAGCACCACGAAGAAAACTACATCAAGATGAGGGAAGAGGAAGACCTGCAGCTGATGAGCATGATAAACGACTCAATAAAGGAATCCATGGAAGCTCTTGGCGACGAACTCAAGCACTACCTTATGGAAGGAGGAGAAACCTTTGAGCCTCCAAGGCAAGCGGAAAAAAAGCCAGCCCCCTCCCTGATAGAGCCGTTCAAGGCGGTATTCGACGGAATCGGAGAAATATTCGAGTCAATGGCGCCGAAGAAGGAAGGCAAAAAAGAGCATGAGGACAAGGTAGCCATTGCTGATGAAATAAAAAAAGCAAACGGGACAGTTAAAAAGGACATCTATGAGACCTACAAAAACTACAAGAAGATGCACGGCATGCTGACATGGTGAGCAGATGACGCTTGAAGACGAAATAAAAGAACTCAGGAAGCTTTCTCCGGCAGAAAAGATAAAGAGGCTGAAGGAGCTTGAGGAGGCGAGCAAGAAGGAGCTTGAGGAAACAGACAAGCTCCTGAAGGAGGCAGAAAGGGAAGCCATCTCAGACCAGGAAAAGCAGCAGCTCCCAATTCCCCACATGAAGGCAGCCAGCCCGGATACGCTCGAAACAATAGAGGCAAAGCTCCTGTGGGCTGCGAAAAGAAACGTTTCCCTGACTGCAGCCAGCCAGCCACAGCAGGAAACCCCGACTGCAAAACCTCTTGAGGAGTCTGTTGAAGAAGCACAGGCAAAGCAGCAGGAAGCACAGGCACAGTACGGCACCAGAATAGAAGAGGCAACTGCAAGCCACACACCACCACAATACGCGCAGCAAGCAGAAAACCCTTATGACACAGTCACACAACCCCAAAAAACAAGCGTAACATACCAAAAGCCAGAATTCAGCACAGAAGCAACATACGAGCACAGAAAGGCAACCCCGGGCCACGAAACAGAAAAAATAGAGGAGTTCTACACACAGGCCAAAAAGAAAAAAACAGTCTACTAACGGTGCAACGATGCTCTACGGAAACAACTACTACAAAGGCGCATACTTCCACGCGATGGACAGGGGATACCAGCCGCTATCGGATGACGCCAACGTGATGGCGCCAATAGAGCCAATGGACGGCGAACCGCAGCTTTCAGGCCTCACGCCAAGCCAGATAGGAATACCAACCCCTCCAATGCAGAACCAGCTCGAAGCGCTGCAGGCAAAGATAAGGCAGGGCGCGTCAAGAGTCGAGCTCGGCTTCACAGGAAGAGGAAAAGGCTCAATGGGACAGGGCTCAACAACACCAGAGATGTACGGAATGGAGGAAAGAAGAGACATAAAGGAGCTCGCAGAGTGGAACAAGGTGATACTCACAACCCACGCGTCAATAGGAGTCGGAAACCTCTCAGGCCTAACAGAAGGCGGCTTCAACGAGATGGCAAGGGAGCAGGCGCTAAACGAGATAAAAAGGGCAGTTGATTTCGCAGCAGATGTTACGCAGGGAGGAGCAATAGTCGTGCACACAGGCGAATTCCAGAGGCCCCTGTACGACAACTACCCTGAATTCATGCTGAACCCCGCAGAGGCACACCTTCTCGAAGGGGAGCGAAAAAAAGCAGTCTTCCACATAGTTGACGACAGGACAGGACAGATAATACCGATACGAACCGACCAGCCCGTGCCTCTCCCGGTGTGGAAGACAAATGAGAGCGGCAAATACCTGTTTGATGAGAAGGGCGAAAAAATACCAGAGACAGAAGTTGATCCAGCAACTGGCCGCGAAAGATACAAGATGGAACTCAGGGAATGGGACTACTTTGTCAGAGAAACCGAAAAATGGAACAGCGAAAACCCTGACAAAACAAAAAGGACACCTGAACTGCAATACCAGATAGAGCAGGTGGACCTGCAAAGGCTCCAATACGCGGGCATGTCAAGCTTCTATGGAGGAATAGAAAGGGCAAAGCAGCAAAAAGAAACCCTGGACAGAGTAAAAAAAGCCCTTCAATTCTATCAAAATCTCGAGAAAAACCTGCCGGTCGAAGAACAGTGGAAGATAATGTTCCACCACGAGCCCCAGCTGCGCGGCATACTGCCTGCATCGCCAAGCCAGCTCCCATCAGAAGTCCTTACAGAGCATAAAAAACAGATAGAGGCAGACCTGCAGAGAATGATATTCGCTGAAGTAGCATACACGCAGCAGGCAGAGCAGATAAAATACACGCAGCAGCACCTTATGCCAATAAGAGACTACGCAATCAAGAAAACAGCCGACACCATAGCAAGGGCCGGGCTGTTCGCAATGCAGAAATCAGAGCAGATGAGAACAAAGGAACCGCTGTTCATTGCTCCCGAAAACATCTTCCCTGAGACGTACGGCTCGCACCCACACGAACTAAGGGACATGGTTCTGGAGTCAAGGAAGTCAATGGCATCATACCTGAAAGTAAAGGGGTATGACGACCAGCATGCAAAGGAACTCGCAGAGCAGCACATAAAGGCAACATTCGACGTGGGGCACGGCTACACATGGAGAAAATACTTCATAGGAGATGCGGACAAGAGCATAGCGGAAAACGACAAGGCATTCAAAAAGTGGCTCCTTGACGAGGTGGAGAAGCTTGCCAAGGACAAGATACTCGGACACGTCCACATATCAGACAACTTCGGATACGAAGACGAGCACGTTGACCCGGGAATGGGCCGCGCGCCAATAAAGGAATTCATAGAGCGCGTCAGGAAACACGGAGCAATAACCTCAGTGACAGTAGAACCCGCACACCAGGACTACAGGGCAATGCTGAGCGGCTGGCGACACTTCGGAAGCTCAATATACGGGCTTGCCAGACCCTACGGGGACACATGGGCAGATGTCTGGAGAGGATACTTCGGAAGAACAGCACCGCCTTACTTCCTGTACGGAGAAGCAGCACCGGACCCGGAGCACTGGGTAGTGTGGAGCGGAACCCGGCTCGAATAAAAATTACAGATTATTCTTTACCCTTTTTTCCTCTGCCTAATCCTTATAGCCACTGTAAGCAGTATCAAGGCAACCATTATCGTGAGTATTGCAGCGCCCTTGACAAAGCCCAGCCTGTTAAAGAAAGTATACTTAGAGATATCAGGAGGCTCAGACAAACCATCCTTCTTGACAACCCCAGAATCACTATCCTCCCCTGCAGAAACAGAAGGCTGCACAACAACTACAGAATCATTACTGCCTGAGGAACCCGCAACCGAATGCCCGGAAACCCTTGCCTTTGCAACAACAGCAAAATACGAAAAGCCCGGAACACCAGCAGAATACCTGTAATCATCAGAACCAATCGCCACAAGAGACGTGTCAGCCTCAACCCACACACCACCCACAAACCTCTTCAACACAACAGACTTAGGCTCATAACCATTAACATCAACCCAAGACCTGTTCACAGCGAACTCCACAAGCACACTCTCAAAATCAGAATCCCTAAAAACAGGAGCAGAAGAAACCTTCACATACTGATAAGCATCACCCAACACAGCAACCTCTGAAACAGGAGCAACCTCAACATCAAGGCTTGCACGGCCAGCATTCACATCAGACACAAACTCCACCTTCCTCCACGAAAGACTCGGGTCACGAACAACCAAAACGTTCTTCTTGTCAGCAACAAGAGGAGCAATCAAGTATGAAGCCCTCACAGAAGCCTTCACAGAGCCACCACCGCCACCTCCTCCTCC